>JAPVWO010000257.1 GCA_027493375.1 Candidatus Multivorans thiocomprendens | reverse complement strand
CCGCCCTCCTCGGGGCGGCGTTCGAGCCAGCAAACGTCGTCGCCGGCGGCGGCGAGGTCGTCGATGCGGCGGGCGCCCTCGGCGACGGACCGGGCGGAGATCGGCGACGGCCAGGCGCCGTACGGGGTGGTGGTGCGAGGTGCGTCGTCGGGCATCGACGGAGAGTAACGCGGCAGGTATCCACCCGGCCTCTGCAATAGTCTTCCCTGTTCCGGAGGTTGGCAGGATCTGACGGGGAAGAACCGATGACGAAGCTCCAGCGAAACCTGATCGTCCTCACCGGCCTTCTGCCGTTCGCGGCCGGCGGCCTGGCGCAGCAGCAGGAAGGCCTGCCGGCCGTGTTCTCGGAGGTGATCGACGTCCGGGTCGTGAACATCGAGGTCGTCGTCACCGACCGGGACGGCAACCGGGTCCACGGCCTGACGGCGTCCGACTTCGAGCTGCTCGTGGACGGCGAGCCCTTCGACGGCAAGTCGGTCGACATGCTGACGACCTGGACCAACTCGCCGTCCCGGTTGTCGGACGCGCTGCGCGAGGCGCGGCGGCGCAAGGCGCACGGCCTGATGCGGATCGGCGAGCTGCGCACGAACGACCAGGAACGAAGCGAGCAGTCGGAACTGCGCGCCCTCGCTAACCGCTTCATCGAGGAAGGCGGCATCGAACCGCCCGAGGAAGTCATGCGCAACCAGTTGCGCGGCGCCGAGCTGCGCTACGCGACGAACCTCGAGACCCAGTTGGAGCGGTCCGTGCTGGCGGCCGTGGCGACGCTGCGGAGCTTCGCCAACCGGCCGGGCCGCAAGGTGATGCTCCTGCTCGCGGGCGGCTGGCCCCAGTCGCCGGCGCTCTACACGGTCGCCACCGGCGGCCTGAGCGCCGACAGTCTCGGCGCCGCGTCCGACACCCGGCTGATGAGCCAGGACGACCTCTACGGCCCCCTCGTCTCGGCCGCCAACCTGATCGGCTACACGCTCTACCCCGTCGACGTGCCGGGATTCCGCCCGGCCTTCGCCCTGGATGCGTCCGTCGGCTTCGACAGCAACGCGGCGTCCGACCCGTCCGCGGGCGCGGGGGCGTTCCAGGAACGGGAGCTGCTGCAGCACACCACGCTCCAGGTGCTGGCCAGCTCGACCGGCGGCCTGGCGATGATCAACGCCGAGCGGGACACGGCGCTGGGCGACGCGAGTCCACGACGTCGAGGTGCGGCTGGTGGACCACCCCGACCTGCGCGGCCTGCGGGTGCGCTCGCGCGAAGGCTACGTCGACATGTCGCGCAGCACCGAGGTCACGATGATGGTCGAGGGTTCCCTGCTGTTCGGGAACCCGCCCTCCGCGAAACCGCTCGGCGTGCGCTTCGGGAAACCGGAAAGGCGCGGCTTCGGCAAGATGGTCGTCCCGGTCGAAGTGGCGATCCCGCTCGACGAGGTCCAGCTATTGCCCGTCGCCGGCGTGTGGCAGAACGAGCTGGAGTTCCGGGTCACCGTGATGGACAAGCACGGCAACCGCTCGGAGACGCCGGTCGAGAAGGTCCGCATCGCCGGTTCCCGGGAGCCGCGGCCCGGACAGTTCTTCACCTACTCGACCGGGCTGGAACTGCGCCGGCGGGAACACACCTTCGTCATCGCCGTCTACGACCCGCTGACCGGCGCGATCCTGTCGTCCAGCGGCGAGATCGGCGTGCGGTAGGCGGGCGGCGCCGGGGAGCGGCGGAGGCCGGAGAGAAGGACGCCGGCCGAAGGACGGCGACCGCCAAGCGGCTTATCGCAGCAGGAACACCGCCGCCACCGCGCCGGCCAGCAGCAGCACCGCGAGCGGTAGCAGCAGGACCCGCCACAGGGGCGGCGCGGGCCGTTCCCGGGCGAGGCGTCGCCTGCGGTCGTTCAGCGACTCGATCGCGGACTGCCACTCTCCCTTCCGTGGACTCGCGACCGAACGGTCGCTGGCAACCGCGGACTTGCGGGCGCGTACCCGGGAAACGCTGTCCTCGGTGGGGCGCACTCGGGGCCGGAGCTCATCCCGGATCCCGCGCAACCGGCCGATCACGTCGTCCAGCGCGGCACGGCGCCGGTCCAGGTCGCGGTCGAGCGCGGCAGCGAACACCGGCTCGAACGCTTCGGGCACGCTGCCGGGGAGCGTGCCGGTCAGGTCGACCGCCTGGATGCCGATCGCCCGGCGCATGGCCGCGTACGTGTTCGCGATGAAGGGCAGCTCGCCGGTCACGAGTTCATAGAGCACGACGCCGAGAGTCCAGACGTCGTCGGCGGTCGTGAACGGCACGGGGTCGCCCGTGACCGCGGCGGCCGCGCCTTCGATCTGCTCCGGCGAAAGGTAGGCCGCGCTCCACAGGCCAGGCGACTCGACGGCCTCACCGGCGATCGCCAGCGTGACCGGGCCCAGGCTCGACGGCGCCAGCAGCTTCACGTCGCCGCCTTCCAGCAGTTGGACGTTGGCCGGCCGCAGGCTGCCGTGGACCGCGCCGGACCGGTGCAGCGCGCGCAGCGCCCTGGCGATCGCGAGGCCCAGCTCGGCGGCCTGCTCCGGGCCGAGCGGCGAGCGCTGGAGTCGCTGGCGCAGCGTCTCCCCGCCGCCAAGCGGCCATGCCAGGTGCGCCGGCGGCTCGAATGCCCAGTCCACCAGCGGCGCGGGACCCTCGTCGCCGTCGGCCCCTTCCCTGACCATCGCCTCGTTGTCGTCGACTGCCGCCTCGACTTCAGCCCGCGGCGCGTCTTCCGGGTAGCGCTGCAGCAACACCCAGAACCGGGCGGCGATGTCCTGTGCGCGGTACAGCGGCAGCGGCAACTCCCCCGGAAGGCAATGGAGCGGGTTCTGGACGCGGAAGCGCGAGATGATGTCGCCGGGTTTCATCGAGTTGATGTTGGCACGACTGGGCGGTCCGCCTTCGGCCGGCGTCTCGATGCCGCCTTCGGCCGGCGTCTCGATGCCGCCTTCGGCGGCGACGACTGTGTTAGCCTGCGGGCTGTTTCGTCTTTTCTCCCCCGAACCGCTCCCACGATGGAGGACTCAGCATGAAGAAGGCACTGTTCGCGGCACTGGCCCTTTCGTTGATGCTTGGCGCCCCGGCGCTCGCCGGCGATTCCTGGACCGGCGAGGTCCTCGACATGGTCTGCTTTGGCAACGGCCAGAAGGGCGCCGGTCACGCCGGTTGCGCTGCCAAGTGTCTGGGCGACGGCAACGAGATGGGCCTGCTCGTCGGCGACGACGTCGTCAAGATTGACCGCGCTGCCTCCGATGCCGGCGCGATCAAGACCCTCGAGGGTCTCGGCGGCAAGAACGCCAAGGTCACCGGCACGGCGATGAAGGCCGACGACGGCACCGTCACCGTTACCGTCACCGCAGCCGAAGCCGCCTGAACCGCCTCACGGCGGCAGATTCCTGAAAGCGGGCCGAAAGGGGCCCGCTTTCGTCGTTTGGGCCGGCGGCAGCGGGTCAGAGGACCCGCGCACCCGGAGGGAGAGCCCGGACTCAGCCGTCCGTCACGCACCCCGTCGACGCGGAGCTGACGGTCTTGACGTACCGGTACAGGGTCCCTCGTGTCGCCTTGAGGGGCGGCGGTTCCCAGGCGTTTCCGCGCGCCTCCAGCTCGGCGTCGCTGAGCGCCACGTCGATCGTGTTGCGCACCGCGTCGATCTCGATCCGGTCGCCGTCGCGGACCAGGGCCAGGGCGCCGCCTTCCTGGGCTTCGGGCGCTACGTGGCCGATGAGGAAGCCGTGCGAGCCGCCGGAGAAGCGGCCGTCCGTGACCAGCGCCACGCTGTCGCCAAGGCCGACGCCCATGAGCGCCGAGGTCGGCTTCAGCATCTCGGGCATGCCCGGACCGCCCTTGGGCCCCTCGTAGCGGATGACGATCACCGAGCCGCCCCGGATCTCGCCGCGCTCGAGCGCCTCGACCATCGCTTCCTCCGAGTCGTACACCTGCGCCGGGCCGGCGAAACGCTCGCCTTCCTTTCCGGTGATCTTCGCCACCGAACCCTCGGTCGCCAGGTTGCCGCGGAGGATCTGAAGGTGGCCGGTGGCCTTGATCGGGGAGTCGAAAGGCAGCACGACGTCCTGGCCCGGCGCGAGGTCCGGCAGCGGCGCCAGGTTCTCGGCCAGCGTCCTGCCGGTGACCGTCAGGCAGTCGCCGTCGATCAGTCCGCGTTCGAGCAGCATCCGCAGCACGGCGGGCGTGCCGCCGACGTCGTGCAGATCCTCCATCAGGTACTGCCCCGAGGGCTTGAGATCGGCCAGGAAGGGAACCCTGTCGCTGACCTTCTGAAAGTCGTCGATCGAGAGGTCGACGCCGGCCGACCGGGCGATTGCGAGCAGATGGAGGACCGCGTTCGTCGAGCCGCCGAGCACCGTGATCAGCACCATCGCGTTCTCGAAGGCGGCCCGCGTCATGATCGCGCTCGGCCGGAGGTCCTGTTCGAGCAGGGACTTGACGGCGGCGCCAGCGCGCCGGCACTCCTCCAGCTTCTCCGGCGCCGTCGCGGGAGTCGACGAGCTGTAGGGCAGGGACATGCCAAGGGCCTCGATCGCGGCCGCCATCGTGTTCGCCGTGTACATGCCGCCGCAGGCGCCGGCGCCCGGGCAGGCGCGGCGGACGATCGTCTCCCGTTCGTCGTCGGTCAGGGCCCCGCTGATCGCCTCGCCGTAGCTCTGAAAGGCGGAGATGATGTCGATCCTGCCGCCCCGCCACTCGCCCGAGCGGATCGTGCCGCCGTAGATCACGATCGCCGGCCGGTCCACGCGGGCGATCGCCATCAGGCAGCCCGGCATGTTCTTGTCGCAACCGGGGATCGACACGTTCGCGTCGTACCACTGCGCCGCCATCACCGTTTCGATCGAGTCCGCGATGAGGTCCCGGGACTGGAGCGAGTAGCTCATCCCGTCCGTCCCCATCGAGATGCCGTCCGAGACGCCGACGGTGTTGAAGCGCAGGCCGATGCAGTCGACTCCGTCCACGCCCTCCTTGGCCGCGGCGGCGAGGTCGAGCAGGTGCATGTTGCACGTGTTGCCCTCGTACCAGACGCTGGCGATCCCCACCTGGGGCTTGCCCATGTCGTCGGGGGTGAGGCCGGCGCCGTAGAGCATCGCCTGCGAGGCGCCCTGCGACTTGTCCTGGGTGATGCGGGCGGAGTAGCGGTTGAGGCGGATCATGGCGGGGGACTATGGCATAGGCGGTAGAGCTTCCCGGCAGCGACGACGGTCGTGCTCTGGGAGCTCCTACAGCTACGCGCGGCCTACCAGCCGTTTGATCGGGCGTTTGATCGGACCCGGCAGGCGGCGGCCGATGCGGATGGCCTGGCGTTCCAGGCGCTTGGCCAGGCTCTCGCGGGCCATCGAGAGCGGTCGGCGGCCGCCGTTGCTCAGCCACTTCTGCTCTTCTTCGGTCAGCGTCAGAGCCGCCGCGGCGGCGAGGTCCTCGACTTCCTCCCCGGTGGCCGCGCCGACGATCGCGTGCAGGGGAAGATCCTGGGCGAGCACCCAGGCGAGCGCGATCTGGGGCGCCGAAGCGCCGCCGGCCTCCGCGAACTCGATCACCCTGTCCAGGCGCGCGAGGTTCACGTCGTGGACGTAGGCGGCGCGGCAGGCTTCGTCGACGAGCCCGGGATCGGCGGCGAGGCCGCGGCGCGTGACGCGGCCCGAGAACAGGCCGCGCGCCAGGGACGACCAGGCGAAGATGGCCATGCCGGTGTCGCGGTGCCACTCGCGGTCGTCGGCGGCCGCCGCGCCGGTCAGGGTGGCGCAGCCCCCGCCCCACGGATCCTTGACCTGGTCGGCGAGCGAGAAGTTGGGGCTCGACGCGGCGGGCGGCGGACGGCCGTTGGCTTCCGCGTAGTCGCAGGCCTCTTCGATCCGCGCGCGGGTCCAGTTGGAGAATCCGTAGGCGTGCAACCGGCCGGCCGCGACGTGTTCGGCGAAGGCGTCGACCATCTCGCCCACCGGCACCGCCGGGTCGTCCCGGTGCAGCATGTAGAGGTCGACGGCCGGAAGCCGCAGCCGGGCGAGCGACTCGGCGAGATCCCGGGCCAGGGCCTCGGGGTTGACGCGGGGACCCGCTTCACCGGGGTGGCAACCCTTGGACAGGACGAAGACGTCGTCGGCGAGGCCGCTGCGCTCCAGCCAGGAGCCGATGGCGCGTTCGGAGGCGCCGCCGCCGTAGACGTGGCCGGTGTCGACGGCGGAGAGGCCGTTCTCGAAGGCGGCGTCGAGGAGGGCGTCGGCGTCGTCCTGGGCGGCGGGGGTTTCGTCGTTGAGGGACATGGCGCCGAGGATGAGACGGGGGAGGTGGACGTCGTCGACGGGGCGGTACGTCATGGCGCGGTGGGTTCCGGCGGTGACGCCGATGCTTGGCTCGAAGGGGTATTGGACGCCCATGCGGCGGCGCAGGTCGTCCATCAGTTCGATCAGGCCGATGGACTCCGCGTGCGGCAGGAGAGGGCTCTCGATGTCGCCGTCGCGGAGCATTCGCGCGAGTTCGAGCGCCTGGTACTCGTAGCCGTTGCAGAGGAAGGGGCACTCCAGTGTGGCGACGTCCTGCGTCTCGCACTCCAGCTTGAGCGTCTGAGCGCGCCAGAAGTCCGGAATCACGATCCTCCCGCCGTCGCCCTGGACGACGCCGGTGGCGGAAACGGCCCGGCTGATCGAGCATTCCAGGTACGCCTCGGCGCCGTCCCCGAAGCGCAGGACGATCTTGCAGTGCTCGTCGACGCCGGACGGAGCGAGGTCGGCGCGGACCTCGATCTGCGGGATGTTGCCGCCGGTCACCCGCTCCCCGAAGACGAGCGACGCCAGCGACAGCGTGTAGCAGCCGATATCGAGCAGGCTGCCGCCGCCCAGTCCGGGATCGTAGAGCCGGCTCTCCGGATCGAACGCCGCGCGGAAGCCGAAGGAACAGACCACACGGCTCGGCTCTCCGATCGTGCCGTTGGCGATCCAGTCCGCGGCCCGCTGCGTCGCCGGCAGGAATCGGGTCCACATCGCCTCGAGCAGCGGCCGGCCCCGCTCGCGGGCGATGGCGCACAGCCGGCGGGCCTCCGAGGCGTTGACGCAGAGCGGCTTCTCGCAGAGCACCGCCTTGCCGTGACGCAGCGCCAGCGCCGCGTGCTCCAGGTGACCGGGATGGGGACTGGCGACGTAGACGGCGTCGACCGAATCCCTGCGCACCAGGTCCCCGTACGTGCCGGCCTCGGCGTCCACGTAGCCGCGCTCGGCGTTGAAGGCGAGCGCACGCTGTGGGTCGCGGCTGCCGACGGCCGCGATTTCGTGACCGTCCAGCCCGTCGATCGCGGTGGCGAAGACGCGGGCGATGGCGCCCGGGCCGAGGATTCCCCAACGAAGGTTGGCAACCATGATCTAGACCTTTCCGCGCAGCGCCTGGAACGCCAGGTCGCGAGCGCGCCGGGGCTCGTAAATGAAAACACGACGGACTTTGGGGCCGATCCGGTAGCGCATCCCGGCCAGCCGCCGTTGCCAGCCGGCGCGGGGACGGGCCACCGTCAGGGCGTAGTGGCCACCGGCGCCGGAGCCCTCCACGAGGCGCTGGAGGTCGGCCTCCGGCAGCCGGCTCCAGTCGACGGAAGTGGCCAGCGGCGCGACCAGGTCGCCGCCGTAGGGGCGCACGGACTCGGCCCGGAAACCGGTGCGGATCAGGCGGGCCACGTCGCCGGAGCGGGTGGCCCGCGCGCAGTCGCCCTCCACGGGCGGCATGGGCAGTCGCTCGAACCGCCGAACCGCGGCCGGCAGCCGGCGGTAGGCGGCCGCCGCTACGGCGCCGGTGCGGGGGTTCCACTGGTGACGGGCCGGGCCGACGTAGTCGTCCACGAAGAGACGGCCGCCCGGTTCCAGGGCGTCGAGCACGGCGTCGAGGAGTCGCTCCAGCCGGAGGTGGGAGGAGAGGCCGCCGATGCAGCAGGCCGCCTGGTAGGCGGCGGCGGGGAGGATGGG
>JAPVWO010000256.1 GCA_027493375.1 Candidatus Multivorans thiocomprendens | reverse complement strand
TCCGACTCTGAACCAGGCGTACCCAGTACCGGACACACCGATTCCACGCTAAGCCCCGTACCTGCAAGGGATTCCCAAGCCTGATCCTCAGAACTTCGGTCTAGTTCATCGCCGCGATGATGGCGCGCGCCATCTGCCAGGTGGACGACTGTCCGCCCAGATCGGGCGTCAGACTGCGGCCTTCCTCGAGGACCGCGGTCACGGCCTGATCGATCCGGTCCGCGTCGTCGTGGCGGTCGAAATGCCGCAGCAGGGCGGTGGCGGGCGTCAGCAGCGGCAGCAGGTTCGCCTGGCCCGTGCCGATCAGGTGCGGGGCGTCGCCGTGTACCGCCTCGAAGACGTGACAGTCGTCGCCGACGTTGATCGCGTGGCCGGTAGAGATGCCGCCCGCGAGGCCGGCGCCGAGGTTGCTCAGGATGTCGCCGTAGAGGTTGTCCATCAGCATGACGTCGAAGTCGTACGGATTGAGCACCATGCGCATGCACGCCGCGTCGACGATGCAGTCGTCGACCTGAATGTCGGTGTACCCGGCGGCGACGGAGCGAACCGTGTCCAGGAACAGGCCGTCGCTCTGCTTCATGATGTTGGCCTTGTGGATCACGGTGATCCTCTTGCGGCCGTGCCGCCTGGCGATGCGGAAGGCGTAGTCGGCGATCCGGCGGCAGGCGTCGCGGCTGACCACCTTCATGCTCTCGACCACGCCGTCGACAATTTCGTGCTCGATGCCGCGGTAGACGCTCTCGGTGATTTCGCGGATCAGCAGCACGTCCAGGCCGGGATAGCGGGTGGGGAGCCCCGGCATCGACCGGACCGGGCGCACGCTGGCCCAGAGGCCCAGCATCTGCCGGAGCGCGACGTTCGGGTTCTGGGGCCCGGGGCCGACCCGCACGGCGTCGGGGCCAGGACCGATGAGCCGCGTCTTGAGCGCCACCCGGCAGTCGCGGATCGCCTCGGCGGCTTCGCCGAGAACGGTCTCCGTGTTCCGTCGCACCGCGGTCGGCACGTCGACTCGGACGAAATCGAAGCGGGCGCCCGCTGACTCCAGGATCTCCAGTACCGGCGGCGCGGTTTCGGCGCCGATGCCGCTGGCGCCGACGATCAGGGCCACGCTGGGCCGCGCCGTGTCCCGTTCCGCCCTCGAGCCGGCGTCGCCGTTCGCGCTCATGGGCCGGCCTCCCGCTCCCGGGCAACGCCCTCGAGCTCGTGGAGAAGAGCGTCCGTGAGCTCGGACGTGTTGGCCGAGCCTCCCAGGTCGCGGGTCAGGGACTTGCCGTCGACGAGCAGTCGCTCGACGCCCGTTCGGAGGTGGTCCGCGGCGTCGGCCTCGCCCACGTAGCGGAGCATCAGCTCCGCCGACAGAATGAGGGCGATCGGGTTGGCGAGGTCGCGGCCGGCGATGTCGGGGGCGGTGCCGTGGACGGCCTCGAAGACGGCGCAACCGTCGCCGTAGTTCGCTCCCGGAACGATGCCGAGGCCTCCGACGAGTCCGGCGCAGAGGTCGCTCATCAGGTCGCCGTCGAGGTTTCCCATGACCAGCATGTCGAAGCGGGTCGGGTCCGCGGCGAGTTCGAGCGCGAGATTGTCCAGCGGCAGGTAGTCGACCTGGAAGAAGGGGTAGCGCCGCGCGCACTCGCGGGCGCAGTCCAGGAACAGGTTGTCCGACAGCGGCGTGATGGACGCCTTGTGCACGATGGTGAGCCTCTTGCGGCCGTGGCTGCGGGCGTACTCGAAGGCGAACTGCATGATGCGGCGGGAGGCGTCCCGAGTGACGATCCTGAGCGCCTCGACCACGCCGTCGACGACCTCGTGCTCGCGGCCGCTGTAGAGCCCCTCCGTGTTCTCGCGGACGATGATCTGGTCGACATCCTGGTAGCGGGCCAGGGTGTTGCCGGGCATCGAGCGCACGGGTCTGACGCAGGCGAACAGATCCAGGGATTGCCGCAGGAGGACGTTGACGCTGCGCCAGCCGCCCGCTACGGGTGTCTGGAGCGGCCCCTTGATGGCGATCCGGTTGCGGCGGATCGAGTCGATCGCCTCGTCGGGGAGCGGCGAGAGTCCCTGGTCGACCGCCGTGCTGCCGGCCACGACCGGTTCCCATTCGATCCGGCCGCCGGTGACGAAGTCGACCGCGCGCACCATCGCCTTGCTGACCTCGGGGCCGATCCCGTCGCCCGGAAGAAGGGTGACCGCGTACTTCAAGCCGTGTCTTCGACCATCGCCTCGATCAGGCAGGGGCCCGGTTCGGCGAAGCCGCGCTCGAGCGCCTCCGTCAGTTCCTCGCCGGTCCGCACCTGAACGGCCGGCATGCCGAAGCCGCGGGCCAGGTCGAGCCACTCGACGCGGGGGCCGGAGAGGTCGGTCAGGTTGACGCTCTGCGGCCCGAGCTCTTCGACCCCGGCGCGGTGGAGCTCCACCTGGAGGATGCGGTAGACGTCGTTCGCGAACACCAGGTTCACGACGTCGACTCCTTCGCGGACCTGGCTCCACAGCGCCTGGATCGTGTAGAGGCCGCTGCCGTCGCCCTCGAGGTTCAGGACCTTGCGGTCCGGACAGGCGATGGCGGCGCCGAGGGAAGCCGGCAGGCCCATGCCGATGGCGCCGCCGTTCTCCTGGAGGTAGGTGTGGGCCGGCGCGTTCATCGTCGCGGGATAGAAGCCGGCGCCGGCGGTGATCCCCTCGTCCATCACGATCGCCTGCTCGGGCAGGGTGGCGGCGATCGCCTGGGCCGCGACCCGGACGCCGATCGGCCCTGTGGGCGTCGGCGGCCTCTCGACACCGCGGGCCGGCGGTTCCTCCTTCGCCCGGAGCGCACCGGCCAGCTCGCGGAGGGCGTGGCCGCTGTCCTCCGTCGGGTGGCTGAGGACGACGACGTCCGTGGACTCCGGGATCAACCGGCTGACGCCGCCCTCGTAGCCGAAGAACGCGACGGGGTCGAGCGCGCCGGCCAGGACCACGGTGTCAACGCCGCGGAAGAACTCCACTGCCTGTTCCGGGAAGTAGGGGACTCGCGGGAGACGCGGCAGGTGGTGCCCGCGCTCCATGCGTCCACAGAAGGTCTCGGCGGCGAGCCGGCAGCCCGTCTTCGCCTGCACCTTGGCCGCCTCGCGCTGGGCGGCTTCCGTGAAGCCGGAGCTGCCGAGCAACAGCATCGTTCGCTCACCCTTCGACGTGGCGGCGCGGGCCCGGTCGATGGCGTCGGGACCGACCAACCCACCGGGCGGGGGAGTCGGTTCGACGATCGGGCCGTATGCCTCGTTCCACTGGCAGTCGGTCGGCACGATCAGGGTCGCGACCTGTCCGGGATGGCGGCTGGCCGCGGAGATGGCGTCCGCCATGTCGCGGGAGATGTGTTCGGCCGAGGCCGCGGTGCGCTGCCAGTCGGACACTGCCCGGACCAGACTCTCGACCTCGGTGTTGAGCGGCGGATCGTAGTTCCGGTGCCAGGTCGGGTGGTGGCCGATCACGTTGACGAGGGGAGTGCGTCCGCGGCGGGCGTTGTGGAGGTTCGCGAATCCGTTCGCGAAGCCCGGTCCGAGGTGGACGAGAGTCAGGGCGGGTTTGCCGGTCATCCGGCCGTAGCCGTCGGCTGCGCCAGTGGCCACTCCCTCGAACTGGGCCAGCACGCCGCGCACGCCGGGAATCTCGTCGAGCGCGGCGACGAGGTGGATCTCCGAGGTGCCGGGATTCGCGAAACAGACTTCGACACCGGCGTTGGCGGCGGTCCGGAGCATGGCTTGGGCGCCGTTCATCGGGAGCGGAAGAGAAGGCTGGCGCGTGAAGGACCCGGCCGCGGCGCCTTCAGCCGCCGGGAAAGAGATCGAGCAGGCGGAACAGCGTCAGAAGGGCGGCGACTCCGCCGAGCAGTCGCCAAGTGAGTCGGGCCTCCGTCGCCGCGATTTCGGTCCTTACCTCCGCGATCTCGGTCCTTACCTCCGCAATCTCGGTCCGCACGCCCGCGATCTCGACGCGTAGCCTCTCCACCGCCGCGTTCAGGTCCGCTCTGGTCGCGTAGTCGCTGTCTCTCGCCGGTTCGGCCATCGATGCATCCTACCGCAGCCGCGCGGCCCGGCCTCGCCGCGCCGTCACTCGCAGGTGAAGGCGTCGGCGTCGGCTCTTGGGCTGGCGGTGTTGCCGGCTTGGTTGCGGTGCGTCCAGGTTCCGCCGTCGGGGGCGGTGACGACGAGGTTGAAGGCGAGGTCGGTGACGGGGGCGGCGAAGACCCATCGGTGTCCGTTGACGGCGCAGCCGTCGAGGACCT
>JAPVWO010000255.1 GCA_027493375.1 Candidatus Multivorans thiocomprendens | reverse complement strand
TCTACGTGATGACTTCGGACTACGGCGCGGCGAGCCAGCTCGAGAAGATCGACATGCTCGACTTCGCCGACGTCATCGTGCTGAACAAGTTCGACCGGCGCGGCGGCCAGGACGCGCTGCGCGACGTGCGCAAGCAGTGGCGGCGCAACCGGCTTGCCTTCGATACGGCCGACGAGGACGTGCCGGTCTATCCGACGATCGCCAGCCAGTTTCAGGACCCGGGCGTCAACTGGATGTTCTGGAACGTCTGCCGGCTGCTCCGGGAGCGGCTCGACCTGGACGAGGCCGCGTGGACGCCCGAGGTCGACCTGGACGAGCGCGAGCCGAAAGCGGCCGTCCTGATCCCGGACAATCGCAACCGCTACCTTGCCGAGATCGCCGAGGCGGGCCGCGCCGCCGAGGCCGATGCCGAGCGCCGCGCGGCGGCCGCCTCGAAGGCGCACGGCTGCTACCGGGCTCTGGCCGAGCTGGACGATCCGGAGCTTCCAAAGCCCCTTGCCGGGTACGCGCCCGAGGCGCTCGATACGGCGCCCGACCAGACGCTGGCGCGGCTGCGCCGGAGCTATCAGGAAGCGCTGGCCGAAGTCGGCGCCGAGGCGGCGGAACTCCTGAAGGACTGGCCCGGGCGCGTCGACGCCGCGCGCGCGAACCAGTACAGCTACCCGGTCCGCGGCCGCGAGGTCACGGGCGAGAACTACGTCACCACCCTGAGCCATCTGCGGATGCCGAAGCTGGCGCTGCCCGAGTACTCGGACTGGGGCGACCTGCTGCGCTTCCTGATGAAGCACAACCTGCCGGGCGCCTACCCGTACACCGCGGGCGTCTACCCCTACCGGCGGCGAGGCGAGGAACCGACGCGGATGTTCGCGGGCGAAGGGATCGCGGAGCGCACGAACCGGCGATTCCACTTCGTGTCGCGCGGGCAGCCGGCGAACCGGCTGTCCACGGCGTTCGACTCGGTGACGCTCTACGGCTCGGATCCGGGGCTTCGGCCCGACATCTGGGGCAAGGTCGGCAACTCGGGGGTCTCGATCGCCACGGTCGACGACATGAAGCGGCTCTACTCGGGGTTCGACCTGTGCGACCCGGCGACGTCCGTGTCGATGACGATCAACGGCCCGGCGCCGACCATTCTCGCCTTCTTCATGAACGCCGCCGTCGACCAGCAGGTCGAGAGCCACCTGCGCGAGACGGGCGGCCTGGAGGGCGCCCGGGCCGAGATCGGGCGCCGCTACGACGGCGACGTGCCGGTCTACCGCGGCGAGCTGCCCGAGGAGAACGACGGCCTGGGACTGGCGCTGCTTGGCATCTCGGGCGACCGGGTGGTCGAACGCGACGTCTACGAGCGCATTCGCGCCGACGCGCTGAGCCGCGTCCGGGGCACCGTCCAGGCCGACATCCTGAAAGAGGATCAGGCCCAGAACACGTGCATCTTTTCGACCGAGTTCTCGCTGCGGATGATGGGCGACGTGCAGCAGTTCTTCATCGACCACAACGTCCGCAACTACTACAGCGCCTCGGTCAGCGGCTACCACATCGCCGAGGCCGGCGCGAACCCGATCACTCAGTTGGCGTTCACGCTCGCCAACGGCTTCACGATCGTGGAGTACTACCTGGCGCGGGGCATGGCGATCGACGACTTCGCGCCCAACCTGTCGTTCTTCTTCTCGAACGGCATGGATCCCGAGTACGCGGTGATCGGCCGGGTCGCCCGACGCATCTGGGCGCGCGCGATGCGCGAGCGCTACGGCGCCTCGGCGCGCTCTCAGATGCTGAAGTACCACATCCAGACCTCGGGTCGCTCGCTGCACGCCCAGGAGATCCAGTTCAACGACATCCGCACCACGCTGCAGGCGCTCTACGGCATTCTGGATCGTTGCAACTCCCTGCACACGAACGCCTTCGACGAGGCGATCACGACGCCCACCGAGCAGTCCGTGCGCCGCGCGCTGGCGATCCAGTTGATCATCAACCGCGAGTTCGGGCTGAACCGGAGCGAGAACCCCTGGCAGGGCTCCTTCGCGCTCGACCAGCTCACCGACGCGGTCGAGGAGGCGGTCTACCTGGAGTTCGAGCGCCTCGCCGAGCGGGGCGGCGTGCTGGCGGCGATGGACACGATGTACCAGCGCTCGAAGATCCAGGACGAGAGCATGGAGTACGAGGCGAAGAAGCACGACGGCAGCCTGCCGGTCGTCGGCGTGAACACCTTCCTCGCCGAAGGCCAGGACTTCGCCGAGACGGTCGAGGCGGAGCTCATCCGCTCGACGGACGACGAGAAGCGGCAGCAGATCGAGAGTCTGTCCGCCTTCCACCGCCGCCACGGCGACCACTCAACGGCGTGCCTCGAACGGCTCCAGGACGTGGCGCGACGCCGCGGCAACGTGTTCGAGGAACTGATGGAGACGGTCAAGCACTGCTCGCTCGGCCAGATCTCGGACGCGCTCTACCGCGTCGGCGGCGAGTACCGGCGCGGCATGTAGCCCGGCGGTCGGACTCGCTCCTACCGGCGGCGGAACGCCGCGATCTTCATCGACTGATCCGAAGTGGCCTGAAGAACAACTCCAGGTCGTTGACCTTGTCCTTACGGGGCAACCTGAGTGTTCCGCCGGCAAGGATGCTCCCGGTGACATGGATCGCGTAGACGCCGAACAGATCGTCGTCGTCGAGGTCGATGTCGACCACGCTGACCAACAGCGTGTCGCCTTCGTAGACCTTCACGAGCGTGCCGGACCGACGAAAGTTGTACCGGCCTGACTGCCTGGACCGCTCGGGAGTTCGCCCCCGGAGAAGCCGTTCGACGCAGGCCAATTCTCGTCTGTACCTTTCCGAGGCCGCGCTCAAGACTGATCGCTGAACCGGTATCTCGTGCCTTCGAGCCCTCTCGGCGTCGGACAGCGGTGGGCCTGGCTTGCGCTTGCTGGCCTCATCTTTCGTCTCGAGCCCGGTGAGCTCCGTCTTGAAGGACGACACCCTGGCGGAGTCGAGTTGCAGCGTGCCTTCCGAGTGCGCCTGCAGTTCAGACTTCAAGTGGTCCATCCGCTTGCGTTCGCTCTCCGTGAGTGGAGGCTTCGGCTTCGACAGTTCGTCCTTCTGAACGAGTGCCGACAGCTCGGCCTGCAGGCGTTCCCCCCTTGCGGCGATCTCCGCCAGGCCGATCCTGATGTCGTCGACGATCCCCTCGATCTTCAGGTCCTGGCGCTCCACGCGGACCTGGACGTCGGCCCCGCTCAGAAAGTCCATCGTGCTCTGGCCTGACACGCTGAGAGCGCCAACGGCCAAGCCATGGGCGCGGCTGGTTGGCAGGAGCTCGGAAGCCGACTCACAGGACGGCGGATCGGGTGCGGCCGGCTCTTGTTGCAGAGACCGGGCCGGCCCGCCAACGAGAACTCCAAGACTGATCGCGATCAAGAATCGCACCGAGTTCACCGACCGCCAAGGCGCGGATGCCGAAGCGGTTTGGCGGCGGCCCCGCACGCGTCGTCGCACGGCGATTCTCGACTCGTCGGCCGCCGCCGGCGCAACCGCCGGTATACGGCGCGCCCCCCGACTGCCAGATCTGCAAGCGAATCGGCAGATCCGTGAGCCCGGAAGCGTAGACCCAGAACGACCCGTCGATGGCGCAACCGTTCAGCACCTTGGCGAAGACCTCCAGGTTGTCCGGCCCGAAGAAGTGGAACACGGCGCTGTCGCCGCTCTGAACGCCTATCTCCGCCCACTTCCAGCCGCCCTGGTGGAAGTACTGAACGCCGTAGCGGTGACCGTCAGCCGTGGTGTGGCAGTCGAAGACCGTGCCGTCGGTCAGGGTGCATCGATCGTTCGACGGCGGCGGCTCCGGGTCGGGATCCGGATCGGAGTCCGGCGGTTCGGCGGTGACGAAGAAGCCCTCCTTGACGGTCACCCCGGGCTCTCGAAACCCGGACAAGACCAACGAGTACACACCCGTCTGGTCCTCCCTGAACGGCGCCCACTCCAATCGGAACCGGCCGCCGGACGAGATCGCGTCGCAGCTTGTCTTTCGTACGTTCAACGTAACCCCGCTGCCGACCCAATCCCCGCAGATCCGCGTCCGGGCCGCGGCGGCAGCCGCCGAGCCGCCACTGACTTCTCCGGCAATCACCACAGGCTCGCCGGCTGGAATGCCGGTCGAAAGCGCCGAATCGAGTCGAATACCTGGGATTTCCTCCGCATCGATGGGCCGAAAGGGCATGTCATCCACCGGCACTGGCGGCTCGAGTTTCGGCCCCGCCCGGGGCCGCACATCCGTGTACAACCGCATTCTGCCATCCGTGGCCTCGAAGAACGAAGGCTCGATTTGGAACCCGGAGCGGGCCGCGAGTCGCGCTCCCTGGAAGTTGTAGACGCTCATCATTTCCGGGGAGAGGAGGCGATCCCGCGTCACGACGACCACGGCCATGCGCCAGAACTCGTCCTCCACGGGACCGCGGCGGATCCCGTGTCGCTCGATGAAGTCGTTGATCGAAACCGGAGGAAGCGGAGTCACGAACTGCGTTGGAGTCGTGTCGCCCGGGAGCGTCCTCAGTTCGGTCGCGAACGGGGTGATGTCGGGAACGTCTTCCGGCTCGACAAGGCCCATCTTGTAGAGCGTCACCGGGTTCTTGAGATAGGGGATGAAGTCCCGGCGAGGAACGTATTCCGTGTGGACATCGTCGCCGGTCAGAACGTGGCGCACACCTAGGGTCCGCCCGATCGAGGGAATGGTCGCCTCCGGCCCGTGGGAGCCGTCGACGTTCTCGACGCCGGCGACGCCCTCCCAATCCCAGTACTCCCACCACTGGTGAGCCGTTTCATGGATGACGATATAGTTCCCAACTCCGGCAGGATAGACATGCATTGAACGAAGCCGCCCGCTACTGCCATATTCGCGGGAGTCGTCGCCAACCCACCCGCCAATCCCGCTGATCTCGTTCTGAACGGTACGGTGGTACGCCGGACTGGAGTTCGCGCCGGCGGCGTGAGGAATCACACCCAGAGCGTCGTAGTTGTCGCCGAAGTACAAGTAGAAGCGCCGCGCTATCTCCCTCAGATCGTATAGTCCTGCTTCGGCGTAGGTTGGCACCACGAGGTTGACGACATGGCTGGAGTACTGCGCCTCGTGGTTGATCCGGTGCACCGGAGATGGCGGCAGATTCACCGGCACCCTCAGGATGCCGACGTGCGCGACGTCATAAGGAGATGGCGAGTACTCGGGGGTGAGCGCCAGGTAACCTAACGGTACCTCTTCGAAGGAGTGGGGGCGGTGCCATCGCTCTGTGTCGAAGCGGGATTGTTGCCGGTTGACGATTTCCGGTTTCTGGAACGTGGCTCGAAAGACGCTGGTCAAGCTCGCGCCTTCGGCGCGCGTGGCTGTCCTTGTCCATCGCTCGACCCTGTCGTACCCAAGCGTGTACTTCAAGGGGTGGAACCAGACCTCGGGGAGGTCACCGAGGAGGACGAGCTCAACGGATATGGAGCCGCGATGGGCGCTGGTGACCATTGGCGGATCGGTCGTCTGCCATAGGACACGGAGGGGCGAGGTGGCTTCGGAAGCTTCGGAAGACTGGGCGACCTCGGTGTCGCGCCATGCCGGAGCCGGCGAAGTCGCCCCGGAAACGCGGACGGAAGCCATCCTTGTGTGTGCCCGGCACGTGGTCGCGAGGGCCGTCTCGGCCTCCTCGACGGTCCAGAGCCGCTGCGCGCCGAGCTCTCCATCCGCCGCAACCATGCCGATCGCCAGGCAGAAACACGCCTTCGCTTTAATCCCCGGCCTTCGCCCAGCCCTGCCTTCACACTCAAGTCGCATACCTACCTCCCGGAACGGCACCGCGCCGCCCTGTATCGGACCAATCTCCCGGTCCGC
>JAPVWO010000254.1 GCA_027493375.1 Candidatus Multivorans thiocomprendens | reverse complement strand
CGCGGATTTCGCCGTTGACGTGAGCCACCGCGCGGCGCACGCCCTTGCTGCGGTAGCGGGCCGGGTCTCCGTCTCGGAGTTCCACCGCCTCGTGCTCGCCGGTGGAGGCCCCACTGGGGACCGCCGCGGTCGCGCGCGCGCCGGTCGCAAGGGTCACCTCGGCTTCCACCGTCGGGGTTCCGCGGGAGTCGAGGATCTCCCTCCCCTTCACTTCCGTGATCGCGGACACGGCTGCTCGTCCTTGACGTCGGGCCCGGTTGCCGGGGCGGCGGGGGCGGGTCGTAATCGGCCAGCCGGAACCGCTCCGGCAGGTGGCCGTTGCGGGTGCGCGGCGAGCCGATGCGGTTCGGGCCGAGCAGGGCGAGCAGCCGGGCGGTGACGGCGGCCAGACGGTCGGGCGACAGGGCGGCCGGTCCGAGCAGGCTGAGCTGCGCCTGGCGCGGAACGTCGGGATGGGCTGTGATCTGCATGCCGGTGATGGGGGCCCGTGGCGGTGCCTCCTCCAGGTGGAGTCGGATCAGCGACAGCAGCGTCCGCGCCTCGCGCGTGGGCGCCGGCAGCTCGATGGCCAGTTCGTGGAGACCCTCGGGCTCGATCCTGAGCGACAGCTCGAGCCGCTTGCAGCCCATGCCCCGGGCGTCGAGCCGGACGACGAGCCGCTCGACCGCGCCGCGGGCGACGAACAGGAACGGTTCCAGGTTGTCGATCGGCCACTCGAACGTTTGCGATTCGCGGAATGTGGGCGCCGGCGGGAGGGGAGTAAGCGGTTCCGGATCGACACCCCGGGCGGCGGCATGAAGCGCCGCTCCGCGCTCGCCGAGACGGCCGTGCACTTCGCCTGCGGGCAGGCCGGCCAGGTCGCCGACCGTGCGCAGGCCCCAGAGCTTCAGGGTGTGGAGGATTTCCTGGTCGTCGCTGTCCGACGCCGCGTTGCCGGAACCGCTGCCGCCACGCTCGAACAGGGACTTGAGCGGCAACGGCGCCAGAAATCGGGCCTCGCCGCGGGGCGCCACCACGTTCGGTGACCGGGGCAGGGCGGCAGCGGCCCGCGCCGCCAGCTTGCTGCCGGCGATGCCGACTCGGCCGGGCAATCCGGCAGCGTCCATGTCCCGCATCATCGACTGGCCGAGGCTGTGCTCGTCGTCGCCGACGCGCAGGGGCAGCAACGGGTTGACGGCGCCCCGATCCTGGCCGCGCCCACTGGCGCCGTTCCCGGCATTTGTCTGACTGATGCCGCGTATATCGAGATAGACCATGCCCTCGCCGCCGTCCTCGATCCGGGGCGAGAAGGCGCCGGCAATCTCGAGCAGCACTTCCTGCGCGGTGTGCTCGCGCTCCGGGTCGCGGGCGCGAGAGACGAGGCCGGACTCGATGTTTCGGGCCTGGGCCACGGTCAGCCCCGCCCGCACCCCGGCGCGCCGCGCCAGCCGGGAGGCGGCGACGATTCGCGCCGATGGGCCCTCGTGAACCACGACCGCCTCGCCGGCAAGCTCCGGCGCCCCCCGCAGGTAGGCGGCTAGTGGAAACAACGCGGTCCTCAGGCAGGCGATGCGGGTCTTTCGCCTAGCCGGCACGTCTCAGGACCTCGAAAGGCGCGCCGGAGCGGCGGTTCTTCGCCCGTTGGAGCGGCACGCCGGGCAGGGGGCGCCGCAGGCTGCTCGTCAAAACGCGCAGTTCAATGTCGGCTGCCGTGCCCGGCCGTTCGCCCCGCGACTTGGTGAGTTCGAGCCGTGCACTGAGCCCGTCCAGCAGGCGCGGGCTTCTCGGTGCGGTCTGCGCCCAGAGGGCACGGACCGGCGATGTTCGCGTCCCCAGATCGAGAATCTTCTGCGGCGCCGTGCCGCCGGCGCGGTACGGGCTGGCGATCAGCAGTGCAGCCTGATGGCTCTCAGCCATCCGGCGCAGCCGCAGCCACGCCGACTCCTTGCCGCGGCCGCCGGGGACCGGAGGCAGTCCGAGATCGATCACGACCAGGGGGAAGCCGCCGCCGATCAGCACCTCGGCGCTGCCCAGCGCCTGCTTCAATCGCTCGGGCCGCGCCCAGAGCAGCCGTTCGAGGTCGACCCCGGCGCGCGCCGCCGCCTGCGGATCGAAGTGATCCCCCAGATCGATCAGCGCCGCCGACTCACCGCTCCCGGTGGCGCCGGCCAGCAGTTCCAGCACCAGGGAAAAGCGGCCGCTGCTTCGGGGGCCGACCAGCTCGATCGTCTGTCCGCGACAGATGCCGCCGCCGAGCAGCCGGTCGACGCCGGCAAGCCGCGTGGCGAAGACGTCGGCGTCCCCTTCCTGGATTCCGGCCGGGGCGTCTCCGCTCACCAGATCCCGTCCGCACCGGATTTGGCGCACCAGGGACCGCGGCCACTGCGGGTCGGTGAGAGCTGCGGGCAGGGAGGTCACGGCGCCGTGGAGCGGAACGAGAAGAGACGTGGAAGTGGGAAGAGAGCATCTTAGCGCAACTAAGGCGTAAACGGGAAGCCCACTTGTTGCCGCGTCGTTCCTGCGCAAGTGGACGGTTCAGTCGTCCAGTGCGCCGGTACAGCTACTGCCCTGGCCAGCCGTGCAGCCGAAGCAGTGGCCGGCCGTGGCGATGCAGCCTGTCTCGAGCGGACCGCCGCGGACGAGATCGGCGAGGCGCGCGGGTCGGCCTTTCACCATGGCCGGCAGGCCCAGCATCTGGTTGAAGTCGCAGTCGTACAGATTGCCTTGCCAGTCGACGCTGATCGTGTCGCGGCACATGACGCCCGGGACGTTCTCGGCGCAGTGGTTGTCCCGTAACAGCTTCATGTAGTCGTCGAGCTGGCCCTGTGCCGTCAGGACGGCGCCGAAGCGGTTGATCGGCATGTTCGTCAGCACGAAGAGCGAGTCGAACACGATGCCGAACCGGCGCTTCAATTCCCGCTTGTAGGCCGCTTCCAGCTCCGCCTGCGGCGGCGGAAGCACGGCGCCGACCGGATTGAAGACCAGGTGGAGTCGCCGTCCGTTACCCGTGCCGTAGCCGAGGTCGTTCAGCAGGGCGAGAGCCCGGATGCTGTCGCCGAAGATTCCCTTGCCGCGTTGCTGCTCGACGTTCTCCTCCAGGTAGCAGGGCAGGGAGGCGACTACCGTGACGCCTTCCTCCGCCAGGAAGGAGGCCAGCGTCTCCTGGCCCTCCTCGAACAGCACCGTGAGGTTGCAGCGGTCGAGGACCTCGATACCTCGCCGGCGCCCTTCCCGCACCATGCGGCGGAACTGTGGATGCAACTCCGGTGCGCCGCCGGTGAGATCGAGCGTCTCGATGTCCATCCGGTCGAGCACCGCGATCACCTCGTCGGCGATGCCGACGGACATCATCTCCGTCCGGTGAGGTCCGGCGTTGACGTGACAGTGGACGCAACTCAGGTTGCAGCGGTACCCCAGGTTGACCTGCAAGGTGGCGATTCGCCGGCGCCGCAGCGGAGGGAACTTCGCCCTGAGCAGGGTGGGTCGGGAGTCGAACATGAGTGAGTCTCTGGTTCAGTAGACGAGGCTAGCGCGTCGTGTGACGCCGTAGTGCAGAACCCGCCTGCGGCTGGTGTCTGTTCCCGGGGGCGGCGCTAGCGCAGGCGCTGGAGGAACCACCAGTGGTGTCCCTCCTGGTCCAGGGTGCCGTAGCTCCGGTCGACCCAGTAGCCCTCGCCGTAGTCCTGGGTCGCAACCAGTCGATCGCGGCCGTCGCGTCGTCGTAGAAGAGGGAGGGCGAGATTCTCGGCCAGCCTTCAGGTGGATTCTTCATGGGATCTCCCGGTTGTGTCGTGCCATGGTGGAATCAGGTTCGGCCCGCCCACTTGCCTCGAATGTTCCGGCGTTCTTGGCCAGACGCAAGCAGCCATGGCGTTCTATCTCCATGGTCGCCGCGTCTCGTAGCTCGTCCAGTTTGTCTGGATTCGCCAGGGTGCCTCCGGTCGAGCGCACGTAAGCGATCAGGGGTTCGACCTCGGTGATCTCGAAGGCGTCCTCGTAACGGTGAGTTACGACGGAGGCGAACACTCCCTTCAGTTGGGTCCGGCGGGTCTCAAGGCTGAAGAGGTCGATCGTGGTCTCCTGCGGGCGCTGGTCTTCCTGATGCAACGCTTGCCGTACCCACGCGCGCAGGCCGATCCCGTCCGTGGGTCCATTGGTCGCAGCGTACAGGTGCCCGCCAGCTCTGAGTACGCGACGCAATTCGCCCGATGCCTGCGCCCGATCGGGTACATGGTAGAGCATGTGGTTTGCTATCACTCCGTCGAACCGTTCGAAGACCCATGGCGGCCAGCCTCGCGGATTGACGCTGAAGCCGGCATGCAACTGGGTACGATCTTGCAGGTTCGTGGGGTCGCGGTACTGGTCCTCGAGCAGGTGCCTCAGGTCGGTCATCCTGACCGAGTCCCGGGCCGCGGGCCGAAGATCGGCCCTCTTCCGGCTGGACACTGGCCGGCGCTTCCGCGGGAACGTCATCGTGTCCGGTCTGCTAGCGGGCGAGCCTCGCGCGGACCTGCTCCGCGGAACTCGCTCAGGTCCCCCATACGGTTCTCCAGCACGTCGCGGACGATCGCCAGATTCGTCCGGGCGTACTCGTGCACGAGGATGTTCCGGAAGCCGACCATCTGCTGCAAGCGGCGGGCAAGGCGACCGAGCCGTAAAGGTAGGCGGCGACTCTGGCGGTCGCCCGGGAACGCCCCTCGCCTCAGCTTGGCGGCCGAAAGTGTGCGCACCGCCGGCATGCCGTGGCGGGAGAGCGGGCTTGACGTGCTGTTCCGTGGCATTTGTGATAAAATTTTCCCACTAACTCTTCATAGGCTGTGGCCGATGTGGAGCTTGTTCAACTGAGCTGAAGTCGGACGCGAGTTGCTCCATGGAACGTCCAATGCCGGGTCGCTACGAAGTCACCGCCGTGGGAGGCGAGCGGGTACGCGCCTTCATTCCATCCCCACTTCCGCCGCAACCGCCGCTGAACCTTGAAGGTCCCCTCCTGCAATCCCTGGAGGCCGCCAGTCTCTCCCTTGGGCGATTGGAGGCGGCGAATCGAGTGCTTGAGCCGACGATCTTCGTCTACTCGTACGTGCGCAAGGAGGCCGTGCTGTCGTCCCGGATCGAGGGCACTCAATCGTCGCTTTCCGATCTCCTGTTGTTCGAACTCGATCAGGCGCCGGGCGTGCCGCGCGACGATGCGGCCGAGGTCTCGCGCTACGTCTCGGCCCTGGAACATGGCCTGAGACGGCTTGGCGAGGGTTTCCCGCTCTCGAACCGGCTGATTCGCGAGATGCAAGGCATCCTGCTGTCCGCCGGTCGAGGCGCAAGCAAGGAGTCCGGCGAGTTTCGCCGCTCCCAGAACTGGATCGGCGGCGCTCGTCCCGGGAACGCCGTCTTCGTGCCACCGCCGCACCTCGCCGTGCCCGACTGCATGGCCGAGCTCGAGCGCTTCCTCCACGCCGAAGACGACGGTTTGCCGATCCTCGTCCGCGCCGGCCTGGCGCACGTTCAGTTCGAGACGATCCATCCCTTCCTGGACGGCAACGGACGCGTTGGCCGACTGCTCATCACTCTGCTGCTTTGCGAAACCGGCGTACTGAACCAGCCGCTTCTCTACCTCAGCGTCTTCTTCAAGCGGTCTCGGGACCAGTACTACGAGCTACTCGATCGAGTCCGCCGGACCGGCGACTGGGAGGCGTGGCTGGCGTTCTTCCTGCGGGGCGTCCGGGAGACGGCGGAGAACGCTGCTGCAACCGCGCGGCGGCTCTCGGAGCGGTTCGCGGCCGACCGGGAACGCATCGCCGAGGAAGGGCGGCGAGCCGGCTCGGCTCTTCGCGTCCATGAGGTCTTTCAGGAACGTCCCGTTCTCTCCATTCCCGAGGCGTGCAGGCGCACCGGCCTTTCCTTCCCGACGGCCTCCGCCGCGACTCAGTTACTGGAACGAGCAGACATCGTGCGGGAGATCACCGGCTTTGCGCGAAACCGGGTCTACGTGTATGGCGGCTACCTGAAGATCCTGAATGAAGGCGTTGAGGACGAGTGACACGCCAGAAGTCGCCTGGTTCGCTGTTCATGTCGCAGTTCCAAACGGTTGGCTCCTACGCGGCGCGCGCTGAACCCCGTTCCTGCGCCACGACCGCCTCCAGGTGCGGTGGCGGCTTCCACAGGCACTCCATGACGTAGGGCAGGTCGAACGGTCGGCCGTCCCAGGTCGGCATGGATTCCCTGCCCGTGATCAGGATGCCGGCGTCCTCCAGGTGCTCGAGCAGCTCCCGGGCGGCGTGGAGGCCGACCGGTGGTGGCGCCGGACTCTGCTCCAGGGACCGTCCCCGGCGATGGAAGAACTGCACCGCGCCGTCCTCGCTCATTCGCAGGCTGAAGCCGCCTTCATGGAGCAGGCGGTGGTGCCGCCGGCAGAGGAGCACGAGGTTCGAGAGCTTCGTTTCGCCCCCGTCGGCCCAATGGACGATGTGGTGGGCATCACAGTGCTTCGAGGTGCAGCCGGGGAAGCGGCAACCCTGGTCGCGGAACTCCAGAGCACGCCGGATCGGGGGTGGAATCGTGCGCGTCTTGCGGCCGACGCTCAGGATCCGGCCCGATCGGTGAGTGATCCGGACCTTGCGGGCGTCGCAGGCGATACGCCGGGCGGTTTCCGCGGAAACAGGAACGTGAGAGTCGCCGAGCCAGGCGCCGCGGGTGGAAGACCGGCCGCTTGCCGGTTGGCGACCTGCTGGCGTTCCCGCGGGAACGCGTGCCATCGGCGTTCCCGCTGAAACACACGACGTGCATCCAACGCCGGGCGCCGTCCCAGGAACGCTCAGTTCTTCCTCGCTCGCATGAACGACAACATAGCGATCACCGCTTGAGCCGGGATCGAGACCTCCCTTGAGCGCGCTTTCGGCAACGAGGGCAAGGGCGTCCGCGCGGACCTTTCCGACGGACGGCCGGTCCTCCTGGCCGTCCGCGTACAGCTTCTCACCCGCGGCCTTGAGTGCCTTGATCACTACTTCGCCCGCTTCCGGCGTCAGACGCCCGCGGATCACGAACATGCCGTTCTCGTCGATGTGAGTCGTCACGTGGCTCGATGCGTCGCGCAGTTCGTCGTCGGCAGCCTCGACCGAACGGTCGATCCTGCGCCAGGACCGGACGACCCGTTCGATATGCGCCGCGGTTCCGGCCTTCCCAACTTCGACCAGGTCCTTCTCCGTGTCGGGCCGAGCGATGCGGGTCAGCGCCCTCACCTTGGAGTAGGAGAGCTCGCCGCGTTTCATCGCCACGCTCATCAGAAGCAGTTCGCCCAAGGCGCGGGCGACCCGCACCTTCTCGCGAGCCGCGCCGGGTGCAAGGCCAATTCGCCAGGTCAGCCACTGCGCGCAACTGAGGAAGCCGCAGTTCCAGCCCTCCTCTTCGTCGAATCTGCGAATCAGAACGAGCAGCTCGTAAGTCGCCGGGTCGATCCGCACTGCGAGCGTGGCGATCTTCTCGCCGAGACGCTCCTTGGTGCTCATGCCGGTTTCCTTGTCAATCATTCTGTTGTCATCCCATGCCGGATCTGACTGTCGGCTTGGCGCGTGCTGGAGGCCGCGAGACCGGCCCGTCGGGGGACCTCCGTTGGGAGACTTGATCTATCACTCTGGCATTGAGGAACACAAAGAAATCCAACGCAATGGAGAGTGGATTCGGTCTCCTGGAGGGCCGGCGATCATGGCGTGACGATCGACGAGCCCGGAGGCAAGGCCGGCAGGTCCAGGCGGTCAACAGGAGGGCTGAACCTGCTGACGGACTTGCGTCCAGCGCGCAAAGTCCTAGACTCCACGCTTGCCAGCCGTCAGCGGGCCGACGCGGCGCCGCACTTTCTGATTCTCCGTTGAACAGCCATTGACCGGCCAACTCTTCACCCACTACTTCCTCACCGAGGGCATTCGCGAGACTCCCGAGTGGCGGGAGTCCGTTCGCACTTCCGCAGCTCTAGCCGGATTCCGGACCGAGGCGGCGAGGCGCTTCGCCAGCTTCAGCCGCTTCAGCAACCCGAATGAAGCGGTCACAGAGGAGGAGCTGATCAGGCCGATCCTCCGGTTGCTCGGATGGACGGACTACTTGCCGCAGCAGGAAGCCGCGCGTGGCGAAGACGTCCCGGACCACCTCCTGTTCGAGGACTCCGGCTCGAAGGCGCGGGCGGCCGAGCGGTCCATCCCTGATGACCGCCATCTCGACGCGCTCGTTGTCCAGGAGAGCAAGCGGTTCGGCCTGCCGCTGGATGCACGAGACCGTTCGGATCGCTTCGTTCTCGGTACACCCCACGGGCAGATCCTCCGTTACCTGGCCACGGCCTACAGCGTGTCGGACGGCCGGATCGGTCGGGGCGTTCTGACGAACGGTCGCGTCTGGCGGCTCTACGATCACCAGGCCCGCCCACGTGCCAGCGGCTACTTCGAGGCGGACCTGGGCGCGATCCTGGAGGGCGGGGACGAGGACGACCTGAGGACCTTCCTCCTGCTCTTCCGACGTGAGGCATTCGTTCTGCCGAAAGGCGCCAGGGCGAGCTTCATCGATGCGGCAATCGCGGAAGGAGAGCGGTACGAGGAGAGCGCGGCCGAAGATCTGTCTCAGGTTGTCTTCGGCGATGCGTTCCCTCGCCTTCTGAACGCCCTCGCGGCGCAAGCTCCGGAAGCTGACCTTCAGGAAGTTCGGGGAGCTGCCTTGATCGGCTCTTCAGGATTGATGGTGGAGATGGCGTAGTCTGGCGGTATGCGTGACACAGACTTGTACGGTCGGATTCTCGGCATCGAGAGTCCTTGGGAGGTG
>JAPVWO010000253.1 GCA_027493375.1 Candidatus Multivorans thiocomprendens | reverse complement strand
TCGTCTACAACCCGTCGGCCACCGTCGCCGGCCTCTCCGACCACCTGTGGACGATCGAGCAGCCGGCACACGCGGTCGCGAACGGCTACTTCATGGGCTGCATCAACCGGGTCGGCACCGAGAAGCCCTGGAACCTCGGCTCCTTCTACGGCAGCAGCTACTTCGTCAGCCCGAGGGGCGAGATCGTCGCCCAGGCGTCAAAGGACCAGGACGAACTCCTGGTGGCCGACCTCGACCTCGGGATGATCGACGAGGTGCGCTCGGTGTGGCAGTTCTACCGCGACCGGCGACCCGAGGCCTACGAGAACCTCGTTCAACCCTAGGAGCCCTCGCTGCGGCGACACTTGGTGCGCGGGTCTTCTGACCCGCCGCCGCCGAAGGCGGCCGAAAGACGCCGGCAGAAGGCCGACCGCTCGGCTAGCTCGCGCGGCTCTCGATCGTCACCTGCAGGCGCTTCATCATCTCGTGAAGCGTCGTGGGCTTGACCTTGAGCCGCTCGGCGGCGCGTTTCTGGACGCCGCCGCAGGCCTGCAGCGCGCGGACGATGAGCTCCCGCTCGTAGGCGCTGACCGCCTCCTTGAACGAGACGCCCGTCTTCGGGAGTTTCGCCGGCGTCGGCACCGCCGCGCCGCCTTCGCGGAGGCCGGCGGGCAGCAGGTCGAGGCCGATCTCCTCGCCGGTCGAGAGCACGACGGCCCGCTCGATCACGTTCTCCAGCTCGCGGACGTTGCCGGGCCAACTGTGGGCCATCAGCACGTCCATCGCCTCGGGGGTGAGGCGGCGCGTCGACTTCTCGTTCTCGTTCGAGTACATCCGGAGGAAGTGCTGTGAGATGAGGGGGATGTCCTCGACCCGTTTCGACAGGGGCGGAAGCTGGATCGTGATCACGTTCAGCCGGTAGTAGAGGTCCTCGCGGAACTCGCCGTTCGCCACCCGCTCCTCCAGGTCCGCGTTCGTCGCCGCGACCAGGCGCACGTCGGCGCTCAGGGTCTCGAGCCCGCCGAGCCGCATGAACTCCTTCTCCTGGATCACGCGCAGCAGCTTGGACTGCGTGTCGGGCGGGATGTTCCCGATCTCGTCGAAGAAGATCGTCCCCCCGTGGGCGACCTCGAACAGACCCTTCTTGTGCGACACGGCGCCGGTGAAGGCACCCTTGACGTGGCCGAAAAGGGTGCTCTCCAGGAGCTCGCTCGGCATCGACCCGGAGTTCACGGTGACGAACGGCCCGTCGCGGCGCTTCGAGTTGTTGTGGATCGACTTGGCGACCAGCTCCTTGCCGGTGCCGCTCTCGCCGCGGATCAGGATGTTGCTCTTGGACGGCGCGGCCCGGCGGATCAGGTCGAACACCTGGCGGATCGACCGGCTCTTGCCGATGATGCTGTCGAACCCCTGGCGTTCTCGCAGTTGCTCCTTGAGGTCGCGGTTCTCGGCGGTCAGGCGGCGGCGCTCCAGGCCCTGGCGGATGGTGAGCCGGACCTCTTCGTTCTTGAACGGCTTGGGCAGGTAGTGGAAGGCGCCCTCCCGCATCGCCTCGATCGCGCCCTCGATGGAGGAGTAGGCGGTGATCACGACGACGACCTGGTCCGGGTCGCTCTGGCGGATGCGGCGCATGACCTCCCTGCCGTTCATGTCCGGCAGCATCAGGTCGAGCAGCACCAGGTCGATCTCCTCCTGGGCGAGCACGGTCAATGCCTCCTGGCCCGAGGCGCAGCAGATCGGATGATGCCCCTCCTGCCGGATCAGGGCGGTGAGGACGTCCTGCAGGACCTCTTCGTCGTCGACGATGAGGATGTTCATTCGCCGTTCTCCTTCGACTGGGGCCGCGGTCGGGCCATCATCTGCAGGCGGAGCGTGAGGCGGCAGCCACCGGACGGGAGGTTCGAGGCGAACAGGTCGCCGCCGTGCCGGCGGACGATCTCCTGGCTGATCGAGAGACCGAGGCCGGTGCCTCCAACGGCCTTTCGGGTGGAGAAGAAGGGTTCGAATACGCGTTCAAGGTGCTGCTCGGGAATGCCGGGCCCGGTATCGTCAATGAATACGTCGAGCGTGTCGCCCGAGTTTTCCTGGACCGCCAGCGAGAGGGACCTCTCCTCGCTGCCGGCTTCCGTCATGGCGTCGACCGCGTTGATCATCAGGTTGGCGAGCACCTGGCCGAGTTCCGTCTCGTTCCCGGGCACCCAGACCTTGCCGCGCGGACCGAGGCCGACCTGGAGCTCGACGCCGGCGTCGGCGAACCGCTCCGCCAGTGCGTCGCAACTTTCCCTGACCACTAGCCCCAAGTCGACGGGCGCCGGTTCGTGCCGGCCGCGGCGCGCGAAGTCGAGGAGCGTGTTGACGATGCGGGCGGCCCGGAAGGTCTGCCGTTCGACCTTCCGCAGCAGGCGTCGCCGCGGATCCTGATCGGAGGTGTCGGCCAGCAGCATCTGGGCGTAACTCGAGATTCCCGTCAGGGGCGTGTTCACCTCGTGGGCGACGCCGGCGGCCATCGCCCCGAGCGCAGCCAGGCGCTCCTTCTCGGCCAGCTCCCGCTTCATCGCCACCCGCTCGGTGACGTCGTGAGCCACGACGACCCGGTCGCCGGGCGCGGCGCCCTGGAACGCCGCGACGGACAACTGGAGGTACTTCTCGTTCCGGGCGGGATCCTCGAATCGCACCTCGACCGGGGGGTCGTCCAGCCGCGGAAACAGGTGGAGCGGGATCAGGTCGCCGAGACCTCGGCCGGCGGCCTCGTTCCGGGGCAGGCCAACGAGAGCTTCGAAGGCGCCGTTCGCGGTCACGATCCGGTCCCTTCCGTCGATGACCGCGATGCCGGCCGGTGAGGACTCGATGATCTCCTCGCTGAACTGCTTGAGCTCGGAGACCCGGGTCAACTGCCGCTGTCTCTGCTCGAGCAGTTGCGCGTTCTCGATCGCCAGCGCCGCCTGGTTCAGAAGCTGGCGGATCAGCGTCAGGTCGTCGGTGGAGAGCGGCGCGCCGCCGGCGCGGCGGCCGACGTAGAGCAGACCGACCGTCCGGTCCCGCACCTGGAGCGGGAAGACGTAGTGGTAGCCCAGCACCGCGAGGCGCAGGTAGCCGCTGTCGGAGGCGTCGGCCAGCGGCGCCCGCGCGAGCGCCCGGTGGGACTCGCGCCAGAGGGAGGCGTCGACTTCGGCGAGCTGGAGATCCGGCGCTTCGGGCTCTTCCCGCACGGGCGTCAGACGATCGCCTTCGACCAGGAACAGGTTGCTCTGCTCCAGGTTCAGGCCTTCTTCCAGCTCGCGCAGCAGGCTCGACGCCAGCCGCCCGAGGTCCCGTTCGTGGAGCAACTCGTCGCCGAGCCTCTGGAGCGCTCGCCGGCTGCGCTGGGCGCGGTACTGGAGTCGCTGGAGACTCGAACCGATGCCCTGCTTGACCGGTATCGAGAGGGTGCCGATGACGAGCAGGGCGCTGGCGTTCAGGAAGCCCCTGGCGACGACCATGTCCTGGGGCACGCCGCGGCGGATGAGCAGGCTCAGCAGGGAGAAGCCGAGCACGGCGAGCAGCACCGTGAGCGCGTAGGTCGCGACGTCGCGGGCGATGACCGCCACGTCCCAGAGTCGGTAGCGGAGCAGGGCGTAGGCGAAGCTCAGCGGGACCAGCGCCAGCGGCGCCACCGCGACGGCGTTAAGCCAGCCGGGCGCCGGCAGCTCCAGGGCGAACGGCACCACGTAGAGCGCCAGGAACGGCAAGTAGCCGCCGGCAACGCCGAAGGCGATCCACTGCGTCTGCCGTCCCTGCTCCCAGTCGCGTCTGGACAGCAGGCGGCGGCCCAGCACCGCGGCGGCGGCCAGCGCGTAGGCGACGAGCAGGAGCAGCTCGACGCGGTCCTGCCGCTCGAGCGCGGTGGCCGAGAGTTCGCCGGCCAGACGGCCGGCGCCGAAGATCCGGTCGAGCTGCAGCGCGAGCAGCGCGGCGGACGGCAGGTAGAGCCAAGGCACCGCGCGGCGCGCCCAGATGGAGTTCGGCCGCACCGGGAAGACGAGGAAGAAGTGCAGCGTGAGGGGCGGCAGCAGGAGACGGCAGGCGCCGTCGACGAGATAGAAGAGGCGGTCGATCGCGTCGAAGGGCGCGAGCGGCGTCACCAGGTAGAGGGCGGCGGAGGTCAGGGCCCAGAGGTGAAACAGGAGCGTCTGCCGGCTGCGCTGGCGGCTCAGCGTGTAGAGCCCGATCAACAGGTAGGCGATCCCGGTCAGCGCGAGGGCGATGTAGGCCCAGTCCAGGCTGAGCCGGGGCAGCCGGTGCAGCGCCGTGACCAGCTCCTCGCCTTCGTCGGTCTCCCGGAGCACCTGCAGGTCGCTCTCCGGCCGCCGGCGCACCAGGCGCTCCAGCTCGTCGGCCGTCAATGGGGGTTCGCCGTTGGCCAGCACGATGACGTCGCCGGGCAGCAGCTCCGACCCATCGGCGGCGGCGAGCACGCGCAGCTCGTCGGCGGCGGTCTCGACGATGAGACCGACCCCTTGGAAGGAGCTCACCTTGCGGCCCATGGAGAAGCCGCCGAGGCCGACGACCAGGATCGTCGCGAGCAGAAGCGCAGCGGTCAGGACGAGCCGGGCCGGTCGGGACTCGATGCGCATCGCTGGGTCGTTCGTCGCGAGGTGTGTCTTCTGTGCCTCAGGTACGGCCGGAAGGCCACCTTCGGGGCAATTCAGCTTTCCGTAAGCACGTCCCGTGCCGGGGAGACTCCCCGGCTATCCGCCTGATTCTAGGACATGTAGGGGGCTGCTCAGGCGGTTGGAGTTCAACTTGTTGGTTTGCAGTCATTTCCTTGAATCTCATCCAAGTGTCGGTGCGCCGGCCTGGGTGCGCGGGTCTTCTGACCCGCTGCCGCCGAAGGCGGCGTTGGAATCGTCGCCGGCCTTTGGCCGGCGGCCTTGTCGTTTCGGGCTCCACCGCTTCGCGGCTCCGCCCGGGGCGGGTCAGAAGACCCGCGTACCCAGCGGAGCTAGAAGCGGACCGCGATGCCGGCGACGACGCGGCGGCGCAACTGATCCGGGTGGTGGCTGGAGGCGACCGGGAGATGCCCGCGGCTGAGCTGCATCTCGAGCTGCAGGGCCCAGTTCTGGATGCCGGTACCGGTGACCCAGGGCAGTCCCTGCGTCAACAGGAGCTGCAGGCGCTCGACGGAGAGCACCGAGTTCGGGCCGGCGGGCGGGAACCGGGCGTCCCGGGCGACGGGCGACAGTTCCTGGTCCACCCGGCGGAAGGCGAGCAGGACGCCAGTTGAACTGCGTTCGAACTGGGTGTCGAC
>JAPVWO010000252.1 GCA_027493375.1 Candidatus Multivorans thiocomprendens | reverse complement strand
GGCGTGTCGTCCACGATCAGGTCGACGCCGGTGGTCAGTTCCAGGGCCCGGATGTTCCTCCCCTCGCGGCCGATGATCCGCCCCTTCATCTCGTCGTTCGGCAGCATGACCACGGATACCGTCGTCTCCGAGACGTAGTCGGACGCGGAACGTTCGACGGCGAGGCTGATGATCCGCTGGGCCTCGCGTTGCGCCGACTCCCGCGCCTCGTCCTCGATCCGCTTGGCCATGTGCGCCGACTCCATGCGCACCTCGTGTTCGAGACTGTGGCTCAATTCCTCGCGGGCCTGCTGCACGGTCAGTCCGGACACGCGTTCCAGTTGCCGGCGAACCTCCTCCAGCCGTTCTCCGACCTCGCCGCGCTCGACCTCGAGCCGGCTCTCCGCCTCCCCCAGCGTCCGCTGCCGTCCGTTCAGTTCCTGCTCGAGCGTCTCGAGCGCGGCCGCCTTCTCACGTGAGCGCACGCGGCGTTCGCTGAGCTTCCGCTCCTGCTCTTCCATCGCCCGGCGCTGCTCGACCGTCGATCGCTCGAACTCCGAGCGAAGCGTCAGTAACTCCTCCTTCGCCGCCAGCTCCTGTTCGCGACGTTTGGCCGCGCAGTCGCGCTCGGTCTCTTCAACGAGGCTCCCGGCCTGGCGCCTCGCTTCGTCGATCAACTTCGCCGCGCTACGCCGTCCGGCAAGGCTCCAAAACAGCCAGGCAGCCGCCAGCGTCGCCAGAGCTGCGCCCGCGGCAATGAGTGTGGTTTCGGTCATCGGCCCTCGATCCGGGCAGAAGGGCATCCCCCGCGGGGCCGTGTGAACGCGCCCCGACAAAGAACCAGAGCGGGACCAGGTGGGTGTCCGCGCCACCCGCCGTTAGCGTCCCCGTTCGAGCGGGGCTGGCACGGGCGAGCAGTTGAAGGACTCCCTTGAGAAGAGCGATGGTTCCAACCACGGCTTTCATCACGAACCGCGCAGGGGATGCAAGGTCAAAGTTCCTTTCAGCAACAGTCAGGCGTCGAGGGCGGCCTCCAGGTCGGAGGTCAGGATCGAGACGCGCTCCACCAGTTCCCGGTAGCGCCCGCCGTCCGCTTCTGTTCCACCGTTGGCCTCGTTGGCGAGATTCAACGCGGCGAGGACGGCGATCTGACTCGGCTCCAGGTTCGGCGCCTGGTCAGCGACCTCCCGCATCTTGCGATCGACCTTCTCCGCGAGTTCGCGAAGGCGGCCCGCATCCACCGCTCCATCCTCGCGGAGGGAGTAGGGAACGCCGAAAATCTCGACGGCGACAGTAGCCGCAACCTCTTCCTGGCGTTCACTTTCGGCCATTTCTCGACACCTCTCGTGGGCGAGCACTATAGCAGCCGGAGCGTCAGGAATCGCCGTCGGCCAGCAGCTCCTCGAGCCCCTCGGCCAGGGCCTCGACCCGCTGACCGACCTCGGCGCGCTCCGCCGCGGCACGCTTCTCGGCCGCTTCGAGTTCAGCGGTCAACTCCCGCGTCCGCTCCCGCTCGGCCGCCAGCGCCTCCCTGGCCCGCTGAATCGCCGCCTCGAGACGCGCGACCGGGTCGATCGCCCCTTCAGGCATCAGGACGGCGAGGTCGAACCGGCGCCGGCCTCAAGCGCTCCCCGCGCGGCCATAGCTATGGCGGCGAACCCTTCGGCATCCCGCACCGCCAGGTCCGCGAGCATCTTCCGGTTCAGCTCGACACCGGCCAGCTTGAGCCCCGACATGAGCCGGCTGTAGGTCAGTCCGTTCAGCCGTGCGGCAGCGTTGATCCGGACGATCCAGAGGCTCCGGAACTGGCGCTTCCGCTGCCGCCGGTCGCGGTAGGAGTAGGCGAGCGACCGGTCGACCGCCTGCTTGGCTATCCGGTGGCCCTTCGACTTGACGCCGTAGTAACCCTTCGCCTGCTTGAGAATCTTCTTCCGGCGCCGGGCTCGCCGGCTGCCCCGTTTCACTCGTGCCATCGTCCATACCCCCCTTGGGTCCCGGCTTGGCGGTGAGCTTGAAGCGCTTGGCCGCTCCACGGTGCGTTTTCTGCTTGGGCATTCCAGAGCCTCCTGTGGGGCTCGGAGGAGCCGCCGAACGGCGCATACTAGCCGGAAACGCGGCTCCCGGCTAGTCACGCGCGGGCGTGGCGACGGCTGCGTGGCGGCGGCGCGACGGCGGTAGTTTGTGCCGCCTGCAACGGAGCCGGAGGGGGGAGGGTCCCATCGGCCGCTCGCGCTCCCTTGGTGAGGGGAACGTCGGCGCTCGCTCCGGTCGGCTTCGCTTCACGCCGGCGGCGATTGATGAGAGGTCGGCGGGCGTCGCTCGCCTCCAGTCCGCTGGGACCCTCCCCCCTCCGGCCCCGTTTCAGGCTGGACGCCGTCCCGCCGCGTGACAACCCGCGCGTCTGTCATGCGAGTGCGGAGAGCCGGGTGAGCGACGATGTAGCACCGCATTCTCGTTATCGAGACACCATAGCTCCTTCGTTTGCTTCAACAAGAGCAAGAACTGGAGCGCGCTGCTCTTGCCCGAGCTGTTCTCCCCAAACAGAGCCGTGATCCGGCCAAACTCGATCGTCAGTTCCCGCCAGGCCTTGAAGTTCTCGAGATGGAGTTCCGTCAGCATGCTGTACTCCCTCCTCCCCTGAGCTTCACAGATCTAGCGACTTCGAAGCGGTCCGGTCCGCGACGCGCGCGGCGAGTTCGTCGATCGTCACCGCACCTTGGTCGGGACTGCCGCCGTCCTCCGGCGCCTCGCGGAGCCGGAGCGAGACGGTCCCGGCTTCCTGTTCGCGGCCGCCGACGACGAGCATGTAGGGGACCTTCTTCGTCTGGGCGTCGCGGATCTTGTAGCCGAGCTTCTCGCTGCGTTCGTCG
>JAPVWO010000251.1 GCA_027493375.1 Candidatus Multivorans thiocomprendens | reverse complement strand
GCAGAAGTCGTTGCCCTTGCCGAACTCCTCCTTGACGATCTTGACGATGTCGTCGGCGTGGCTGTCCTGCTTGGCGAAGATGAGCGTCTTCGGCACCTCCGTGCGTCCTGGGAAGATCTCACTGAAGAGTCGGTCCCGGAACGTGCGCACGACGAGCCGGATCTGGTCAGGCGCCACGACGTCGCGATCGAGCTGATTCGCTGTGTAGGTGAGGTCGTCCTCCATCTCGGCCAGGGTCACCTTGCGAGTGCGACGGTCGCGCAGGGGAACGTGGCGACTGGCCTCCACGGTGCTCCCTTTCTCGGAGATCTTTGTCCTGATCCGGTAGACCTCGTAGCCGACGTTGATCCCGTCCGCGACCGCCCTGGTGTGCGAGTAGTCCTGGACGACGTTGTTGTTGAAGAAGCCGATCGTCTGCGGGCTCGGCGTGGCGGTCAGCCCGATCAGGAACGCGTCGAAGTACTCGACGACCTGGCGCCACACGTTGTAAATCGACCGGTGGCACTCGTCGATCACGACGAAGTCAAACGTCTCGACCGGAAGATCGGGCGAGTACTCCACCGGAACCGGTTCCTCGCCGCGCAGCCGGCCCGACTCGAATAGCGACTCCTCCTCATTCTCCGGGTCGTATTCCGCCTCGCCCTTCAGGATGGAGTAGAGCCGCTGAATGGTCGTGATCACGACCTTGCTCGCCGCGTCGATCGCATTGCCCTTCAGGCGCTGAACCACAAACTCCTCGGCGAAGGTGTAGCCCGACGTCGGATCCCGGAACTGCTGGAACTCGTTCAGTGTCTGGCGCCCGAGGTTGTTGCGGTCGACGAGAAACAGGATGCGCTTCGCCTTCGCGTGCTTGACCAGCCGGTAGCAGGCCGAGACGGCCGTGAACGTCTTGCCGCTGCCGGTCGCCATCTGGATGAGGGAGCGCGGCCGGCCGTGCGCGAGGGACCGCTCCAGGTTCCGGATCGCCTTGAACTGCACGCGCCAGAGCCGGCCTTGGTCGAGTTCCGGTAACCGACCAAGCATGCCTCGCAGTTGCTCCGGTTCCAAGCCTTGGAGGCGAAGCAACTCCTCTGGGCGGTGGAACATGAAGACCTCGCGGCTCCGCGGCTCCGGGTCGAGACCGTTGGTGAACTGGGTCACTTCGCCGGTCGATTCGTAGGCGAATGGAAGCGGACGTTGCCAGGCCGGAACCCACGGGTCCAGCCCTTCGGTGTACTTCTTCGACTGGAGGATGACCCCCTGGAGCGTGTGCCCTGCGGGCTTCGCCTCGATGACCCCGATCGCCCGGGCGTCAATGTAGAGCAAGTAGTCAGCCCAGCCGGTCTTCCCCTTCCCGGCCTCACTCCAACTCAGCGGGTACTCTCTGACGGCCACCCCACGACTCGCGTGGATGTCGATGTCGCGGTAGTTCTGGACCTCCCAGCCGCCGGCGGCGAGCTGGCGGTCGATCTTCTTGCGGGCGCGCTGTTCGGGGGTCAAGGGCATCGGTCAATCGCGGCTTCAACGGAAACACCCGGAGGTGCTTGCAGCAAGCATGCATCCCGATGGTCCGTGAACGGCCCGCAGCGACGAAGGAGTGACCGCATGCTACAGCGAGCGCTACTCGAACACTCCTACGGGCGAGCGGCTGCAGCCGTGGACATGCGTCAGCTTCGCAACCGCCTCTGCAGTTCCTCGTCCGAGTCCCAGTAGGCAGCCATGCCGTCATAGAAGCCGGCGATGCTCCTGAGGGTACGACTCACGAGCGGATACTCCACGGCACGGGCTTCTGCCCAAGTCCGGTACTTCAAGGCCAAATCCTTGTCCGTCTCACCGTCAACGCTGCCTCGCATGTGGAGGCGATGCGCGTTGATCGCGCCAGTACCGAATCCGCTCGCTACTCGCTCAGTCCCGACTGCCTCGAGAGCCTCGCAGATCGGACGCTCCGGCCACACGCGGTCTCCATCGGGAGGTCTTCGAGCAAGAAACTCGCCTATACAGATCTCCGTACGTTCCGCACGACCGAACTTGACGCCCAACCGCCGGGCTTCCACGATCCAGCGCTTTACTTCATCAACGTCGATTGCTCCATCCGCGTCGGTACCCGGAATCCGTGCAATCTTCCCCAGAACGGAGTGGGCGAGCCCATTCAGCCTACGACCGCGTTCGGAGTCCGCGTCGGGCCAGCCTTCCGGGTCCTCGCGGCCGTCCCTTCGCAGGTAAGCGCAAGCAATCAGCCAGACGAAGTAGAAGGGAGAGTCGGCGACGCGACGCTCCACGTTCGGGATTCCCCGTTCCTCGTGCTCCAGAATCTCGGAGAACCCGAACTCCAGGTCCGCCAACTCGTCCCGCGACACACCAGGACGGCCGTCCAAGGACTCAAGAGCCCGAGAGACATGGAAGGAGAACATGCCCTCTTCGACGGGGGCGTCCGCTTCGCGTGCTTCAATCATCGCTCTCAACAGACGAAGCAAGCGCGAAGTCTCGACCGCGTCCCAGTCCATCGATACGAGATTGAAAGCCGCGAAGGGCCGCCCTGCGCCAAGAAGGCCATCAAGCAACTCGACACACTCGGCCTCGGAAAAGTGACCGATGAACGGCACGTTCACTTGCTTCCAGTAGCGCCTTCGCAAATCTGCTTCCTGTTCCGCCAGGAGTCGCCAAGCGAGCAGGCCGAACGGTGCGAAGAGAAGAAAGCGGAACATCGAGTCTGGCGGGAGTGCCGCTGTCACGTGTGAAACAAGAGCTTCGCGTGAATCCTCTTCTGCGGCCGAAATGAAGCCCCGCACGAAACCAAGCGACTTGCCTTCGTCAAGATCAAACTCAGCATGTCCATGGTCCGAAAGGCAGGCCTGCAGGACCTCGGCTCGCTCGTTCAGGGCGCGCACGCAACCTGCGGCGTAGTGACCAACGATCTCCGGCTCGTCGCTCGACGAAAGCAAGGCCAAGACGCCGGCAAGGCCGTCATTCGACCAGATCTCCTTCATGGCTTGAGCGCGCCGCTCATGAACCCGCTCCAGGTGCCCTGAAACTGAAGGGCCTTCACGGGTATCCTCTGCCCAGTCGTGAACCCAGGACCGTGCGAACAGCCAGCCGTGGCGCGCGGTCGGATCGGCAGGGGCAAGGCGGTCGTAGATGGTCCTCACTCGCTGCCAAGGCGCGCCCTTGGCGGAGCGCCGGGCGGTCGCGTGCCCGAACCGGCGCAACCGCTCCCTGAAGTCGGCCCTCGCCGAGTCGCTGGGCTTGGCGGTCAGCCAGTCCTCCACGAGGGACAAGACTCGCTCCCGATCCTGTTCAGGCATGACTCCGAGGTGATCGACCAGGTCGCCGAGCTTCGAGGCGTCGTAGCCACCCGGCCACTCCAACGCCAGATCAAGGCCAGCGCGAATCGACTCCCGAATCTCATCTGGCGTCGCGAGACGACCGGCTCCGGCGGCGTCGCTGCGCCACCTTGGCCTGTAGGTCTCGTCGCCTGTCCTGTCGCCAATCTGGTTCATACACACGAGCCAGCCAACGTCCGGCATCTGGACGCTGAGCTTCCTGAGAACCCGAGTGCGCTGACACGGCAGCGCGGCAGTCTGCGGTCCACTGGGCTGGAAGACGGCTCGGAGGCTGTTGATCGGCTTGTTGACGTAGTTGTCGTCGATCTTGGTTCTCGACAGCTTGCCGAGTAGAGAAACAACCCTTGTGAGGCTCGACGGACTCCACGCGAGGCACTCCAGCGCCCAAAGCAGGCCCGACCGCGGGCAGCCGGCGAAAACACTCGCCTCGACCGGCCTCAAGAGTTCCTGAACGGCTGGCTTGGAGCGATTGAGATCCGCCTCAAGGAGAGTCAGGAACTCATCCGGAGCCGCCTCAGCGAGCATCGGGAGATCCCGGTCATACGACTCCAGCGTCTCGAGCGTCAGCGGACTCTCGGCGCCATCGGGATTCAGAAGTCTCCTCACGAGAGCTGCGACCTGGGCCTCAACATCGAGTCCAGTTCGGCGCTGGAACAGGTCGTTGCCATGCACGGACAGCAGGACGAGCGTCTCGCAGACACCGGTGCGCAGCGCGCTCGAGTGATCACGCACCTTTCCGTAGATGTCAGCCGCCCACCGTCGGTCGCGAGGCAGTTCCAGAGCCGGGTCGGCCTCGGACAACACCATCTGGGCTAGAAGGAAGAAGTCGCGAAGATCCTCCGGCGTCATGTACCGGCTCAGGGCAAACAGCCCGTCGAACTTGGACACGACGCCTCGGTGTTGGCCAACCGACCAGACCGAACTGTCGTCCGAACCGAGGAACGCCATGACATCCTCATCAAGTTGTCGGAACTGCCGACCAGCAAGCAAGCTGAGCACGGCTTGATCGGCCTTCGACTCGGCATGCCATGCTCCGACAAGAGTCATCGGCACCAACTTCCGAGCGGTTTCACCCTTCTCGGCCCACCATGGCTCGTGAATCGCGCTGATCTTCGAGAGGCGTCGTCGCAGAACGGTCGGCGAACGCCCCGACACACGGGCAAGCCGCTGGATCTCGTCGCGCCGCAGGCCCATGGCCGAGAGAGCTGTCTGGAACGTGTCGTAGCGAAGCAGGCCTAGACGGACACCGGGCTCCTGATCGACAACGTTCGGCGGACGCACGACGATGCAGTGCCGATTTCGGTACGCGGAAACGAGTTCGCGCTCCGCCTCCTCGTCGGCGACAATCGGAATGAACCGCGAAGTTGACGGCGCCAACACCCTGAGGGTCTGCGCCGAGTTCACCACTACGACTCGATCAGCCAACCCTTGGGGCACGTTCACGTCGCGAAACAAGCAAGACAGAAACGCGAGGGCCTCGCCCTTCGAGTCTGCGGCGACAAGCAGCGTGCCATCCCCCGCGTGCCCATCCAGCCAGGAAACGACCTTGGTCTGGTGTTCGGCGACTGCGGAAGCGAAGAGGGCGTCCGTCATCGGCGGATCGCTGGCCTCGGACCACTCCCGCCAGGCTCGGTTCAGAGTCATGCAGTCGTGCAAAGACGGCAGGCCGAGCTGCTCCGCCATCCAGACCTGCCCCTCGATGGAATCCTCAAGCCACTGTTCAAGGTCGCTCGCATCGAGAGCCCGTACGTCCTTCCAGCGGCCTTCTGCCTTGCGCGCTACTTCCCAGTCTGTCTTGCCCGGCCACTTGCGCGACGAAACGAAGACGAACGTCGTTTCGGCCCGAACGTCTTCCGGTAGCTTCGATCGCGGTCCGCGGAAATCGTCATTCGCCTTCGCGCCGGGGTCTTGGCGGGTGCTGAGCTCCCATCCGGACTTCCCCTCTGGAATCCAGAGCGTCCTCCTGCCAGCTTCTACTTGGCCATCCCACCCGTGCCGCTGCGCCTCGCCAAAGCCCGGAAAATCCACGCGGCGAAGTTCGTCCCCGGTCGAGCGGATCAGCCTCCGTAAAAGAACCGGCAAACGGCTACGCGCCTTGTCGCCTTTGCTCCCCCAGTCGTGGATCTGTGAGGCAGTGATCTGCAAGAAAGGCGGCACGTAGCTCCGTCTGATCAACTTCCGGTCCTCTTCTCGGCGGCGCCCTCGCAGCGCGTCTTCCTGGTACCCGAGTAGCTCGTCTGCATCGGCGCCGAACGCCGTCAGGCGGACGGCCATCTGCCGAGACAGCGAGGTTCGGCCGTTCAAGAGACTTGAGAGCGCTACCCGGGTGACGCCCAGAATCTTGGCGGCCTCCGTCACGGTCATCCCTTCTGGAAGTACCCTGTCTCTGATGTGGTCGCCGATGGGGACCGGTTGTCGTGGGGCCGGCATCGCGACGAATCGTAAAGCGATGCTTTACGCTTGTCAAGAGAGCGTTGTCGTGCGGGGGTTCCCGCAGGAGGCCTTCGACGGACGTGCCGCCGCGCGAGTACCAGACTGGTCCAAGGAGAGGAAGAAGGGATCGCTTCGCGCGAACTGCTGCCTGAGGAGCGAACCGCGACCCGAACGCGACGAATCGAAGTCGCGACGGTCTCGTTGAATAGAGTGTCCTCCACGCGACTGGAGGCCGCTCAATGTCGAACACCCACCACCCAGGTTCTCCGGACGGCCCTCCCCGCGAAGAGCCGGTAGCGATCATCGGCATGGCCTGCCGCTTCCCCGGCAGCAAGGACCTCGCCGGCTACTGGAGACAGCTCCTGGCCGGTGAGAACGCGGTCGTGGAAGGCCCGTCCGGCTCCGTCATCGGGCGCCCGGGGCGGCAGTTCCCCCAGTTCGCCGCCAGCAACGAGGCCATCCGTTTCGGGGCGTACGTCGAGGACCTCGACCTGTTCGACGCGGAGTTCTTCCGCATCTCTCCGATCGAGGCGCAGATGCTCGACCCCCAGCAGCGCATGATGCTGGAGGTGAGTTGGTGGGCCCTCGAGGACGCGGCCATCGACCCCGGGAGCCTCAAGGGCAGCCGCACCGGCGTCTATGCCGGCATCAGCATCATGGACTACCGGGACATGGCGATCTCGGATCCCGGCACGAGCGAGGCCGCGGCCGGGCTCTACGCCGCCACCGGCAACGCGCTGAACACGGCGATCGGCCGGGTCTCCTTCGTTCTCGGCCTCGAAGGGCCGTCGATGGCGATCGACACCGCCTGCTCATCCTCGCTGGTCGCCATCCACCAGGCCGTGGCCGGGCTCCAGCGTGGCGAGGCGGACCTGGTTCTGGCCGGCGGCGTCCACGCCCAGTTCGCCGGACGGCCGCTCGAGCTGCGCGCCAACGCGGGAATGCTGTCGCCCACGGGCCAGTGCTGGACCTTCGACGCGGCCGCCGACGGCTTCGTCTCCGGCGAGGGCTGCGGCCTGATCGTCCTCAAGCGCCTCAGCGACGCCAAGGCGGACGGTGACCGGATCTGGGCCGTCATTCCCGGCTCGGCGGTCAACCAGGACGGCGCCAGCCAGGGCTTGACCGTGCCCAGCGCTCCCTCCCAGGAGAAGGCGATGGAGGAGGCCCTGAAGCGTGCCGGCGCCTCCCCCTCCGACGTCGACTACCTGGAGGCCCACGGCACCGGCACGATCGTCGGCGATCCCATCGAGCTGAACGCGGCGGCAGCCGTCTACGGACGCGAGCGCGACGAGGAACACCCCCTTCTGGTGGGTTCCGTCAAGACGAACATCGGACATCTCGGACCCGCTGCCGGCGTCGCAGGCCTGATCAAGGCGGTCCTGGCGATGAGGCACGGGGTCATCCCCCGTCACCTGAACTTCAGCGATCCGAATCCCAACATCGACTGGGACCGCCTGCCCGTTCGGGTCACCGACGGAATGACGGACTGGCCCCTCCACTCCGACCGGCCACGGCTGGCCGGCGTCAACTCGTTCGGCTGGTCGGGAACCAACGGCCACGTGCTGGTGCAGGGCTACGACGAGCTGGAGGCCGAAGCTGGCGCCGCTCGCGCATCCTTCCCCGCCAGTGTCCGCCTGCCCGTCAAGGTCCGGACGGTGCCGGGCGAGGAACCGCTCGGGGAACCGGGTACACGCGAAACTCGCTTCCTGCCGCTCTCGGCCCGGTCGCCCGGGGCCCTGCGCGACGTGGCCGGTCGCTACCTGTCCTGGCTCGACGAACAGACGGACCCGGAACTCTCCGACCTGGCCTGGACGGCCGCGACCGGCAGGAGCCACTTCGCGCACCGGGCCGGCCTCGTGTTCAGCGACCTGGGAACCAGCGCGGCAGAAGGTCCGGAAGCCGGCGCTTCGCGCCCGGCCTACCCAGTTTCTGCCGCCCTAGCAATCTGTCGGACTTGGGTTGTCTCGGAGTCGCTCTTGTAGGCCGGGGCGTCGGTTCTGTCTGCGTGGCGTGAGCGATGCCTTCGCGGTCCGAG
>JAPVWO010000250.1 GCA_027493375.1 Candidatus Multivorans thiocomprendens | reverse complement strand
CAAGATCATCCTCCGATGATCCCCGATCGCCGCATCTCACGATCACTTCTCGTTGGATTGCACACCCCCGCTCACGATCACTTCTCGTTGGACAGCTCTTGGGCCGGCACGGTGAGCCGATCACTGCTATGATCGCGCGCCGAACGAGACCGCCCCGACGCTCGCCGCCGCGACGTCGCGCCGATGGAGTCCTGACATGCCCAGAGTCTGCCGGATCACCGGCAAGAAGCCGCTCAGCGGCCACAACATCTCCCACGCGCACAACGTCACGAACAAGTGGCAGCGGCCGAACATCCAGACCAAGCGGCTGTACGTGCCCGAGCTGAAGCGGACGCTCAAGCTCAAGGTGTCGACCCGCGCGCTCCGCACGATCGACCGGAAGGGCCTGATGCCCTACCTGAAGAGCCGCGGTCTGACGCTGCGCGACATCACGTAGCCCGACAGAACGGTCGCCGCTTCGCGGTGCAGTGTTGTCCGCGGGCAGACCTGCGGCTACATGCCGGCGGGGGCGCCGGCGCACCCACCGTGCGGCACCTACGTCCTACGGTTCCTGATCGGAGTCCGGCTCCGGGTCGGCCTCGGGCGCCTTCCCCGAGGCGCCTTCATCGGGCTGTTGCGATCCCAGGTACTCCGGCAACTTGATGCCGACGTTCTTCGTCAGTTCGTGCAGCGGCGGCAGCGAGGCGATTAGGCCAGAGACGAAGTCCGCGGTCGCCGTCTTGCCGTTCTCGCCGCGCCCCGAGTCCCACACGGTCACGTTGTCGATCTGGAGGCCGGCGATCGCCTTGACCTGTTCCTCGACCAGCTTGGGTAGCTGCTCGGTGGCCAGGAGCAGCGCCGCGTTGTCGGCGCCGCCGATCGCCTCGACGATCTGGTCGAAGCCCTCGGCCTTCTTCTTGAGTACAGCCTCGATGCCTGCCGCTTCGGCCTCCTGGAGGCGCTGGATGCGGTCCGCGTCGGCGTCGGTCAGCGACCGGATGCCGTCCGCTTCGCCGCGCTTCAGGCGGCGGTTGCGCTCGGCCTCGGCTTCGGCGAGCGTCGCGATCTCCTCCTTCTTGATCTCGGCGGGGACGACGACGTCCGCCCGCTGGGTCGCCTGCTCGCGGCTGGCGCGCGCGACCTCGGACTCCTGTTGCGCCGCGTACGCTTCCTGCAGCGCCTGGGCGGCCTTGACCTTCTCGGCGGCGGAGGCGTCGCGTTCGGCCTCGGCCTCTTCCTTTCTCCGACTTGAGTCGGACTGGGCCACCCGCACCGCGGATTCGTTCTCGCCCTCCTGAGCCGTCGCCCGGGCCTCGGCGACCTGGATGCGCCGGTCGCGCTCCGCCGCGGCGGCGCCGACCTCACCGTCGCGCTCCTGCTCGGCGACCTTGACCTTCGCCTCGTTGATCGCCCGCGCCGCGGCCTCCTTGCCGAGCGCGTCGATGTAGCCGGACTCGTCGGTGATGTCCTGGATGTTCACGTTGATCAGCCGCAGGCCGACCTTCTTCAGCTCGACTTCGACGCCGTTCGAGATGTTCTCGATCAGCTTGTCGCGGTCGGCGTTGATCTCCTCGATGGGCATCGTCGCCAGGACGACGCGCATCTGGCCGAAGATGATGTCGCGGGCGAGCGCGGAGACGCGCTCCATCCGCATGCCCAGCAGGCGCTCGGCGGCGTTCTCCATCACCCCGGCCTCGGTCGAGATGCCGACCGTGAACGTCGACGGGCAGTTGACCCGGATGTTCTGCTTCGAGAGCGCGCCGGTCAGGTTGATGTCCATCGTCATCGGTTCGAGATCGAGGAACTGATGCGCCTGCAGGATCGGGACGATGAACGCCGCGCCGCCGTGGTAGCACTTGGCAGAGCCGGAGCCGCCGATCTTGCCGTAGACCACCAGGATGCGGTCGGAGGGGCAGCGCCGGTATCGACTCGAGAGCGCGAAGACGAGGATGAGGACGGCCGCCAGGGCGGACAGGATGAGGATGATCAGGTCCACGGTTGGATTCTCCTAGCTGCTACTGCTATTCGGTTTCTTTCGGGTCGTCGGCCTCCGCGTCGAGTGGAGCGACGAGCAGGGTGTTCTGATCGAGGAGGTCGACCACGCGGATGCGGGCGAGAGTCGGCAGGTCCTGGTCGTGCCGTGTCATCGCGGCGACCGTCCGCAGGCGGCCCTGGACCAGAATTTCGACCTGGCCGGGCTTCTCGAGGCTGGCGCCGATCGGCGCGTAGACCTTGCCGGCTACGCCGACGGCGTTCCTGTAGTCGATCGTGCCGCTGTGGCGAAGCCCCATCAGGACGCGCATGACGCCGAACAGGATGCCGGCGAAGAGCAGGCCGACGACCGTGCCGCCGATCGAGGCGGCCAGGGTGGAGTAGCCGGCTCGGATCATCACGACACCCGTCCAGCCGAAGCCGGCGAGGAAGCCGCTCACGGTGCGCAGCGAGAGCAGGGATACGCCGTCGCCGTCCGCCGCGTCGAAGATGTCGTCGAGTCCGAAGACGGTGAGGATGACCTGAACGAGCAGGGCCAGGGCGGAGACGATCCCCAGCGCGTAGAAAACGCGGTAAGCCCCCTCCAGGGAGCCCCACCAGTCGCTGACTGCCTCCATCGCTCCTCCCTTTCTTCTACGTCGATCCGGAGTCCATTGTTGACCCGTCAGGCGCTGCGCGCCGCTCGTTCGATGCCCCGCGCCTCGTCGACCCGGAGCAGCAGCAGACCGCCGACCAGGAAGAACACCAGGACGACGCCGATGCCGGCGCGCTGCCCGTAGCCGGCGGTGATGAGGCCCAGCAGCAGCGGCCCGAGGAAGGCCGTCGCCTTGCCCGAGAAGGCGAAGAAGCCGAAGAACTCGGACTCGTAGCGCTTGGGCGCGAATCGGCCCATGAGCGACCGGCTCGCGGACTGGTTCGGGCCCATGAACAGGCCCAGCACGAGCGCCGCGCCCCAGAACCAGGCCTTGTTGGGCGCCGCGACCGCGACCAGGGAGCAGACGAACAGGCCGACCAGGCTCCAGAGCACGGTGGTGCGCCCGCCCAGGCGGTCGTCGACGAGCCCGAACAGGAACGCGCCCAGTCCGGCCGCGACGTTGAGGGCGATGCCGAACACGATCACCTCCGCCGTGTCCATGCCGAAGGTGCCCGCGGCGTAGACGCCGCCGAAGGCGAACACGGTGATCAGGCCGTCGTTGTAGATCAGGCGCGCGATGAGGAAGCGGACGATGTCCCGGAAATCACGGATCCGGGTCAGCGTGCGGCCGAGGTCCCGGAAGGCGCCGCGCACGGATGCGATCGCGCCGGGTGTGGATGCGTCGCTGCGAGGCGTTGCTTCGTCGCGCAGCAGGATGAGCGCCGGCAGGCTGAAGACCAGGAACCAGCCGGCCACGAGCAGGTTCGAGGCACGGACGTTGAAGCCGTCTTCCGTGCTGAGCGGGAACCAGGGCGCACCCTCGCCGAGACCGATCAGCCCGAGCAGAGCGACCACGAGGCAGACGAGCCCTCCCGCGTAGCCGAGCCCCCACGCGTAGCCCGAGATCCGTCCGATCGTTCGGGGCGTCGACAACTGGGGCAGGAAGGCGTTGTAGAAGACCATGCCGACCTCGAAACCGACGTTCGCGATGACGAACAGCGTCAGTGCCGAGAGAACGGCGTTGCCGGTTCCCGGGACGATGAAGGTCAGCCAGGCGGTGGCGGCGACCGAAACCAGGGTGGCGGCGGCCAGGAAGCGGCGCCTGAGGCCCGAGCGGTCGGCCATCGCTCCCAGCAGCGGCGAGATGATGGCGATGATCAGGGAACTGATCGTGATCCCGCGCGACCACAGGGCGGTGCCGCGATCCGCGTCCTCGGCGAACGTCTGCGAGAAGTAGGTGGCGTAGACGAAGGTCACCACCAGGGTGGTGAAGGCGGAGTTGGCCCAGTCGTAGAGACACCAGGACGCCACCGCTCCGCGGCGGGCGGCAGGCTGCGATCCGCTGCCGCCAGGACCTAGAACGGTTCGTCCTCCCACCAGGGGAAGTAGGACGGCATGTCGGAACTGACCTTCAACGGGAACTCTGCCGGGCGCTTCTCGAGGAAGGATGTCACGCCTTCCCTCGCGTCGTCACTCCTGCCGCGTGTGTAGATGCCCTTCGACTCCACCCGGTGCGCCGCCATCGGCGACTCGGCATCGAGCCCCTTCCACAGCATGTGCCGCGTGATCGCGACCGAAACCGGCGAGGTGTTGGCGGCGATCTCCGTGGCCAGCTCGCGCGCCGCGGGAAGAAGTTCGTCAGGAGGAAGAACGCGGCTGACGAGGCCGGCTTCGAGCGCCTCCGGGGCGCGAAAGACCCGGCCGGTCAGCGTCCACTCGGAGGCCCGGCCCATGCCGACCAGGCGGGGCAGGAAGTAGCTGCTGCAGGCCTCGGGCACCATGCCCCGGCGAACGAAGACGAAGCCCATCCGCGCCTCGGTCGAGGCGAGGCGAACGTCCATCGGCAGGGTCATCGTGATGCCGACTCCGACCGCCGGGCCGTTGATCGCGGCGATGATCGGCTTGCGGAGATCGTAGATCCGCAGCGACAGGACGCCGCCGCCGTCCCGGTAGTCGTCGAGCTCGGCGTTGGAACGGGCGAAGGTGTCGCCGCCGGAGGACAGGTCGGCGCCGGCGCAGAAACCCCGCCCTTCGCCGGTGACGACAATGGCGCGGACGTCGTCGTCCGCGTCCGCGCGGTCGAAGGCGTCCATCATCTCCGCCATCATCTGGCCGTTGAAGGCGTTGAGACGCTCGGGCCGGTTCAGCGTGATCGTGAGGACGCCGTCCTCGAGCTCGTGGCGGATCGCGTGGTCGTCGTGTTCGGAAACCATCTCGTTCTTCAGCCTCTTGCGTCTGGTGTTCAGGGTCTGGCGGCGCTTGATCGTCGGGGGCTGGCGGCGCCGGCGTCCGGCGGGGTCACGCCGGGCACGGGAAAGCGCAGGCAGAAGCGCTCGATGTCCTGGCGCATGGCGTCGAGCCGCTCCTCGTCGCGGTGGCGCCGCAGCGCGTCCATGATCCACTCGGCGAGCAGCTTCATTTCCGCCTCTTCCATGCCGCGGGTGGTGGCGGCAGGGCTGCCGAGGCGGATGCCGCTGGGTCGCAGAGGCGGCAGCGGATCGTCTGGGATCAACTGCTTGTTGACCGTGATCGAGACCTTGTCCAGCGTCTCTTCGGCGACCCGGCCGTCGATACCGAAGCTCTCCCGCGTGTCCAGCACCATCATGTGGTTCTCGGTGCCGCCGGTGACCAGTTCGGCGCCGCGGCTCATCAGCTCGTCCGCCAGCACCTTCGCGTTCGAAAGGACCTGCCGCGCGTAGACGGCGAACTCGGGTTCGAGCGCCTTGCCGAGGGTGATGGCCAAGGCGGCGATGGCGTTCATGTGGGGGCCGCCCTGAAGGCCCGGGAAGACCGCCTTGTCGATCTTCAGGCGGTGTTCCGCGCGGCAGAGGATGAGGCCGCTGCGAGGCCCGCGCAGGGTCTTGTGACCGGTCGTCGTCATCACGTCGAAGCCGTGGTCGAGCGGGTTGGCCATCGCGTTGCCGGCGATCAGGCCGCCGATGTGGGAGACGTCGGCCATCGTCAGCGCCCCCACGTCGTCGGCGACCCGCTTGAACTCGCGGTAGTCGTAGTCCCGCGGGTAGGACGAGTAGCCGCAGAGGATCATCTTCGGCCGGTGCTCGCGGGCCTGGGCGAGCAGGGCGTCGAAGTCGATCGCGCCCTCGTTGGCCGGGTCGGTCCGGTAGCGGATGAAGTTGAAAACCCGGCCCATGTGGGAGACGGGCGCGCCGTGGGTGAGGTGCCCGCCGTGCGACAGGTCCATCGCCAGCACGGTGTCGCCCGGATCCAGGAAGGCGAAGTAGACGGCCTGGTTCATCGGCGAGCCGGAGAGCGCCTGAACGTTCGCGTGCTCGGCCCGGAACACCCTGCGAGCGCGCTCGATCGCCAGCCGCTCGACCGCGTCCGTGAACTCCTGGCCGCCGTAGTACCTGCGGCCGGGATAGCCCTCCGCGTACTTGTTCGTCAGCACCGAGCCGTTCGCCGCGAACACCTCGGGATACGTGTAGTTCTCGGAGGGGATGAGCTCGACGCCGCGCCGCTCGCGCTCCTCCTCGCCGGCTATCGCGGCCCAGACCGCGGGATCGTTGCGCGCCAGCGCCTGTCGGTTCGAATCCACTACGCGGTCGGCCGCCGGCGAGCTCGGCGGCCGCTGGCGGTACCTACTTGAGGGCCGCCTTCGCGGCCTCGAGCAGAACCGTCTCCGGGAGACGGACCCTGTAGTCCGGGTTCACGTAGTGGAAGGCGACCCGGCCGTCCGTGTCGAGTACGAAGACCGCGGGCACCGGCAGCATGTGGTGATCGTCCCCGGCGTACTCCTCCAGGTCGAGCTGATAGCTCTCCCGGTAGGTCCGCACCATCTCCTCGTCGCGGAAGGCGATGCCGAAGGCCTGCGAGGCCGCCATGCCCCGGTCCGAGAGGAGCCGGTAGTTCAGCTCGTTCTTGTCGACGGTGGCGTGCAGTTGCGCGACGATGTCCGGCGACACCGCGAACAACTGGTAGCCGAGGTTGATCAGATCCTGCTCTATCTCCTGCAACTGACCCAGTTGCGTGTTGCAGTACGGTCACCAGCCGCCGCGGTAGAAGATGAGAATCGTCGGCTGGGCCCTGGCCGCGGCGGCCAGGTCGACGACGCCGCCGTCGGCGGCGGGAAGTTCGACTTCGGGAACGGCGCTGCCGACCAGAAGCGGCCGGACTTCCTCCGCGGTTGTCGGCACGTCGGCAGCCAGCGCGGGAGAGGCGCAAACCAGGGCCGCGCCAGCCAGGAAAGCTCTCTTCTTCATGGCCCGGAGCGTAACACGCGGGCGACCTGCCGGCGCTCACGAATCTCGTCCCAGGGGACCACGCCGGTGCGAGCGGCCCAGTCGTTCCAGAGCGCGGCGAGCGCGGCGACCCGTTCCGGTTCCACCAGCGCCAGATCGTTGGCTTCCGTGCGGTCGGCGAGCACGTCGTAGAGCTCCCACTCGCCGGGGTATCGGGACACCAGCTTCCACTTGCCGGAGCGGACCGCCCGGTTGCCTTCGTGCTCCCAGAACACCGCCTCGCGGTCGAGCGGACGCGCCTCGAACGCCGGCAGCAGGCTTACGCCCTCGACCGGGATCGAGACGCTGCCGGCGCGACTCGCGGGGTGGACGGCGCCGGCGGCGTCGAGCGCCGTCGCCATCAGGTCGATGACGTGGGCGGTTTCGCGCACGATGTCGCCGCCGTCGGCGATCCGGGCCGGCCAGTGGACGATCAGCGGGGAAGCGATGCCCCCTTCGTGGACCCAGTGCTTGTAGAGGCGGAACGGGGTGTTGCTGGCGTGGGCCCAGTGGGGGCCGTAGCTCTGGTAGCTCGACTCCGGTCCGGGCAGCACGCTCAGGTCGTTGCCGACCGCCACCGGGCTGCCGTCGAGGGCTTGACGCGGGATCGCGAGGCCGGTCCACCGTTCCGTCAGAACCTCGGCGCAACCGCCGTTGTCGGCCAGGAACAGGATCAGCGTGTTGTCGAGACGGCCGGTCTCCTCCAGCGCCGCGACGACCTCGCCAATGCCCCGATCCATGCGGTCGACCTGGGCGGCATAGACCTCCATCGCGCGCTCGAACCAGGGCCGTTCCTCGCCGGGAACATCCGCCCAGGCGGGTACGCGCGGGTCGCGCTCGGTAAGCGGCCAGGCGGCGTCGATCAGCCCGAGTTCGATCAGCCGCTGCCGGCGCTCGGCCCGGATCGCGTCCCAGCCGGCGGCGTAGCGGCCCCGGTAGCGGGCGATGTCCTCCGGCAGCGCGTGCAGCGGCCAGTGGGGCGCGGTGTGGGCCACGTAGAGGAAGAACGGATCGTCGCTGCGTTCTCCCTCCGCGTGGTCACGCACGAAGCGCGCCGCGTACTCGGAGATTGCGTCCGTGTAGTAGTAGACGGGGGCCGCCGGGTCGTCAGGCGGCGTGAGTTCGACGGGTTCGTTGTCCTCGGTGAGGGAGATCGGGTCGTAGAAGCTGCCGGCACCGTGGATCGTGCCGTAGAAGCGGTCGAAGCCGCGTTGCCGCGGCCAGTTGCGGGTCGAGGTGAGTTCGTCGTTGCCGCTCCAGTGGCCCACGTGGCGCGTGACGTGCCACTTCCCCGACATGTAGGTGCCGTAGCCGGCCTCCCTGAGCGCCTCGGCGATCGTCACCGCGTTGGCGGCGAGATCGCCGCGGTATCCGGGCAGCCCGTCGTCGCCCATCATGTGGCCGACGCCGGCCTGGTGCGCATACAGGCCGGTCAGCAGGGACGCGCGGGTCGGGCAGCAGCGGGCCGTGTTGTAGAAGTGGCTGAAGCGCAGGCCGTTGGCGGCCAGGCGATCGAGGTGCGGAGTTCCGATCTCGCCGCCGTAGCTGCCCAGGTCGGAGAAGCCCATGTCGTCCGCCATGATGAGGACGATGTCGGGCCGGGGCGGGGCGTCGATACCGCGGCAACCGGAGAGCGCCAGGGCGATTGCCGCGACCAGCACGGGGACGATGGTCGGCCCCCGAAACCGAAGGAGATCGACGGCGGGCTTCTTGCATGGTGAGATAGACCTGTATTGCACGAATCCAGTGTACTGAGTCCCGGATAGCAGCGGAGGATGTCTTGCGGTCAGTCCTGTCCAGACTGGAGTGCGACGGAAGCCGGATTGGTGGAGTCCTTGCCGCCGCGGCGCTCCTCTTGCTCGCTGCGCCGCTTCAGGGTCAGCGCCTGCTGACGCTGATTCCGCAGGCGACCCAGCCGGCAACGGTCTCCGTCCAGGACTTCGCGCCGGAGATTTCCTCCATCGCCGTCCAGGTCGACATGGAGCTGCTTCGCACGGAGCCGGTCCGGCTGGAGCTGCCGACGCCGAATGGCTTGGTGCTGGAGGCGGAACTCGGCGTCTTCGAGGATCGGGGCGGCGGCGACCTGATGTGGTCGGGCGGTCTTTCGGGTGCGGGTCATGACAGCGTCGTCCTGACCGTCGAGGGTGGCCGTCTGGTCGGCTGGTTCGGTGAGCCCGGCGGTGTCCGATATCGGATCAGCGCCCGGCCCGACGGTGGCGGTGAGATGGCTTCGAGCTTCGGCCTGCCCGGGCGCGAGCCCGAGGCTTTCTGCCCGGTGGGCAGCGATTCCGATCCGCGATTGCGGGAGCAGGCACGCCTTCCGGCCGAAGCGATGGCCGTCGATCTGCCGGCGCGAGTGGCTGCGCCACGGAACCACGAACAGCTCGACATCCTGGTCGTCTACACGAGGGCGGCGGCTTCGACCTGGGCGGATCGGGGAGGCGCCCGAGCGGCGATTCGGAGTGCCGGGGACTACCTGAACATGGTCCTGCGGAACGGCAACATCGGGGTGAGCGCGAGAATCGTCCACATGGCGCAGCTCTCGGGCCTGGACCGTGTCGGCAGAGACGGCACCGGTCTGTACGGCGCCTCGATCATCACGCAATTGCGGTGGGACGGGGAGGTGCTGCGGCTGCGGCGTGAACACGGCGCCGATCTGGTTCATCTCTTCACCGGGGAGTCGCCGTGGGCGCTTGGAGGCGCGTGCGGCCAGCACTACCTTTTGGCACGGGCGGACGGCGCGGAGGAGTTCTCGGAGTACGCCTACGGTTGGACCTCCAGCGCCTGTTCGGACGATGGGCCGATCTTCGCCCACGAAGTCGGCCACGGCCTGGGCGCCCACCACGACCCGGAGAACGGCGGTTCTCCCCAGTTTGCCTTCAGGCCGTACGCCTTCGGGCACGGCAATCTCGATCGCATCCCGAACGTCGGGACGATCATGAGTTACACCGGCCAGGGCGAACCGTACCTGTCGAGCGTACGCGTCAAGCCGCAGGGCCGGGTGATCGGCATCGCGAACGAACGGGAGAACGAGCGCGCTCTGCGGGACAGCATCCACCTCGGCGTCCGCTACGGCGACTTCGTCGACGCCTTGCCGGAGGACGCTCCCGCGGCGCCGACGGACCTGGTGGTCCGGATGGCCGGCGACATCTCGGTGCGGCTGCTCTGGCAGGACAACGCGCCCGACGCGGATGGCTACGAAGCAACGTACTGGCAGCGCGGTCGAACGGGAAACCTGCCGACGCGACGGTTCGAGGAGCGGAGGTCGGCGACCCTCGATCTTCCGGTGGCCGACCCGGGCACGCGCTACTTCTTCTTCGTCAGGGCGGTCAGGGGGGAGAGCACCTACTCGGCGAGAAGCAGCACGGTCACGCTGGTCGTTCCGGGCGCGGCGCCGGCCCCGCCTTCGGGACTCGCCTGGCGCACGGTCGTGGAGGAGGATCCCATCCGCGCCGGGACGAACTCGGCGCGTGTGAGCTGGGTCGACAACTCGGACAACGAGAGTCTCTTCGAGGTTCAGCTCCTGTACCGGGGAGTGCTGCAGCGGCGGAAGTGGGTCTCGGCGAACAGCGAATCGACGCTCCTGACAAGCCTCTTCCCGGACATCTCCTACAGCGTTCGGGTGTACGCGCATGGCATCGCCGGGACCTCTGCCAGCAGCCTCCTCGTCCTGGAATCGCCGCCCATGCCGGGGCCCAGGGCTGTCTCCGACCTGACCGCCAGGGTGACGGGCGATACGTCCGTTCGTCTGACGTGGCGCGACAATTCGTCCGACGAACTGGGCTTCCGGGTCCTGGCGCTCGTCTCGGGCTGGTTCGGCCTGTTCGAGACCGATGCCAACAGCGAGGCGATCGAGATCGAGGGGCTGGCCCGCGGCGGCGGCTACCTCTTCTTCGTCCTGCCGTACAACGACGCGGGCGTTGGCGAACGCAGCTACGCGAGGTTGGGACTGGGCGAGGCGGGCCGCGGTCCGGCGGCGCCGACCAGGCTCAACTGGGGCGTGGACGGCGGCGTGGCCAGGTTGACCTGGAGAGACAACTCGCGCGGAGAGACGGGTTTCGAGGTCCAGTTGCGGCCCGAGTACGACCGGCAGGACACCACCGTGGTGGGTGGCGGCCGTTGGACGCGGGTTGCTCTGGTCCCGGCTGGCGCCACTTCGTTTGAGTTGGCCCGGAGCGAAGCCCTCGACTACCGCGTCTTCGCCTACAGCGACGCCGGCTACTCGCGCGCCAGCAACACGGTCAGGGGAATGCCGGCGCCGAGCGGCGACCCGCCCGAGGAGGAGGATGGCGGGCTGATGGTCGTTCCGTCGGGCGAGACCTCGGTCGAACTGACCTGGACCGGCGGGTGGACGCGGGCGGCGCGGGGACCGCTGGCGGTCGAGGCGCGGAACCCGGCGAGCGGATGGATGGAGGTTGGCACGGCCCAGGCTACGACAGGAGGGACCATGATCGCGGGTCTCGAGGCGGAGACTCCCTACACGTTCCGGCTCCGGTCCGGGGCCGCGGACTACTCTCCGGAGGCCAGCGTCACGACCGGCGCCTTCCGGGGCGCCTGTCGGGAAGGGGCCGGCTTTCTCTGCCTTCGCGACGGACGCTTCGAGGCGCGGGCGCACTGGAGCAGGCCGGACGTGCTGGACGAGTTCGGCGCGGGCACGGCCGTGGCTGTGGACATCTCGGACGAGTCCGGGCTGTTCTGGTTCTTCGAGTCCGAGAACATCGAACTCGTCGTCAAGGTCCTCGACGGGACGGCCATCAACGGCAGCTACTGGGTTTTCTTCGGCGCGCTGTCCGACGTCGAGTACTGGATCACCGTGAGAGACGCGGAAACCGGCGAGCGGCGGACGTACCACAACTCGCCGAAGGACGTCTGCGGTCAGAAGGACCTTCTGGCCTTCATCGATACGGCGGCCGCGACGGGTCCGTCCCGCGCCCCCGGCACCGGTGCGGGCCGCCCGGGATTCGACCTCCTGCGGATGGACGTGGCGTCCCTCGATCCTGGCGGTATCGAACTCGCAAGTGACCGTTCGGGTCGATGCGAGGCCAGTGACGAGCGGCTGTGCCTGCTCGACGACCGGTTCGCGGTCGAAGTCGACTTCATCGACCCGAACGTGGATGCGGACGTGCCACGGACCGCCAGCGTGATCCCGTCGCTGACGACGGGGAAGACGGGCTTCTACTGGTTCTTCAGCCCCTCGAACGTCGAACTGGCGGTGAAGATGCTGGACGGCCGCGGAGTGAACGGCAGCTTCTGGTTCCTCTACGGCGGCCTCTCGGACGTGGAGTACACGATCACGGTGAGCGACACGCTGGCCGATAGCGTAGCGATCTACCGGAACGAGGCGGGGAGCATCTGCGGTGAGATCGACATCGATGCCTTCTGAGCTGGACCGCGATACCTACCGCGGCCTGATCGGCCAGTTCGCGACGGGCGTCACGGTGGTGACGACGAACGTGGACGGCCGGCTCCATGGAATGACGGCGAACGCCGTCTGCTCGCTCTCGCTCGAACCGCTGCAGCTCCTCGTCTGCGTCGACCGGGAGTCGAACTGCTACCGGCAGATGCTGCGGGCGGGAGCTTTCGGCCTCAGCATCCTGGCGTCCGACCAGGAGGAGATCTCGAACACCTTCGCGCGCACGACCGCGCCGGCTACGGGCTCGCTGCTGGGCGTCGCGTTCCGGCAGGGCAGCCTGGGCGAGCCCCTGATCGAGAACGCGCTGGTCCACCTGGAATGCCGGATCGCGGATCGGATCGACGGAGGCGATCACATCATCGTGATCGGCGATGTCGTCGCCGGCGAACGGCTGCGCGACGCGGAGCCGCTGCTGTTCCACGGCGGCCGCTATGCCCGCCTGGCGGCAGGCTGACGCCAGCGGAGGCTGCCGTCAGGCCACCAGGGGACAGCTCGGGTCGAACTCCCGGTCCAGCGCGGCCAGCTCGACGATCGCCTCCTGGATGACCTGCTGGGGCGTCGTCCCCTGTTCCACCCGGCGCAGCCACTGGATCGCCGGATTGCCGTTGGCGAGAACAGCTTCGAGCGGCTGAAGCAGGGAAGCGAAGCCGTGACGATTCGCGGTCTCGGCGACATCGTCGAGCATCGACCGGATCCAGTCCCTGAACGTGAGTGCACGGCCGTCCACCCAGTTCACGCCGACCGCGTCGAGGCTCTTCGTGCCCGCGGCCCGCTCGTTGGCGGCGGCCAGCTCCTCGAGCTTCGGCGAGGACCGTTCACGCAGGGGATCGAGGTCGGGCTGTTCCAGCACCTGCCAGACCCGGGCCTCGTAGAGCGCCGTGACCGCCTGCAGGATGTGGGGATCGCTGATCCGGTCGCAGATGCGAAGCTCCAGGCGATCCAGGACCCTGGGCGTCGCCGGTCCGTTCGGCCGGATGCCGAGCCACAGGTGGCGCTGGTTCTGCATCGTTCCGCTCTCGAGCTGTTCGTCCATCCAGACCGCGAACGTGGCGGCGTCGGCGAAGAACGGCACCCGCTCCGGGGTCAGGGGGAAGCGAAGCCAGCGGCTGGAATGCTGGCCGGTCGGCTTGCCGGCCAGAAAGGGCGATGCCGCGGTCAGGGCCAGGAAGATCGCCGCCTCGAGCCGCAACACCCGGTAGGCGCGGAGCAGCTCGTCCGGTTCGTCGATGCCGAGGTTGATGTGGGTCGACGCGGTTACGACCCGGTTGCCGTACGTGTCCCTTATGTAGCGGTAGTAAGGGTTGTCCGGGTCGGAGAAGTGGAAGGAATCGGGGCCGGCCAGGGAGAGCGCGCCGCCGGGTACCAGCGTGCAGCCGTGCTCGGCTTCCAGGTAGCGGCGCAGGGCGCAGCGCTTCGCCATCAGGCGGTCGATCAGGACCTGGTAGCTGCGGTAGGGCGCCGTCGTGAACTCGACGTTGCGGCCGTCCGGCTCGGTCGTGTAGCCGTCCATCGCTGCCTTGACGTGGGCCGAGAGCGGCAGCACGTGGCCGTCGGCGGTGCCGGTGTAGACCTCCTCTTCGAGGCCCTTCAGTAACTGCCGGTGCAGCGATGGTTGGTCTGCGGTCATCTGGCTGCGGCGCCGGTCAGAGGGCGATTCTAGCCGCATCCTGCGGCTCGTTCGAGCAATTGCTACGATCGCCGCCCATGGAGATACAGGGCAGGAACTGCGTCGTCACCGGCGGCGCCAGCGGAATCGGCAGGGCGCTCTGCCGGCGGTTCGCCGCCGACGGCGCGCGGGGAGTCGTGGTCGCCGACCGCGACGGCGACGGCGCGGCGGCGGTGGCGGAGGAGATCGGCGCCGCAGCGATCGCCGTGACGGTCGACGTGGCGGTCGAGAGCGAGGTCCAGGACATGGTCGCCCGCGCGGAGGCCGCCTTCGGCGACATCGATCTCATCTTCTCGAATGCCGGCATCGGCACCGGAGGCGGCGTCGAGGTGAGCGACGAGGGTTGGCAGAACATCTGGGAGATCAACGTGATGTCCCACATCTTCGCGGCCCGCGCCGTGCTGCCGAAGATGATCGAGCGTGGCGAGGGCTACATCGCGAGCACGGCCTCGGCGGCCGGCCTCCTGTCGCAGATCGGTTCGGCGCCCTACGCCGTGACCAAGCACGCGGCCGTGGCGCTGGCCGAGTGGATCGCGATCACCCACGGCAACGAGGGCATTCGGGTCTCCGTCCTCTGTCCGCAGGCGGTGCGCACGGCGATGACCGCGAGGGGCCCCGGCGTGGCCGGCGTCGACGGAATGATGGAAGCGGAAGAGGTGGCCGACATCGTCGTTCGGGCGATCGACCAGGAACGCTTCCTCATCCTGCCGCACCCGCGGGTCCAGGAGTACATGCGCCGCAAGACGGCCGACCACGACCGCTGGCTCAACGGCATGAGACGGCTGCGTGAGCGCTTCCTGGCCGGCGCGTAAGCGCCGCCCCCACCTTCCCGGGAGCACCGAGAATGAAGCTTGCCCTTGAGTTTCCGAGTGTCGTGTACCGCGAGGGGCCGGAGGCCATCGCCCGCCTTGCCGGCGCGATGGACGAGATCGGCTTCGATCAGCTCGACATCTTCGACCACGTGGTCATGGGCCACGACACGGAGGGTCGGGAGAAGAACCGCTATCCGGCCAAGATGCCGATCATGGAGGCGTTCGCCACTCTCGGCTACATGGCGGCATGCACCCGCCGGATCGGGCTTGGCACCGAGGTTCTCGTGCTGCCGCAGCGCGACCCGGTGCTGACCGCCAAGCAGGCGGCGACCCTGGACACCTTGTCCGGCGGCCGTCTGCGGTTGGGCCTCGGGGTTGGCTGGCAGGAGTCGGAGTACGAGGCCCTGGGCCACGACTTCAGGAACCGCGGCCGGCGCATGGACGAGGCGATCGCGGTGCTCCGCGCCTGCTGGAGCCAGGACCCGATCGACTTCGACGGCGAGTTCTACCGGCTCGAGGCGATGGCGATGGAACCCAAACCGCCGCGTGGCGAAGCGCTGCCGATCTGGATCGGCGGTCACAGCGAGGCCGCCTTTCGCCGGGCGGGACGGCTCGGCGAAGGCTGGATGGGGGTCGCCTCGGCCGAGCTCTTCGAGAACGGCGATCAGGCCATCGCCGCGGTGCGCCGGTACGCCGAGGAGGCCGGCCGGGATCCTTCGGCGCTCGAGTTCCAGGCTCAGGTGTCCCCGCCGCCGCGGCCCGGCAACGAGAGCGACCGGACCTTCTACACGGAGCCCGACCGTGTCGCCGCGGCCGCCGCGAAGCTCGGCGAGATGGGGTTCGACGGCGTGGCGCTGAACCTGACCGGCCTGTTCCTGGCCGGCGCCCGGACGGTCGACGCGATGATCGACGGCGCGGACGCGCTGCACGGCAAGCTGCGGGCCGAGCTGGGCTAGTCCTACTCCGAAGCCGCCCTCGCCTCGTCGCGGTTGCGCAGCCACTGCCTGTAGGCGCCGATCATCAGCCAGGCGCCGGCCGCGAGCAGGCCCAGGGGCCAGAACTCCCACACGCGGTCGATGTCGTAGCCGAAGGTGTAGTCGAGCAGGGCCAGGAAGCCGATGACGAAGAGACCGGCGCCGGCCAGCAGGCCCAGTTGCCCGTTGGCGGGCGGTTTCGGGGCGTCCCGCAGCCCGAGGTCCGTGGCGAAGCCGCGCTCGATCAGCGAGGCCTGCCGATAGGCGTCGATGATGTTGAAGAGCCACACGAAGGCCACGACCATGCCCATCACGCCCTCCTCGGTGGCGAGATAGATGGAGCCGACGGCGAGCAGGAAGAGCACGATGCCCCGCTGGTAGAGGCCGTTGTAGATGTGGCCCAGCCCGGGGAAGAGGGCGAGGATGACGCTGATCACGTGGCGGGTCGTGAGACTTGCCTGGGCGGGCGTCGGCGGCGGTGGTGGCGGCGGAGCCTCCGCCACGGGGGCCTGTTCATGGCCGGCGGTGTCGGTGCGGTCGGTCCGGGACGGGTCGTGTTCGCTCTCGGTACTCATGCGGAAGTTCCCTCCCTCGGGGTTTGTGGACGGTCTCCGCTCGTGGGCGGAGGACCGTCGTCATTGCCGGTATCGCTCCATGGCCACAGGCCGCCCAGTTTGCCGGCGGCCTCGGACGACGAGTCGACCGCGCTCTGAAACCAGGCGCTCACGCGGTCGGAGGCCAGGACCAGGGGGTCGGTGAAGAAGCCGACCGGGGGGCGGAGATTCCGGACGGCGCCGAGACGCTGCGCGACGCCCGCCTGCATGGAGGAGCCGGCTTCGGCGACGGGATCGAGCACGTGTTCGCCGGCCGCGGCGCCGAGGTTCGCGGCGGCCTTGCGGCCGGCGGCGACCGGGTCGCCGGGAAGCAGGGTCAGGGCAACCGCGAGCACGTAGCTGGCGGCGACCGCCGTCGCGGTCCGAGGCGGCGCGCCGGGAACCGCGGGCCGGTGAGCCGGGTTGCGCGCCGGGATCGCTCGCAACCGCCGTATCAGAGCCGGCGGCGGCTCGAGTTCGGATCCGAGCGGCGATTCGAGTTCCGCGGCGCGCGCCTCGCCATCTCGGTGAAGCGGTGCGCCGACGGCGATCTCGAGCAGTCCGGCCTGAAGTTCGGCGGGGACCGGCAGGTCGGCGGCAAGCTCTTCGATGCCCGGCATCCGATCCGGGGACGCCGCGGCCGGAGAGGTCGCCGTATGTTGGCGCCTGCGGCTCACCGGTAGGCTCCGCCGCGAGTCGGCGTGGAATCGCCGAGGGCCTGCCGCTTGCGGTCGATCCGGCGGATGAGCTCCAGGCGAGCGCGCCGCAATCTGGACTTCATCGTCCCCTCCGGCAGGTCGAGAAACGCGCAGATGTCCGCGTAGCTCAGGCCCTGCAGATCGCGAAGCGTCAGGATCTCGGCGAAGGGCTCCGGCATCTCCTCGATGACCCCGTAGACCAGGCGCAGCTTCTCCCTTCGTTCCGCCCGGGCGGCCGGATCGCTGCCGCTGGCCTGATGCTTCAGAATCTCTTCCGAAACCACGACGGTCCGCCGCTCGGTCCGGGTCCGCCGGTAGTGGTCGATGCAGAGGTTGCGGGACAGGCGGAGGGTCCAGCCGGCGAGCGGCACGTCGCCGCGGTAGCGACCGAGGTTGCGGTAGAGGCGCAGGAAGATCTCCTGGGTCAGGTCCTCGGCCTCGGCCCTGTTGCCGGCGAACTGGAAGGAGATGTTGTAGATGCGCCGGCCGTACCGTTCGATCAGCTCGGCCCAGGCGTCGGCGTGGCCGGCGGCGGCGCGCCGGGCGAGGAACAGGTCGGGGTTGGGTTCTTGCGGCTGTCGCTTGGAGGCCATCGTTCTCTGATCAGGAAGACGCATGATGCCCGAGCGAAGTTTCCCGTGGGCGCCCGTGGATCCTGCATAATCCACCGTCCGAACCTCCCCGTCTCCGGCGGGCCCGGCCCGTGCCCGGGGGATCGCCATGCCCGAACGACGACGCATTCTGGTCACGAGCGGCCTGCCCTACGCCAACGGCCCGATCCACATGGGCCACCTGGTGGAGGCGGTGCAGACGGACATCTGGTGCCGGTTGCAGCGCATGCGCGGACACGAGTGCTACTACGTCTGCGCCGAGGACGCCCACGGCACGCCGATCATGCTGCGCGCCGAGCGGGAGGAGATCTCTCCGGAAGAACTGATCGTCCGGCTGGCGGACGAGCACCTGGAGGACTACCGGGCGTTCTCGATCCACTTCGACAACTACTACACGACGCACTCGCCCGAGAACCGCAAGCTGGTCGAGGGAATCTACAAGCGGTTGCGCGACCGTGGATCGATCGACCGGCGGACGGTGCGCCAGTTCTACGACCCGGAGCGGGAGATGTTCCTGCCGGACCGCTTCATCAAGGGCGCCTGTCCGCGCTGCGGGGCGAAGGACCAGAACGGCGACAGTTGCGACGAGTGCGGTTCGACCTACGAGCCCGCGGACCTGATCGACCCCCGTTCCATCGTGACCGGCGCCCTGCCGGTCGAGAAGGAGTCGGAGCACCTCTTTCTGCGCCTCTCCGACTACCGCCAGCTCCTCGAGGAGTGGGTCGGCGACGGTCGCCTGCAGAGCGAGGTCGTCAACAAGCTCCGCGAGTGGTTCGACGACGGCCTGCGCGACTGGGACATCTCCCGCGATGCCCCGTACTTCGGGTTCGAGATTCCGGATGCGCCGAACAAGTACTTCTACGTGTGGGTCGACGCGCCGATCGGCTACATGGCCAGCTTCCGCCAGTACTGCGACCGGAACGGACTCGGTTTCGAGGACTTCTGGGGACCGGACAGCGACGCCGAGCTGTACCACTTCATCGGCAAGGACATCCTCTACTTCCACTGCCTGTTCTGGCCGGCCATGCTGCACGGCGGCGGCTACCGTACGCCTTCCTCGGTCTTCGTTCACGGCTTCCTGACCGTCGACGGGGGCAAGATGTCGAAGTCGCGCGGCACCTTCGTCATGGCGCGTACCTACCTGGAGCACCTCGATCCGGAAGCCTTCCGTTACTACATCGCAGCCAAGTTCAGCAACGGCCTCGCCGACATCGACCTCAACCTGGAGGACTTCGTCCTGCGGGTGAACTCCGATCTCGTCGGCAAGGTGGTGAACATCGCCAGCCGCTGTGCCGGTTTCCTGCACCGGCAGTTCGACGGCCGGCTGGCGGCGTCGCTCGACGCGCCCGAACTGGCGGCGGCGGCGGCCGCGGAGGCGGAGGAGATCGCCGAACTCTACGAAGGCCGCGACTACAACCAGGCGCTCCGCCGCGTCATCGCGCTGGCCGACCGCGCCAACCGCTACATCGACGAGCGGCGTCCCTGGGAGGCGGCGCGGGACCCGGAACGCGCCGCGGAAGTACAGGCCGTCTGCACCACGGGCATCGAGCTGTTCCGCCAGCTGGTCGTGTTCCTGAAGCCGGTGGTGCCGGCGATCGCCGGCCGGGCCGAGACCTTTCTGCGAACGGCTCCCCTGGTCTGGGAGGACGTTCACGCGCCGCTGCTCGACCGCGAGATCGGTCCCTTCGAGCCGCTGCTGACGCGGGTGCGGCCCGAACAGGTGGCGGCGATGATCGCGGCTTCGGGCGAGAACGGCGCCGGGTGAGGCGATGACGGCTGCCGCAGCCGCGGTCACGGCAGACCGTCTGACCAAGGTCTACAAGGTCTACGCCAGTCCCTGGGGGCGGCTGCGGGAGGCGGTAACCAGACGGCCTGCCCACATGCCGTTTCGGGCGCTCGACGACGTCAGCTTCGAACTGCCGGCCGGCGAGGGCCTGGGCGTGGTGGGGGAGAACGGCGCCGGCAAGAGCACGCTGCTCAAGATCGTCGCGGGGGTCACGCGGCCGACCTCCGGCGCGCTCGATGTCCAGGGCCGGATCGCCTCGATCCTGGAGCTCGGTTCGGGGTTTCACCACGAGTTCACGGGCCGCCAGAACATCCGCCTGAGCGCCGCGATCGTGGGACTGGACGAACGCGAGCTCAGGGAGAGGACCGCCGACATCGTCGAGTTCAGCGAGCTTGGGCCGGCGATCGACCAGCCGGTCCGCTCGTACTCGACCGGAATGACGATGCGGCTCGGTTTCTCGATTGCCGTCCAGGTCGAGCCGGACGTCCTGGTCGTCGACGAGGCGCTCTCGGTCGGCGACGGCTACTTCCAGAAGAAGTGCATGGACCGGCTTCAGGCCTTCGTCGCCGGAGGCGGCACCCTGCTGTTCTGCTCGCACGCGATGTACTACGTCACCGCGTTCTGCCAGGAGGCGCTGTGGCTTCGACGGGGCGAAGTGGCCGCCTCGGGGCCAGCGCTCAGCGTCATCGGCGAGTACGAACGGTTCCTGATGGCCAAGAGTGGCGAGAGTGCCCGGGAAAGCGACGGAGGCGCCGATCCGGCAAGTGTCCTGGCGCGAATCGTCGCCATCCGGCCCCACGGCGCCACCCGACGGCGGGCCTCGGAGCCCTGGGCCCTCGAGGTCGAGTGGGAGAGCCGGGAAGAGGACCTGGGCTTCCACCTGGCGGTGGGCCTCGACACCGCGGACGGCGTTCAGGTCTGCGCGTTCACGACGGAGCGCGCCGGCCTTCCGCCGGTCAGGGGCAGAGGCAGCCACCGGGCAGTGGTGACGGTGCCGAAGCTTCCGATGACGAAGGGGGACTACTCGGCCTGCGTGTTCCTGCTGGACGAGGAGTCGCTCCATGTCTACGACCGCAAGGTGGAGGCGAACGTGCTGGAGATCGAGGCCGGACGCTTCGAGCCGAGCCTCTTCGACGTGCCGCACGAGTGGGAACTCGATGGGGAACCGGCAGGCGACGCTGGGGAGGGCGATTCATGAAAGTGCTCGTTACAAGGCCGATCCCGGAACCGGCGGTCGAACGGCTGCGGGCGGAGCCGGCGACCGAGACGCGGATGCTCGAGGAGGGCGCGGCTCTGGACCGCGCGGCGCTGCTCGACGCCGCGTCCGAAGCCGACGTGATCGTGGCGCTGCTCACGGAGCGGATGGACGCGGAGCTCTTCGACCGCGCGAGCAGCCTGCGCATGGTGGCGAACATGGCGGTCGGCTTCGACAACGTCGACATCGCGGCGGCGGAGGCCCGCGGCATCTGGGTCACGAACACGCCGGGCGTGCTCGACGGCGCCACCGCGGACCTGGCGCTGGCGCTGCTGCTCGCGGCGGCCCGTCGATTGCCGGAAGCCGAGCGGTTTCTGCGCGCCGGTCGCTACCGGCGCTGGGGGCCGATGCTGCTGACCGGCCAGGAGGTCCACGGCCGGACGCTCGGCATCCTCGGCATGGGTCGCATCGGCGAGGCGGTCGCCCGCCGCGCAGGGCTCGGCTTCGGCATGGAGATCCTCTACTGGGACGAACGGGAGCGGCCGGATCTGGAACGCGAGCTCGGCGCCCGGCGCACCGATCTGGACGGCTTGCTCGGCGCTGCCGACTTCGTCTCCATCCACCTGCCGCTGACCGAAGGGACGACCGGCCTGATCGGCGCGGACGAACTGGCGCGGATGAAGCCGACCGCGGTGCTCGTGAACACCGCCCGCGGGCCGATCGTCGACGAAGAGGCGCTGGCGGCGGCGCTTCGCTCGGGCGTCATCTGGGCCGCCGGCCTGGACGTCTTCGAGCGGGAACCGGAGATTCACCCGGACCTTCTCGACCTCGACAACGCGGTCCTGCTGCCCCACATCGCCAGTGCCTCGATCCCGACCCGCCTGGCCATGGCCCAACTCGCCGTGGACAACGTCCTGGCACTGCACCGCGGCGAAGACCCGCCGACGCCGGTCGTCCGCGGCGCGTCGAGGCGTTGACTCCGCCCACGTGGGGCCAGGGGGAGGGTCTCCGTGGAACCGGCGGGTAGCGTTCAGGCCGTCTGGTCGGCGAACGGCGCCCCTTCGCCATCGTCTGCTGGCCACATGGGCGGGACGAGCCCGACCGACGCCGCGACCGGTGCGCGGAGAAGCGGCGCAACCAGCAGCGACGCCGGCAGGGCGTGGCGGAGACTCAGTGCTGAACGTTGATGTAGATGGCCCATGCAAGGCCGCCCAACATCGCGAACAGAAAGAAGAGCCGAGCGCTCAGGGGAGGCACCTTCCACCAACGCGGCACGAATCTCATGCCAGATCCCCTCAACAATCGTTGCCGATGTACGCGATGGTCCCGGCGGCAAGACCGCCGAAGCCGACGAGCCCGAGTAGGCCTCCTACGAACGTCGTCACCGGCTCAGGGATGATGGCGAGCAAGCCGCCCGCTGCGCCCAGCAACCCACCGGCAAGAGCCAAGTCGCCGTACATGTCGCAGTTGTTGTGATGCGTGACCTCGGTCGCCGGCATACATCCACCCGCGGTGTTGACGTAACCGGGCTGCTGGCAGGGCCCTTCGGTCGTCTCGATCTGGTGGTTGGACGCAACCGACTGGAGATCGGCCGCCACCGCAGTGGGCGCTCCGCCGCTCAGCAGCGCGAAGAAGAGCACGCTCAGCAGTGCGCCCCGAAACCAACTTTCTTGCCTCATTGGGAGGACCTCCTGTTGTGGAGGACCTCCTGTTGTGTTGACTTGGAACGCTCATCACAGGCTCTTCCGCGGGTCAAATGCGGATGTGGCCCTTCGTGAAGAGCCCGGGTGCGGCATCAGTCGTCGATGCGGAAGGAGCGGGCGACCCGGAAGCCTGTTTCGTCGGAAGCGAAACCGGGTGCCTCGTGCGTTGTCCGGGCGGTCTTGAGTTCTTGTGGCGGGAGGCGGAAGGAGCCGCCGCAGAGTGTGCGTTGGCCTGGGGCGCCGGCTGGTTCCTCGGCGACCCACTCCCAGACGCTTCCCAGCATCCCGTGAAGGCCGAAGTCGTTGGCCTGCCGGTGCTCAGGGTGCTGCACGCGGCCGTCCGAGTTGCCGGCGTGCCAGCAGTGGCGGTCGATGGCCTCCGGGGTGGCGGTCCAGGACGGCTGGTCGTCGGGGGTCGAAACGCCCCGGCAGGCGTAGAGCCACTCCGTTCGGGTCGGCAGCCGCATCGGCTTGCGGGACACCTCGGCGTACCAGCGGCAGTAGGCGTCGGCCTGGTTCCAGCCGATGCCGACGGCGAGGTCCCGGTCACCGGAAGAGAGGGGGGATCGCCGGTGGTCCGGGTCGAAGGCCTCGAACTGCTCGTTCGTCACCGGCCACTTGCTGAGGTAGAAGGGCTCGACCGTCACCGTTCGTCCGTCGATCAGGCCCTCGCCGCCCGGCACGAGCCAGAGGATCGTCCGCGGAACGTGGGCGTAGGAGCGGGGCAGCGGGTTGCTGCTGCTGGCCACGACCTCTAACCCGGGCTGCTTACGCCGTTCAGGAAGGGCGGCTGCCGAAGACCTTTGGCGTCGGCATCCGGGCGCGGATCGACTCGAGTTCGTCGACGGTCACGGTCGAAATCCCGTTCTTGCGGCAGTGGGACTCGACCGAGCGCACGACCATGCCGCGGACGAAGGCCGGCACCCGCTTCATGCGGGCTTCGGCTTCGGGTTCCCAGGCGATGCTGGTCGAGCTGTCTTCGCCGTAGCGGGCGAGAGAGGCCAGCCCGGTGCGGTCGCCGAACGCCTGGAGCCGGTCGGCAGTGAAGGTGCCGGGCTCGTGGGTGCAGAGCGGATCCTCCGCCATCAGGTCGCCCGTCATCCCGAAGGCCCGGGCCCGGCAGCCGCCGCAGACCGTCGACAACTCGCAGGAGCCGCAGCGGCCGCCGAGATCGTTGCGGCGCCGGATCGACTGGAAGAGGTCGGAGTCGTTCCAGAGATCCGAGAGCGTCGACCGTTTCAGGTTGCCGCCGAACACCGGCAGGTAGGGGCAGGGCGTGACGTCGCCGTTGGGTCGGATCCCCATGTAGTGGGTTCCGGCCGGGCAGCCGCCGGCGCCGCCGTCGTACGCCTTGAGGAAGGGCGAGTCCTGGTCTCCGGCGAGTAGTTGGCGGACGTAGTGGGGCGCGCACTTCGCGTTGACGACCATGCGCCCGCGGTAGTTCCGCTGGATGGACGTGAGGGCGGCCAGCACCTCGTCGTAGTCGGACGGCGACAGGTCCGAGACGAACTGGCCGCGGCCGGTCGGAACCAGGAAGTACAGGTTCCAGACCCGTGCCTTGAGTTCGCTGTAGGCGAACTCGGCGATCTCCTCGAGCTGACCCCGGTTGTGGGCGCCGGCCGTGGTCTGGATGATGAAGGGCAACCCTGCCGTGGCGAGGTGCCCGGCGCCGTCGACCGTGTTCCGCCAGGCGCCGCGAACCCGCCGGAAGCCGTCGTGGACCTCGGCGTCGAGGGCGTCGAGCGACAGGGCGAGACCGCGGACACCCTCGCCGGCCAGAATCCGGGCCAGGTTCTCGGTGATGCGCACGCCGTTGCTGCCGACGACGACCCACAAGTCGCGCTCTGCCGCGTAGCGCACGATCTCCAGGATGTCTCGGCGCAGCAGCGGCTCGCCGCCGGTGAGGATGACCAGGGCTTCGGGGGCGAACTCGCAGATGTCGTCGATCACCTTGCGGCACTGGTCGGTCGAGAGCTCCGAGCGGTCGGCGAAGTTCGCGGTCTGGACCAGAGGCTTGCCGCCGGCGTCGAGGTAGCAGTGCTCGCAGGCCAGGTTGCAGCGGTAGGTCAGGTTCCAGGAGATGACGTACGGCCGCGCGAAGGCGGTCGGGTTCACGCTCGCCTGCCGCTCCAGGGGTGACACCGTCATCGCCGGCTCCAGGCGGTCAGGCGATCCCGAAGAACGAGCGGGCGCGTTCCAGGACGGCCGCGTTGACTTCTTCGTAGCCGTGGTCCTCGGCGAACTTCTCGATCCCCGCGACAGCCGCGGCGCGGACGATGTCCGGGATGTTGGCGAGCCGCTCGCGGGCCTCGGCCGTCCAGGGAATGCCTCCGGGGCCGCCATTGCCGCTCGCGACGGGGTTGGCGTTCTCCGCGGCGCGCGTTCCGGTCACCGGAACGCCCATGTCGGCCAGCATGCCGGTGAACGGGCATTTCGAGGCGGCCGCGGCCGCCTCGGGATCTTCCGCGGCGCCGATCTTCACTCCGAGCGAGCCGACGACCTGGGTTTCGTGCGGGTTCGTCATCATCGCCATCTCGGCCGAGCAGGCGGGACAGGCGTAGACCAGGGCGACCGAACCGCCCTCGGGGCCGATCGCGTGCTTGAGCTTCATCTGCTCGTCGCAGGGTACGCAGAGGAACTTCATCGGGTCTCCGGATCAGCCGGCCCGCCGCTCGGCGAGGCCGCTCAGGATGGAGTCGGCGGCGGTCTCGATCGCGCGGACGGCAGGCCCCCGCGGCAACTCCGGGTCGCCGGCGTCGGAGGCCGCGGCCAGCCGCGGATCGAACGGTATCGAAGCGAGTACGGGGAGTCCAAGCTCGGGGGCCGTGTCGTCCGAGCCCTCGAACAGAGGCCGGACATCGTCGCAGCCTTCGCAGTAGTAGCCGCTCATGTTCTCGATCACGCCGAGCGTCACGTTCCGGGTTCGCCGCAGAGCGGCGGCCGAGCGCGCCACGACGCCTCGCGCCAGGGCGGTCGGAATCGAGACGAGGACGAAACGGGCCCCCGGTCCCAGGACCTCGGCGTACTGGAGCGTGCGCTCGGCGCCGGGCGGCAGGTCGACCAGGAGAACGTCGAGACGTCCCCAGTCGACCAGACCGAGCAGTTGTTGGAACAGGTTGAACTCGCGGGTGGCGCGCCAGACATGGGAGTCGCCGCGGGCAACGCTGGCGAAGTCCAGGTCCTCCGATTCCGGCACCGCGGAACCCATCGATACGACGCCGAGTCCGGTCGCGGTGCGCGGCAGCGCCATGCCGCGGCCGCCCGGAAGCAGGGCCGCGTTCTCGAGGCCGGCGAGGCGCGCCTGGCAAGGGCCGTTCAGATCGGCGTCGAGCACGGCGCAGCGGCGGCCGCGGCGCTCCATGGCCAGGGCCAGTTGCATGGTCAGGGTGCTCTTGCCGACGCCTCCCTTGCCGGAGCCGATGGCGACGATGTGTTCGACGCCGGTCAGGGCCTCGGCGATGCGTTCCCGCTGCCGGCCGACCTGGCCGGCGATGTCGGAACCGCCGTCATCGATCAGGTCGAAGTAGCTCTTCATCGCGGGTGCGAGAGTACCAAGTCCTCAAGCCGGAGCCGCGTCGCTCTCGTAGCGAATCGTCCTGGAGCCGGGCCTGAAGCCGTACTCCTCGAGGCGGCCGGCGGGGACCTCCGACGGATGGACCCGGGGCAGGTGGAGCGAGCGCCCGGCGCGGTCCGACGCCACGGCGAGCAGCGGGCGCACGAGCGCGGGAACGGGCATCTTGCCGCCGAGGGCGAGGACCTCCAGCGGTGACCGCGTCGGCGGGGCCGCCAGGAAGGGCAGGGGCGTCTCCGCGTCGCCGTCGCCCCGGTGGAGCAGCCAGGCCTCGAAGCCTCGATCGGTGGCGATCGCAAGACCTTGCGGCCGGTCACGGAGGTTCCGGATGCTCAGAGGAGCGCGCTGCCAGCAGCGGTCGAGCTCCGGGACGGCCTCGAAGTCCTCTTGCGAGACAAGCTCGGCGGCGGCGACATCGGCGACCAGGTCGACGCCACCGACCGGGTCGACGCCGCCGGCCGGCGCCTCGCCCGCGCAGGTGTAATCGGTCAGGACGTCCCGCCTTGTGAATCCGCAGGCTTCGAAGAAGCGGCGGCCGAGGGCGTCGCCTTCCGGTAGTTCGACGAGCATCAGCGTCGGTTCGAGGATCGCCATCTTCTGGCTCAGCGAGGTCATCATGTGGCGGCCGTGACCCCGGCGGCGGTGATCCGGGTGGACGGCGACGTGGAGCACCAGGCTGGCGATCGGCTCCCGCTTGGCGGCGATGAGGACGCCGATCGGGTCGGAACCCTCGAAGGCGACCATGCAACTGCTGGTCCAGAGGTTCATCTCCCGGCCCAGCCGCTTCATGTGGTCCACCGTCAGGCGCCAGGGCCGGGCGCCGGCGCCGACGTTGCAGCGTTCGTACGCGTCGACGATGAGGGGCACGTCGTCCGAACGGCAGAAACGGTAGGCGGTCACCCGGTTACTCCGTCCGCGTGACCGTCGCGGTCGTCGGCCCCGCGGGGGAAGCCGCGGAGCCGCTCGGCTCCCGTGCGGGGACTCGGAGAAGCAGGAGGGTCACTATGGAGAAGCCGTACAAGCCGACGAACGTGGTAAAGGCCAGGTCGTAGCTGTGGAAACGATCGTAGACGTAGCCCGCGAAGGGGACGCCGAGTACCTGGATCGGCAGCAGCATGGGACTCATCAGGCCCATCACCCGGCCAAAGGAGCGGCGGCCGAAGCAGGCCCCTATCAGCGTTCCCCACAAGGGCATGATGCCGCCCATGCCGAGTCCGAAGACGGCGACGGCGCCGAGAACCGCCGGATAGCTCTCGGCCCCCAGCAGACCGCCGGCGCCGGCGCCCATCAGGCTGACCGCCAGCCACACGGCGCCGCGACTGCTGAGCCGGTCGCTGATCCAGCCGAACACGACCTTGCCCAGTACTCCCATGGCAGCGATCGTGGACAGGCAGAAGGCAGCGTCGACGGGCGGAAAGCCCAGGTCCGTCGCGTGGGCGATGATGTGCGCGAGGATGGCGGAGTTGGCGCAAAAGCACATCGACACGACGAGGACGATGACCCAGAAGTTGCGGTTCGCCAGCGGCTGCGTCCACTCCAGCCGTGGGCGCCTGGGCGGAGCGCCGTCGGCCGTGGGCAGGGGCGTTACCGGTTCCACGCCCACCGGTCCCTCCCCGGCCGCGGGCGCCGCGGTCCACTCGCCGGCCAGGGAGGTCGCTGCCCCGTCGGGGTGAAGGCCGATGTCCTCCGGGCGGTCGATCACCCAGCGCCGGACGGCCGGAAGGACGAAGAGCAGCGTCAGCGCGCCGTAGAGCACGAACGTACCGCGCCAGCCGATCAGGTCGATCAGCCGTGTCGCCACGGGCGCCATGACGACGCCCGAGAGCGAGATGCCCATCGTGGCGATGCCGAGAGCCATGGCGCGCTGGCGGACGTACCAGTTGGCGACCAGGGTGGAGGCGGTCACGCCACCGATCAGCGCCGCTCCCAGGGCCAGGAAGGTGCCGAGGACGAGGTAGAACTGGATCAGATTCTGGACCGTCGCGGTCAGGAGCAGGCCCAGCGCCAGCAGCCAGGTGCCCGCCGTCATGATCCGCTTCGCGTGGCCCTGGTCCAGGGCATGACCCAGGAACGGCGCGACCAAGCCGTTCGTCACGCCGAAGATGGCGACGCCGATGCCGACGCCGACCCGGCCGCCCCCGAACTCGGAGGTCAGGGCAACGAAGAAGGCGCTGAACGAGTAGAAGCCGAAGCCGACGGAGACGAACAACGCCAGGAAGGAGACGAAGATGATCTTCCAGCCATGGAAGATCATGCCGGTAGGGGGAGTCGTTCGCATGGGTATGGAGGACTGAGAAGCACGTGGACGCGGGCCGTCAGATTCCCGAGGAGCGGTCTTGAGGATCAAGGAGTAGCGCTCGTGCGCCACCGGCCACGCGGTTGGTCGCGGATGGCAGTGCGACCGTTGGGCTGCTACGGAGGTCCGACCCGATCGGGCTCCGGATGGGAACAACAGGAATCTGGAGGCGACTCCAGAGAATCACCCCGAGAAGAGGGTTACTCGCAGGATGGCCCTCCGTGCTTCAGTGAAGATCCAGAGGAGAACCGGCTAAGTGAATACCATCCAGAACTTGAAGGCGGCCCAAGCGAGCACCAGGAAGAAGAGGACCACGCCAGCGACCGTCTTTGCCGTGACTGCAAGATCCCGAAGAGGCATAGCTATTCTCGGAGTTCGCACAGAACAGCGGCAAGGTTAAGCATGCCGCCTACCCCCGTGACCTGCGAGACAGTGATCTTTACGCCGGCCTTGGCCAGCCACTTCACGATCTTCTTTTTCCAGAACAGCCCGGCAGGGGGATCGTTCCTGACGATTTCAATGACGTCAGCAACGGTGCCAATCGCGGACACCGCTTGGGCGATAGTGCATGATCCGTCGATCAGCTTCTCGATCTGCGCGGCGTCGATTTCAAAGAGAACAGCGGGAGCCGGACCGCCGTGGAAGACGTGCTCGTACCATCCCAGCCATTCCCGGAAGATGTCCGTGTCGTAGATGTTGAAGGGATGCTCAGGGTCTTCCGGCCCACAGGAAGCATCGCACAGGATGTCGGGCCCAGCGTCATCGGCCTCACGGTCCAGGAGCCGGAAGAGACGCTGTCGAAGCACGGGGTCGGGTTCAGCGCCTGAGGCGATGGCCATCGCGTACAGGGCGTTGACCTTCTGGCTCGGCCACTCGGCCCAGACTTCCTGCCTGTAGCCGGTCTCGCGCAGGGAGCGGCGGACGATTGACTGCCGCTCGCGGTTCTTGCGGACCACGGAAGCGTAAAGGCGTTTGAGCACCTGGTAGTCGGCTTTGGCGACCAGGGCGGCAAAGACCTCTCGAACGACCTGTTCGTCTTCAAGGCCGGCGGCGACCGCCTCTGCGTACACCAGAGAAACGACAGAGATGTCGGACGTCTCCTTGTCATCGTCTTCTTTGTCGGATGGCTGCGCCGTGGCCATTACGGCCCACGCCAGGAGAGCGAGATAGAGAAAGGCCGGCTCCTGGTCCGCCCGCAGTGTGGAGCCGATCTCCTCTTCGCGGACGTGCTCTGCTCGTTCACAGGCGTGAGTCGTGTCGGAAGCGCGAAACCACGTGACTCAGTTGCGGGACTCATCGGCCTTGCGCTTCTCGTCCAGGGCCGACATCAGGCCGACCTCGTTCAGGTAGCTCCCGGCCTTCGCGTCCTTGGCCGCCTCGACCTGGGCGTCGCTGGCGCCGGCTTCGGCGAGAGCGGAGAAGGGGCACCTGCCGGCGGCGGTCGCGGCCTTTGCTTCGGCCTCGGCGACGTCCCCGGCGGGCGACTCGTCCTTCTTGTCTAGCTCGTAGGCCGCGATCATCTGCTCCATCAGCTCGCGGCCGAGCTCGATGCCCTCCTCGACCGTCTTGATGCCGATCCGGGAGACGTGCTTTTCGCGGGCCACCAGTTCGACGCGCTCCTGGGTGCGGTCGCGCATGAAGCCGGCGGGAACCCGGAGGATGCGCTCGACGGCTTCGGCGGTCCACTCGTGGTTCGAGAGCAGCGGGACGCGGTCGTCGTCGCGGGCGATCAGCTTGCGTTCGTCGGCCGACGTCTCGGCGGCGCCGTTGCCGTTGGCCTCGGTCGCCTGCTCACGGGCCTCGATCGTCACCGGCTCGCCGGTCTCGTCCTCGATCATCACGCGGGCGAACTCGAAGGTGACGGTCGGCAGCTTGCTCATCCGCGCCTTCTTCTCGATCCGGGCCTTGGCGCGGCGGCGGCGGTAGGCGTCCTCGATCGTCTTGAGGGCCAGGCGGGCGTCGGCGGTCCACTTCAGCTTGCGGCCGTCGTAGGTGGTCTCGACCTCGAGACCGCCTTCCATTTCGGCGATCCGTTCCAGCATCTCTTCGGTGATCTGCTCGAAGGAGTCGCTGCCGCAGACGCCGCAGCGCACCGGATCGGGTTCGGCCGAGGTGACGCCGCACTTCCTGCAGATGAAGGTCGGCCGGCTGCGCGCGAGCTGCAGGGCGAGCTTCTCGGCCAGGGCCTCCGTCTCGCGGGCGGTGTACTTCGGCATGTAGCGGTCCATCGCCTCGTCGAGCACGTTGCTCGAGATCACGCTGTGTCCCTGCTCGACGGCCAGCCTGTAGAGGGCGGTGCGGGCGATGCCGCGCACCTGCTCGGGCACCCGCTTGAAACGCTCCTCGGCTTCGGGGGTCCAGCGGATGCTCTCCTCGGCCTTGACGTCGAGTTCCGGGTGCTCCAGGCGAGTGGTCAGGAGCAGGTCGCAGGGGCAGGCGCGGAGCAGGTTCTCGGCGTTGCTGCCGAGGCCGGTCTCGCTCTCGTCACTGTGGACGCCGACCCGGCCGATGACCAGCATCCAGGGATCGATCTTCCTGGCATGGTCGAGGACCTTCTGGAACGCCTTGCCGTCGAGGAGCGTCTTCGTCAACTCCACGCCGACCTCGGTCGCCATCGTCTCGGCGACATCCAGGTGGGACTGGTAGATCTGCGCCAGACCGGTGTCGATGATCTCCTCGTGGAGCTGGTTCTGCTCCTCGAAGCGGAAGATCTTCGCCGCGCGCTCGGTCAGCACGTTGACCACGCCCTTGAACACGGAGTAATGCAGGTAGGGGTCGTAGACCGAGATCGCCTCGACCTTCTTGCCGAGGGTCTTCGCCAGGTCGATCGCCGTCATCAGCGCTCCGAAGGACTGGGGCGAGCCGTCGACGCCGACCAGGATCGTGTCGCGGCCGTCGGCCTCGGTATGGTGCCCGTTGCCGTTTCCGTTCGTCGCGGTCGCCCCCGCGGGCAGCCGCTTGATGACCAGGACGTCCCTGTCGGCGGTGCGGGCCACGCGTTCGCAGACGGAGCCGATCTGGGTGTCGCGGACGCGGCCGATCCCCATCACGCCGAGCACCGTCAGGTCGTAGCCCGATTCGCGGATGTCGCGGACGATCTCGACGTGGTGCTTGCCGTCCATCATCTTCGGCTCGAACTCGAGGCCGGCGTCGTCGCAGACCGCCTTCATCGGCTCGAGGTAGCTCTCGGAGATGAGCTCCAGGCCCATCGTGATGAGCGAGTCGTGGATCTTCCGCTGGCGGTCGAGCTCCGTCTCCTCGAGGTACTCGTCCGGCAGGGTGTACTCCATCTGCTTGAAGCGGTAGTCGTGCATGCTGGCCGCGTAGACGTGGCAGCCGACCATCGTGGAGTCGAACTCGCGGCCCAGCTCGACCGCGGAGGCGATCGCCTGGTTCGAGTAGTCCGAGTTGTCGACGGGGACGTAGATCGTCTTGTACATGGTGATGTCTCTCGGGTTGACGGAAGTGTCGGTTCTGTGCGGTACTGGGTCGGGTGTTGTTCCGGGATGCTCCGGGTCAGACGGCGGGCGCCTCGGTTGCGGCGAGGGTCCCGCCCGCGGCCTCTTCGCCGGCCGCCTGCCGGCGGGCCCGGCGGCGAACCAGGAAGACGACCAGCAGTTCGAGCACGAGCACGATGACGGCTGCCCGGACGATGGGGAACGTCGTCGCCGGCTGCACGCTCGGTTCGGTGTAGACGTAGAACCAGGACGACAGCGCCCGCTTGTTTCCGCGTTCGCGGTTGAAGCCGTCCCAGACGCTGAAGGCGACCGGCGTGTACTGCTGCTCGGCGAAGCTGACGCCGGCGCGCGACGAGCGCCGCCGCTTGTACGTCACGGTCCATTCGCCCTGGTCGTAGGAAGTCACGGCTTCGACGATGTCGGCCTCGGTGGGCTCGATCGACTCACTGCCGCGGCCCCGGAATGTGTCGGCGACACCGTACGTCAGGTTGACGAACCAGAGGTCGACCGGGTTCTGGGAGTCGCCGTAGAGGAAGTACGGCTTGAGTTCGGGAGTCTCCTCGGGCGCCAGCGAGGCCGGGAACTGCAGCGCCACGGCGTCGGAGAACTCGGCGCCGGGGGGCCCTGCGTCGGCGGCGCCGAAGAAGTCGTCGCCGCCGTCACCGAAGAAGTCGTCGCCGCCGCTATCGCCGAAGAAGTCGTCCTCCGCGGGCGCTTCCTCGCCGCCGAACTCGCCAAAGAAATCGTCCCCTCCGGCATCCCCGAAGAAATCGTCGCCGCCGTCGTCGGCCGCCTCTGCGCCGATGCCGTTGTCCTCGTCCCACATCGGCACTTCCAGGCTCGGGCTGTTGCGGCCCGAGGTGTCGGCGCGGAGGTCGTGCCAGCGGACCCGGAACGCGATCTCGTCGCGGTTGTAGACCGCCTGGGCCTCGATCGAGGTGACGGAGGGGAAGAAGTTGCGTCCCGGTTCGCTGATCTGGCCGACGAGGGGGAAGCGGGTCATCGGCGCGGTCTCGAACAGCGCGTCGAGCGTTTCTCCGTCCTCCAGGTCGATCGGCTCTTCCGAGTAGACCGCCGTGATCAGCGTGCCGTAGTTCGGATCGTCTCCGTCGCCCAGCGAGTAGACGTAGTTCACCAGGTGCTGGCGATCCTCGATCTCGAGCGAGTCGGCGTAGGACGGCATGGGCGTGCCGTTCAGGCCGGTGGAGAAGGTGCGGTAGATGTCTTCCTTCGTCGCACCGCCGCGGTAGGTCCAGCGCTGGGTGAGGTCGGCGACCTTGATCGGGTCGCCCTTGTCATTGACCAGGGTCGGCGCCGATGGGCCGTCGCCCCGCCCGACCTCGCCGTGGCAGGCGGCGCAGCCCTGCTCCTCGTAGACCACGCGGCCGCGGGCGATCGACTCCTCGGTCGATTCGAGCGGCCGGGGAATCTCGATCGGCTCGCCGTAGCGGTCGGGGTTCTCGAAGTCGGGCGAGAAGGACTTGATGTAGTAGATGACGTTCTGGATCTCGGCGCTCGTCAGGTTCGGCCAGCCCGGCATCGAGGTGTAGGGGGCGCCGATCTCGATCACGCGGCGCAGGTCGTCGTCCGTGGGCAGCATGCCGTTCGGCGTGGTGCGGAACTTGTAGGTGCCCGTCGTGAAGTCGCGCGGCTTCGGCTTGACGCGCGGCGTGGCGTAGCCGTTGCCGTCGCCGGTGTCGCCGTGGCACTGGCCGCAGTACTTGTCGTAGACGATCTTTCCGGCCGCGCGCTGCTCCTCGGTGCCGAGGTCGACCTGGCCGCCGGCCGGCAGGGCCACGAGCAGGACGGCAGCGGCCAACGTGGCCATGGCCCGAGCGCGTCGTCTGGCGTGCACGGTCATCAGTGCTGCCCCAGGGCGCGCGGCTCGTAGCCGTTGAAGTCGTAGATGAAGAGGTTGACGTCCCACATCTCCTCGGTGGTGAGGAACTTCTCCCAGGCCGGCATCATGCTGTCCCAGGGGGTCCCCGCGCCGGGAAGGCCCGGAGCACCCTTGGCAATCCGCCAGTGGACGAAGGAGGACTGGAGGATCGGCAACGTGCCGACATCGTTGAAGTTGCTGGGCACGGGATTCAGGCCGTGGGCGAACATGCCGTCTCCGCCCATGCCGTCGCCGTGGCACCAGAAGCAGTTCTCGTAGTAGACCCGCCGCCCGTTCTCCAGGTGCTCTCCGTAGAGCTCCGGATCGTCGTGGTTGTAGTGCAGGTACGGGTTCTCGGCCGTCGCCATGTCGACCGTCTCGTCGTGGACGGTCATCTCCGTGGGCGGCGGCGGATGGACCTCCCGGCCGAAACCGGGCGCCTCCAGCGGCACGTTCAGATCGGCGTAGACGTTGTAGGCGGCGAGTGCCGGCAGGGCGACGAGAAGCCCGGCGAGGGCCAGGCGGTAGCGGGGTTCGAGAATGAGCCGCGCGATCGGCTGGACCGTCTCCGACAACCGTTCCCGGCTCGAGGAGGCGAAGCAGACCAGCGCGAGCCCGGTGATTCCGAGGTAGATCGTCGCCACGGACCGCGGGATCGGCACGGCGAAGCCGTACTTGAAGAAGGCCCACAGGGCGACCCAGGTGTAGAGCAGCCAGGTGAGAGTGTTGGCCCGGCGCCAGGCGAGTACGCCGCCGACCGCGGCCAGGACGATGACAACGGGAAGGTTGAGTCCCAACATGATCAGTTCCGGCAGGTTCGAGGGGCTGAGGGTCGACCGCTTTGGGGGCAGTCACCGTTCAGAACAGCGACGGGCAGGAGGTTGTTCCTCATCTGTTCAGAAATTTCTGAAAGTTCACGTCAATAGCCGAGATCGGTGTCCAGGGTCACGTTCGGCGTACCGCCCAGGCTCTGCAGCCAGGCGATCACCGCCTTGATCTCGTCGTCGGAGAGGTTGATCGGCGGCTGGTTGATGGCCTGCATTCCGTCGGCAAACCCTGGGACGATGAACACGGCCGGCTCGTAGAGCGACTGGGCGAGATACTCCAGGTCGGACAGGCCGTCCACCTGGGTGGCGGCGCGGCCGCCGATGCCGTCCAGGTCCGGATAGCGCAAGGGGCCGCTCTGGCCGACCGTGTGACACCCGACGAGGCACTGGCCCTTGCCGCTCGCCAGCTCCGCGCCGACCGCCACCAGGTCCTCCGTCGTCATCTCGGCGTTGATCAGGACCGGCGGCGGTGGGTGGGATTCCTTCTGCGGCACGATCTGGCCCAGGTACATGTAGAAGGCCGTGGTGCCCAGCACGAGAAGGACCAGCCGCAGCGGCATGGGAACGGAGAGCTTCATGCCGTCTGGCCCCCTTCGAGCCGGCCGCCGTCCTCAGCGGCAGCGCCCGGCGCGTAGTCCTTCTTGCCGCTCAGGCTGCTGAGCCAGAAGACGACGCCGATCAGGCCGAAGAAGATGAGAACCGTGACGGAGACGACCTGCGTCGCGAAGCCCAGGCTGGGCGTGTAGGCGTCCGGGGAGGTGTCGAGGATCACGCCGTACACATGCCATTCCTGGCGCAGGCCGGAGCGGACGTAGCCCATCAGCCCCATCAGCCAGGTGAAGCTGAGGGCAATGAAGATGAGGGCGTACTGCGAGACGGCCGGGATTCTGCCCCATTTGGTTTCGCCCGACTGCGCGGCGTTGCGGTACAGGGGCAGGTCGATCACCGTGATCACCACCAGGGCCGCGAGCACGGAGTAGACCTGCGGAATCGCGAACCGGATGCGCGTCGCCGAGTCGACGAAGTAGCCGTAGACGCCGTAGAAGATGACCAGCGCCGCCGCGGAGGAGAAGACGATCGCCTGTGCGCGGGTGAGGAGCTGCCTGTGCGGATGGATCGATTGCCTGCCGGTCCGCCGGTAGAGCAGGAAGCTCATGTAGGTCGAGAGGATCAGGATGTTGACCGCCGTGTTCTTGGCCGACATCTGCCCCAGGTAGGAAAGCTGCGGGTGGCTGCTGCCCCCCATCGCGGCGATCTCGGAGACCGAAGAGATGGCGTAGCGCGGCGTTGCCCAGACGGCGAAGCAGAGGGCGATCGCGATCAGCAGCCACTTGATGAACTTCTGGAAGTGGACGCCGCCCTCCATGCGGCCCATCCCCAGCCAGAGGTAGTAGTTGGCGCCCAGGAACAGGTTGCCGATGAGGGCCGCCTGGAGGACGAACAGCCAGGAGAACGTGCCGCCCATCATCTGGATGCCCAGGGTCTGGCTGAAGGCGTAGATCTCGGCGGCCAGGTAGTAGCCCGCGAACGGCAGGGGCAGGAAGGCGATGATGGCGACGAAGTTGCCGACGTAGCCCATCCAGTCGAAGTGGGCCCTCTCCTCGTCGGACTTCGCCTGCAGGTAGCGGAAGGCGGCGTAGGCGGCGGCGATCGAGCCGCCGAAGGCGACGTTCGCGATGATCCGGTGGATGTTGATCGGCATCCAGGTGAAGTTGAAGAAGGCGTCTCGGAGGCTGAGGAGTGCGCCGCTCTCCGAGACCGCGGAGACGAAGTCCGGGACGCCGTCGCCATCGATGTCGTCGCGCTTGCCGGGCGACATCATGAAGGTCAGCCAGGCGTTCGCGATGAACATGATCGCGGTGCCCACGATGTTCAGCATGAAGCCCAGGAACAGGTGCATTTTCGGCCCGAACTTGCCCCAGCCGTAGTAGTAGCTGTAGAGGAAGAGCGCTTCCAGGAAGAAAAGCAGGACGTAGGGCAGGAACGTCGGCGAGAAGATGTGCATCAGGTAGTTCGTGAACTTCGGGTAGAGGATGATCAACGCGAAGGTCAGGAACGCCCCGAAGGTGGCGGTCATCGAGAACGAGACGGAGAGGAGCTTCGTGAACTCGTACGCCAGCTTGTTGTACCGCTCCTCCTTCTTGACGTAGCCGACGAACTCGATGATGAAGGCGAACAGCGGCACGGCGAGGACGAACGCCGCGAACAGCAGATGGAGCTGCGCCAGCACCCACACGGTCACCCGGCTGCCGACGAACGGCACCGTGCGGTACTCGGCCTCCTCGTAGGGCCTCGCCCGCGCTTCGGCTTCGTCCGCGGCCTGCTCGTCGGCAATGCCCTGCTGGCGTGGCACGAGTTCGGCCTCGCCCAGCTCTTCCTGGGCGGCGACCTGCCGGTCCGGCTGGCGGTACTCGTTGTCCACCAGGAAACCGCCCAGACGCACCGTGACGATCACGGACACGAAGGCGAGAACGCCGATGCCGAAGAGGATCCTGTTTCTGGTCATCTGTTCCCCGGGCGCTACTGGCGTGCTTCCCGCTCCGCCTGCATCGTTCGGCGTTCCTGCTGCAGCTCACGGACGTAGGCGACGACCGCCCAGCGGTCGTCGACCGTCAGCGGATAGCGGTAGCCCGCCATCAACCCGACACCGTTCGTGATCACGTCGTACAGGCGGCCATCGTTGTAGGCGGCGATGCGTTCATCGTGGAGGGAGGCGGTGGGGGTGCTGGCGCGCTCGAACAGGATGCCCTGACCGGTGCCGCGCTCGTCGTGGCAGGGCTGGCAGTAGATCTCGTACCGGTTCTCGCCCCGGGCCAGCACCTCGTCGGTGACCGCCAGAGGCGAGGTTTCGAGGAAGTAACCCTCGTCGTCGCGCCCGAACAGAAGGCGGTGATCGACGTCGAGCTGCCCGCGCGCCACCGTGCCCGCGACCGGCTGGCGCATCGCCATGCCGTCGTAGAAGAAGGCGCTCGCCTCCTGCGGGTCGTAGCGCTCCTGGTAGTCCATGTTCGGGTTGGGGTGGATCGGCGGAAAGGGCGACGGCATGCCCCGGCAGCCGAGCAGCAGCAGGACGGCTGCCAGAGCTTGCATGGATCTGGCCGCCCGGACGGAGCCGGCCTGACGGCCGGCGCGTTCTCCTGGCCGCCTGCGGCGGCAGCGGGTCAGAAGACCCGCGCACCCAGTGGGCGGCCAGTTCCAGGCAAGCCGCATCAGTGCGCGTCCTCGCCGCCGCCGTGGTCTTCGGCGGGTGGCGGCGCCGGCGTGATGTCGCGGTTCGGGTGGCGGATCTTCGCGAGGTAGGTCGTCCGGGGCTTCGTGTGCAGGTCGTCGAGCAACTTGTAGTTGCGGGGACTGGCCTTCGCCTGGGAAACGCCGCTGGCGGCATCCGTGATGTCGCCGAAGCGGATCGCCTCGGCCGGACAGGCCTGCTGGCAGGCGGTGACCACGTCGCCGTCGGCCAGGGGCCGGCCGTCCTGCTTGGCGTCGACCTTCGCCCGGCTGATTCGCTGGACGCAGTACGTGCACTTCTCCATGACGCCCCGGGAACGGATCGTGACGTCCGGGTTCTTGCCCAGCTTCATCACCTCGGGAGTGTCCTTGGTGAAGTTGAAGTAGTTGAAGCGCCGTACCTTGTAGGGGCAGTTGTTCGAGCAGTAGCGGGTGCCGATGCAACGGTTGTAGACCATCGCGTTCAGCCCTTCGCTGTCGTGCACGGTGGCCGCGACCGGGCAGACCTGCTCGCAGGGCGCGTTCTCGCACTGCATGCAGGGCACCGGCTGGAAGCTCGTCCGCGGCTCGTTGGGGAGGTCGTGGACGAGGTCCCGGAGCATGCCGCGGGATTCTCCCTCGTCGGAGAAGTAGCGGTCGATGCGGAGCCAGTGCATCTCCCGGCCCTCCATCACCTGCTCCTTGCCGACGATCGGCACGTTGTTCTCGCTCTGGCAGGCGATCATGCAGGCGTTGCAGCCGACGCAGGCGTTCAGGTCGATCGTCATGCCCCACTGCGGCGAGTCCTTGTAGGTCCACTCGTCCCACATCGAGTTCTCGTGCGGCTTCTCGCCGTGGGCCGTCGCGAAGTCGGGATGTGCTTCGAAGTAGTCGAGATCGGCCTCGCGGACGATCGGGCGGCCCTCCATCGAGTGGTGGTCCTGGGTCTGCGCCAGCGGGTAGGCGCCGCCGGTCGGGCTCAGCGCGCCGCGGGCGAGGTCGGGCGCCTCCGAGGTGCGCAGCAGATAGGCGTTGCGCCCCGGACCGTGGCCCTCGAGGTTGGCGGCGCTCGCGATCCGGCCAGTGAAGTCGCGGCCGTAGCCGAGGTCGATCGTCACCGTGTTGTCCGCCTGTCCCGGCACCTGCCAGACGGGAAGCTCGAGTTGCCGGCCGCCGGAGGCCACCGTGACGAGGTCCTCGTTCTCGAGACCCAGCGCGGCGGCGGTGGCGGGGCTGATCAGGGCGGCGTTGTCCCAGGTCAGCTTGGTCATCGCGTCCGGCAGCTCCTGAAGCCAGCCGTTGTTGGCGAAGCGACCGTCGTGGACCGCCGGGGAACACCGGAAGACGATCTCCATCTCGTCGCCCGCGGCGATCGGTTGGGCGGCGTCGCCGGCGGCGCGAACCGCGGCGGCGCCATCCTCGGGCGCGATGGCGGGGAGATCGGCCGCCGCCGCGGCGCTGCCGTCCAGCAGGCCGTCGTGCAACACCTTGCGCCAGGCGACTTCGAACCCGGAGAGCGCGACGGGGAACGGCAGCGACATCGGGTCGACCGGCACGGCCTCTTCCGCTTCGGTCTCTTCGACCTCGCCGTCAGCGGCGGCTTCGGCGTCTGTCTCGGCTTCCGGCGCGGTCCCGGCGGCGGCCGCCTCGTCGGCGTCCTCCTCGAGCGGCAGGCCGAGGATCCCGGACCAGGTCTCGCGGACCAGATCGCGGCCGTCGCGGGACTCGCCCGTCGCGGCCAGGGCGAGCACCTCGACCAGGCTCTTCGCGCCGTGGAGCGGCTCGATCAGGGGCTGCACGACGCTCGCCGTGCCGTCGGTGGCCCGGGCGTCGCCCCAGCTCTCCAGATAGTGGGCGAGCGGCAGGTGCCAGCGCGCGAAGCGGCTCGTTTCGTCCCGGTAGGCGCCGGCGTGGATAACCGCGGCCGTTTCGCCCAGGCTCTCGAGGGCGGCCGGGAAGTCGAGGTCGGCGGGAGCGCTGTAGGCCGGGTTGGCGCCCAGGATCAGCAGACGGTCGACCGCGCCTTCCCGGATCGCCGACGACAGGGCGGCAAGGTCCGCGTCGCTCGAACTGCCGCTGTCGGGCGTCCGGTGGTACGTCACCGTCGAGCCCGCGTTGCCGAGCGCCGAGTTCAGGACGTAGACGGCGGCGTGGACGGCCGCCGGCTGGCGGTTGCCGGCGACGATCAGCCCGGCGCCCCGGTGTGCGATCAGGTCCTGCGCCAGCGCTTCGACCCAGGCCTCGTCGATGTCGGCGGCCGGCGCGCCGGCACCCACCGGCAGTTCCAGGCCGTGACCCGCGAGCGCGCTGCCAAGGCGGGCGACGAGGGCCGCGACGCGGCCGCTCTGCACTCGTAGGCGGTGGTCCGCGCCGGCCGCGGTCACCGAGTGGACGCCGTCGACGGCATAGTGGCGCAGCATGGTGCCGCCGCCGGCCTCGTTCACGCGCCGGCCGCGGCCGTAGCCGCGCAGGTTGCGGACGCTGTCGCCCTCGGTGCTGAGGAAGTCGGAGTCCAGGGTCAGCAGGACCTGCGCGCGGTCCACATGGTAGAGCGCGTGGACGTGCTCACCGGCGGCGGACGCCGTCCCCTGGTCGGCGTTCTCTTCGCTCACCGGCTCCCAGGTCACCCATCGGGCCTGCGGATAGCGGTCGAGGAGCGCTTCCTTGAGCCGGACCAGGGTCGGCGACGAGGACGGCTCGGCGAGGATGGCGAAGCCGGTGCCGTCGGCCGCGGGGCCGAGGTCGCCTTCGTTCCAGGCGGCCACGAAGTCGTCCCAGGAGGACGCCTCGTCGCCGAACCGTACGGACTTCGACCGGTCGGGGTCGTACAGGTCGAGCATCGAGGACTGGGCCCACACGCTCGATGCGCCTTCCGAGAACGGATGGAGTTCGTTGCCTTCGACCTTCGTCGGCCGACCCTCGTGGCTCTCCACCAGCAGACCGAGGGCGCGGCTGCCGAACGGCATCGTCGTGGCGTAGGCCAGCGGAACGCCGGGGACCATGCCCTCCGGGGCGTCGACGTAGGGAACGATGTGTTCGACCGGGCGGCGGATGATGTCGCAGCCGGTCAGGCCGGCGAGCGAGGCCGTACCACCCAGCATGGCGAGCACGCCGCGGCGGCTGACGCCGTCCCGCAGCAGTTCGGGCGGCGCTTCCGACGCGCCCTCCGGGAACTCACGCTCCTGGCCGTCGATCTGCCGGAGGGCGACCGGCCCGGAAACTCCCTGGAGTTGTTCCAGGCTGCGCCAGTAGGTTCTGTCCGGCCGCTTGCCGTTGCCCGCGCTCATCGGTGGCACGCCGTGCAGTCTTCAGGAGGCGCCAGCGCCCGTTCCGCGATCGCCAGCTCGGCGAAGGCCTCGTGGTCTCCGGTCGGAATCCACTCCATGTCGGTCACCGCTTCGAGCGGCCGCAGGTGCGGACCCGGGTCGCGGTGACAGTCGAGGCACCAACTCATGCTCAGAGGCTCCACCTGGGACACGACCTCCATCTCGTGGACCGGACCGTGGCAGGTCCGGCAGCCGACACCGGCCCCGACATGAACGCTGTGGTCGAAGAACGCGTAGTCGGGAAGGTTGTGGATGCGCACCCAGCGCATCGGACGACCCTGTTCGATGCTCTTGCGAATCGGTTCCAGCAGCTCGCTGTCCCGGACGGCGACGTGGTGGCAGTTCATGCAGACCTGGGTCGGGGGGACGTTGGACACCGCCGACTCCTCGACCGAGGCGTGGCAGTAACGGCAGTCGAGGCCGAGTTCGCCGACGTGGAGCGCGTGGCTGTAGGGCACGGGCTGCGCCGGCCGGTAGCCGACATCGGTGTACTCGGGCGAGAAGAAGTACCAGATGCCGCCCGCTACGGCACCGCCGCCCACCGGCAGGGCAAGCGCCACGTAGAGCGGAACCTTGAGAGTCCACTTGGGGAAGATCTGTGCCAAAACTCCGTACCCCGAAGCAGGGTATGAGCCCTGCACCCCTCCGAGATCGCGCGGAGTGTACAGCGTGCTATCGAGGCGGTCAAAGCCCGGCGCCCGGATAGGCTCGGATCATGTCCGAGGACCCTCGTTCCGGCCTCGATGGAGGCGCGCGGGAGCCTCGCCGGAGCTTGCTGAACCCCTGGTTTCTCGCGGCGCTGGCAGGCTTCGTCCTGATCCCGGCGCTCCGGCCGCTGCTCCGGTTCGAACCCGACCCGCCGCCGGTCCTGCGCCAGTTGCCGCAGTGGCGGCTGGTCGACCAGAACGGCGGGTCGTTCGGCAGCGACGATCTGGCTGGCGGGGTCTACGTCGCGTCCTTCCTGTTCACGCGTTGCGCCACGGTCTGTCCACGCCTCACTGCCTCGCTGCGTCAACTGGAGCGCCGCTACCGCGAGGAGGGCGTGGAGGAAGTGACGCTGGTGAGCTTCACGGTCGATCCGGCGCACGACACGCCGGAGCGGCTCCGTGATTACGCGCGGAGCCGGAGCCTGGACCTGGAGCACTGGAGCCTCGTCACCGGCGCCGAGCCGGACGTGCGTTCGCTGGTTGTCGACGGTTTCGCCCTGCCCATGGGCGAGCGGCTGGACCTCGCCGGCGGCCTGGTCGATGTGGCCCACGCGGCACGGCTGGCCCTCGTCGACCGCGACGGCGGAGTCCGCGGCTACTACGCCTCGGACGCGGTGGGCCTGGACGAGGTCTTCCACCGCACCCGGCAGGTCCTGGCGGAGTAGGGCCGGGACAGCGGGAACGGGCCCACTGGGTGCGCCGGCGTCCCCGCCGGCCGCCGCCGCAGGCGGCCGGGAGAACGTCGCCTGCCACAGGCAGGCGTCCTTATCCGGCCCGCTCCCGCTGTTCCGGCGGTTCCATCTCCAGGATCCACTGGCGGATCAGGGCCACCGACTCGATGTCGACGAGACCGCGGCCGAGCTCGGGCATCATGATGCCGGGGTGCGTCGATTCGATCCGGTAGACGAGGATCGATTCGTCGGGCCTGCCGGGAACGACCCCGTACAGGCGGTCGCCGGTGCCCTGGCCGGCGGCTACCGGGTGCTTGTAGACGCCCAGCCTGGTCCGGTCCCGGTGTTCCTTGCGCAGGTCGAGGCCCGACGTGCGTCCGCTTCCCTTCAGGTTGTGGCAATGGGCGCAGTTGATGTCGAGCCAGGTGCGCGCCCGCTCGTCGACGCTGCCGGAGAGCCCGACGTTCCAGACCGGTGCGCGGGGCGTCTCGGCAGCCGGCGGCGCGCCCTCGAGGAAGCCCAGTCGCCGCCATCGCTCGAGCTGGTTCTCGGAGAGGGTGGAGCCGTCGGTCTCGGCATAGACGAAGTTGCGGTTCAACTGCGCGGCCTGGGGACCGATCGGCAGCACCCGCTCGCCGTCCGTCCGGTGGCAGGTCTTGCACTGGTTCGCGTTCGGCACCCGGTACGTGTGCTCGATCCTCGCGCCTTCGGCATCGATCCAGGACACCTCAAGGGGTCCGCCGACGATGGCGAGTTCAGCGTCGGTCAGTTCGGCGTTCCAGATGTACGGCAGGCCGACCCAGCCGCCCTCCTCGTGGACCAGCAGCCTGGTTTCCAGCGGCCGCGGACCGTCCTCCGGAAGCCGGAAGTCCGCGGGGTAGGCGAAGGTCTTCGAGATGACCGTGCCGACCGGAAACTCGAACGGGCCCTCCTCGCGGTACAGCGCGGGCTCGACGTCGCCGTCAGCCCCTTCCGGCAGGCGCACGAAGCGGAACTTCAGCGCGTAGTCCGAAAACAGCGCCGTGTTCAGGTCGTAGGGTTCGACGCCGGGGGCCGGGATGTGGCTCGCGGGTTCTCCCGTGAACAGGCCCCAGCTCGAGAGCTTCTCCGGGTAGCGGGCGAACGGCCCCTGCCCTGAACTGCCCTCCCCGGCTCCGCAACCCGCGAGCGCGAGCGCGGCGATCGCCAGTGCCGCGGTTGGCGCGCTACGGAGCGCCACCGGTCGCCGCGCCGAGATCGACCGGCTGGGGTACCGCCGGCAGCGCGCCCTGGTGAGCGGCCAGGTCCGTGCTCACGGCGGGTTCGCCGCCCGCGAAGACGGACCCGAGGTCGAGGTTCACGAAGTCGGCGTCGCCGTTGTTCTCGATGTACAGCCGCAGGTCCGCGGGGACCTCGCCTTCGACCAGCTTGTCCGGGTTCGAAACGCCGTCCCAGACGATGTCCGGGAAGGCGCCGCCCGCCAGGGCGACGAAAGCGTCGGCAAAGTCGCCGTTCGGGCTCTCGCCGCCGCCGATGAACTCGTTGTCGTGAATGTAGACGCCCTCGGTGTACGGGTCGTAGCCGGGGTCGTTGTAGGTGCGACCGGTCGAGAGGTAGGAGATGACCGCCAGGTTCGAGTTCTGGTTGTGGTGGATCCGGTTCCCGAACAGTTCGACGTTGTCGCTGGCCATCACGATGATCCCCGAGCCGGCCGGGATCGTCGACACGATCGCGCCTTCCTTGCCGAAGTTGGGCAGGTTGTTGTCTGTGATGTCGTTGTCGTAGACGCGGGCGTCGCGGCCGTCCTTCACGGGCAGTTCCGGCAGCGAGAAGACGAGCAGGCCGCCGGTGTTGCCGTGGGCCCGGTTGCCGTAGACGTCGGCGCCGGTCGTGTTCTCGATCTCGATGCCGGCCACGTTCTCCCAGGCTTCGTTGCGACGGACGACGACGTTGGCCGACTGGCCGACGTAGATGCCGGCGTCAGACGCGCCGCGCACGCGGCTGTCCTCGATCAGGACGTTCGTGACCTGGACCGGGTAGAGCCCGTAGGCGCCGTTGTTCGTGTCGGGCCCGTTCGTCCATTCGACCCGTACGCTCCGGAAGGCGGCTCCGGTCGTGCCCTCCACCTTGATGCCGTCGCCCCTCGTGTTTTCGACCGCGAGGTTCTCGACCGTGAAGTCGTCGGCGGTCGCGAGAATCCCTTCGCCTCCGGTCCCCGGGGCCTGCAACGAGAAGTCGAGAATCGTCTCGTCCATCCCCTGGCCGCGCAGGGTCACGCCCTCGACGTCGAGGGACAGGGTAGCGTCGAGTTCGAAGCGTCCGGCGGCGAGCTCGATGAGCGCTCCCGGCTCGGCCGTCAGCAGCGCTTCCTGGAGCGTCCGGTGGTCGTTGTCTCCAGGACGGAGCGTGGCGTCCTCCCGCGCGCAGGCGGCAAGCGCGAGCAGGCAGACCGAGGTGACGAGGAACTGTTGCTTCATGGCTGGGGTTCGTCTCCGGGTCGTTACCGGGGCCGGCGGGATCATGCCATGATAGCCGCGAAGGGGGACCTCATGCCGGGGAAGATTGCAACCGCCGCGCTTGTCGCCGGCCTCGCGGGCGCGGTGGCCGCCGGGGACGATGGACCGGTTCCCGAGCCGGAACCGATCGGCACGATGAGCGAGCTGATGATCAAGCTCATGTACCCGGCGTCGGACGCGATCCTCTACGTCGAGAGCCGTGCCCCGGCCAATGAAGTCGAGTGGAACGAACTGCAGGCGCAGGCGCTCATCCTCGCCGAGTCGGCCAACCTGATCATGATGCCGAGTCGCGTGGTCGGCGACCGCGACGAGTGGATGCGCGACGCGCGGCTGATGTTCGACGCCGGCGCCGCGGCCTACGAGGCCGCCCTCGAGCGGGACCTCGATGCGCTGATCGCCCTGAACGAGCAGGTCTACATGTCCTGCGTCGTATGCCATCGCCGTACGCGGCCGGACTACGGGAGGAACTACAAGCGCTTTGACGATCCGCCGGCCGAGGCCCTTCCGGCCGCGGAAGAAGCGCCTCCCGCGGAAGAAGGACGGCTGCCTTAGGTCCGTTCCGCCAGGCGACGCTGCTACGATGGCCCGCTCAAACCCAGGAGGGCGGAGCATGAACTCCATCGAAGCTCGCAAGCGTTCGGTCCGGTGCGCGGCATTGTTGCTCGCGGCCGCGATTCTCCCCGCGGGTCTCGCCGCGGACGATTCCAACGCGGATGTCTGGGACCGGGTCGAACACCACACGGTAAAGAACGGCGATGTCGGAATCCACTACGTCACCCTCGGCGAGGGCGAGCCGGTGCTGTTCATCCACGGGTTCCCCGACATCTGGTACAGCTACCGGCACCAGATGGCCGCTCTCGAAGGGGACTTCCGCGCCGCGGCGATGGACCTCCGCGGCTACAACCGCAGCGGCCAGCCGAAGCGGGTCGAGGACTACGCGATGCCGCATCTCCTCGCGGACGTCGCGGCCGTGGCCGAGGACCTCGGCGCGCCGATCAACCTGGTCGGCCACGACTGGGGCGGGGCGATCGCCTGGCGGTTCGCGATCGAGAATCCGGACAAGGTCAAGCGGTTGATCATCATGAACCTCACCCACCCCCGCGGCTATGCGAACGTGATCGCGAACGCGACCGAGGAGCAGCGCCGCAACGTCCAGTACGCCCGGAACTTCGCCTCGTCCGAGCCGGACGGCCGCCCGGTGCCGGAGGGGCTGCTCGGCCGCTACGAGAGCGAGGGCGAGAAGGTGGCCGGCCACTACCGCGAGGCGTTCTCCCGTTCCTACTGGGACGGCATGCTGAACTACTACCGGGCGAACTACGGCGGCGTCGCGGCCGGCGGCGAGGTGCCGAACCTCAAGATGCCCGTCCTCCAGTTCCACGGCCTCAAGGACACGGCGGTGGACAAGGACGGGCTGAAGAACACCTGGGACTGGGTCGACCGCGACTACACCCTGGTCACGGTGCCGACGGTTGGCCATTGGGTCCAGTTGGAGGCCGCCGACCTCGTTTCCGACACGATGCGCGCCTGGCTGCTGGCCAGGAAGTAGCGTCACGGCCGCAAGGAGAATCCAGCATGTCGATGACCCAGCAATCCAGGCGTTCGCTTCCCGTCTTCCTGGCCGGCGCCGCGGCTGCCGCGCTGGTGCTGGCCTGCGCACCGGCCGAAGCGCCGGTGGCGGATGCGGCGGGCGACGGGCATGCCGCGGCGGAAAGCGAATCGGGGCGGGAGTACTACGAGATCCGCCGTTACCGCCTGGCCGACGAGGACAGCCGGCAGACCGTCCTCGCCTACCTGGAAAACGCCCTGGTGCCGGCGCTCAACCGCGCCGGGATCGACAGGGTGGGCGTGTTCGGAGTCGAGCCGCCCGCCGAGGCGGACGAGCCGGTCGACCCGGTGGATTCGCTCTCCGTGTGGGCGATCATCGCCTTCCCGACTGTCGGGGACTTCACGGCGATGAAGTCGACGCTCGAAGCCGACGCCGAGTACCTGGAAGCCGCCGCGCCGATGTACGCGACGCCGAGGCAGGAGCCGATCTACGAGCGCGTGGAGAGCTGGTTGCTGCGGGCCTTCAAGGGCATGCCGGCGATGGAGCTTCCGCCCCAGACCGCGGCCGGGCAGGACCGGATCTTCGAGCTGCGCCTGTACGAGAGCCACAACGAGGAGACGGCCCGCCGCAAGGTCCACATGTTCGACAACGGTGAAATCGACATCATGCGGGATGTCGACATGGCGCCCCTCCTGTTTGCTGAACTCCTGGTCGGTGCGGACGTTCCGGCCCTCGTCTACATCCTGTCCGCCCCCGACATGGAGGCGCACCGGGAACACTGGCAGGCGTTCGGCGGCCATCCCGAGTGGATCCGGATGCGCGACATGGACTACTACAAGGGAACCGTCTCACGGATCGAGAACGTGTTCCTGCGGCCGACCGCGTTCTCCCAGATCTAGTCGCCGCCGGGGCGGGCCGGGCGCGGCCGGCTACTCGGACGTGTCGACTTCCGCGGCGCTACCCGGCCAGCGGACCCAGTAGCCGTCGGCCCAGACCAGATCCTCGTTGAAGTCGGTGCCGCGGAACGCGCCGATCTCGTAGGTGGACTGCGGCTGTTCGCTGTTCGAGCCGTCGCGGCCGCCGCTCCAGATGCCGATGACCTGGGTGCCGAGGAGCTGGTCCGAACCGGCGAAGCCGAACCGGTAGGGGTTGTTCCAGCCGTCTCGTTCGGGCACGTCCTGCAGGTAGAAGAACGTGTTCGACGGACGGAGCAGGGCGGAGAGGTCCGCGTGGGAGAAGTCGGGATAGGTGAACTCGCTCCAACTGAACGTGGCGGTCGTGCTTGAGCCGGCGGCGGCGGCGCTGACCTGGTCGGTCAGCCACTGCATCCAGGCGGAGCCCACGGCCTTCATGTCGGCCTGGGTGCGGGTCTGGTTCGCGTTCTGCAGCCCGGTCATCAGGTTCGGCACCAGCAAGGCGGAGATGATGCCGATGATCGCCACGACGATCAGGAGTTCGATCAGGGTGAAGCCGGCTTGCCGGCTGTGGGAGCGCGCTCCGGTCATCTTCGTGCTCCTTGGGTTGAAGTTCAGGTTCGGCCGCGGCGCAGTCGGGGCGCGTCGCCGGCGGCTTACAGGATGATACGGGGCGGAGGGCCGCGGCGTCCAAGCGGCTGGCCGTCCCAGTCCGCCCGCAACCTCCGGCGGGAGGGCTTACTCTTTCCGTACCTGTAGGATACGCCCGTTCGGCAAACCGCCCGAGTGGGTCCGGTGGACTTCAGCCTCTACGACTTCGATCCTGCGATCTGCGACGAGATGTTCGTCGCGGAGGGAGAGCCTCGCGACCACTGCCAGGCGGTCGTCGAGGCGCTCGGGGCACTGCCCGACGACGACCTGAACACGATCCAGGAACGGGTGACGCGCTCGTTCTCCCAGGAGGGAATCACCTTTACCGTCTACGGCGACGAGGAGGCGGAGGAACGGATCATCCCGATCGACTGCGTGCCGCGCCTGCTCGCCCTGGCGGAGTGGCGGGAACTCGAAGCCGGTCTGGTGCAGCGGATCCGGACGCTCAACCTGTTCCTCGCCGACGTCTACGGCGACTGCCGCGTCGTCAGGGACGGCGTGATTCCCGCCGACGTCATCCTCGGCTGCCCGCAGTACCGGGTGGCGATGCGCGGGGTCAGCGTACCCAACGATGTCTGGGTGACGATCTGCGGCACGGACATCGTCCGCACGCACGAGGGCTTCATGGTGCTGGAGGACAACCTGCGCGTGCCCTCGGGCGTGTCCTACATGATCGCCAATCGCAAGGCGGTGAAGGCCGGCCTGCGCCGGCTCTACCGGCGGTCCCGGGTTCAGGACGTCGAGCAGTACGGCAGCCTGCTGCGGCAGACCCTCTGCGAGCTGTCGCCCGGCGGCAGGCCGGACCCGTGCCTGGCGCTGCTCACTCCCGGCACCTGGAACTCGGCGTTCTACGAGCACATGTTCCTGGCTCACGAGATCGGCGCCGAACTCGTCGAAGGGCAGGACCTGCTGGTCAACGACGGGTTCGTCTACATGCGGACGACCTCCGGCCTCAAACGGGTCGACGTGATCTACCGCCGCGTGGACGACGATTTCCTCGACCCGCTGGTTTTCCGCGAGGACTCCCTGCTGGGCGTTCCGGGCCTGATGAACGCGTTCAAGCGCGGCAACGTGGCCCTGGCCAACGCTCCGGGAACGGGCGTTGCCGACGACAAGAGCGTCTACGCCTACGTGCCGGACATGGTTCGCTACTACCTGGCCGAAGAGCCGCTCTTGCAGAACGTCGAGACCCGCCTATGCAGGCGGCCCGAGGATCTGGAGTACACGCTGGACAACCTGGAGCGTCTGGTCGTCAAGCGGGTCGGCGAGTCGGGGGGCTACGGCATGCTGGTCGGCCCGCACTCGACGCCGGAAGAACGGGACGAGTATGCGAAGACGCTTCGGGCCGATCCCGCGGACTTCATCTCGCAGCCCACCCTGGCGCTGTCGCGGTCGCCCTGCCTGATCGAAGGTCACGCCGAACCGCGCCACGTCGACCTTCGCCCCTTCGTCCTGACCGGAAACGAGACCCGGATCGTGCCCGGTGCGTTCTGCCGGGTCGCCCTGCGCAGGGGCAGCCTGGTCGTGAACTCGAGCCAGGGCGGCGGCGGCAAGGATCTCTGGGTGGTCGACCTCTGATGCTCTCGCGCAGTGCCCAGGGGGTCTACTGGATGGCTCGCTACCTGGCGAGGGCCGGCTACCTGAGCCGCCTGCTGGAGTTGCAGGTGCAGTTTCTGGTCGACCGTTCGGTCGAGGAGATTCACTTCGGCTGGAAGCGGATCTACCGGTGCATGAAGCGGTTGCCGCCTCCGGGCGAGGAATTCCTGCCGGAGACGGAGGAGTTCGCCCTGGCGGACGCCTTCACGCTGGCGGACGACCTGACGTTCGAGCGTTCGAATCCGGATTCCGTGTGGAGCGCTGTGGCCAGCGGGCGCGAGAACGCCCGCCAGATGCGTCACTGCATCAGCGGCGAGATGTGGACCTGCCTGAACGCCGCCTGGCTGCGGATCCGCGATCTCGAGGCCGTCGATGTCTGGAGGACGCCGGAGGTCTTCTACGCCCGGACGCGCAGCGAGATCCACAACTTCGTCGGGGTCGCGGATGCGACGATGTATCGTGGCGCGGCCTGGCGGTTCATGCGCCTCGGCAGGGCGATCGAGCGGGCACAACTCGCGGTGTCCCTGCTGCTTGCCCAGATCGAACTGAGCCGCCTCACGGAGAGGCGAACGCTGGGCTGGGCCAGCATGCTGCGCACTCACCATGCCCTGGAGGCCTACGGCCGCGTCCACGGGATCGAGATGAAGCCGGACCGGGTCCTCGACCTGCTGGTCGCCGATCCATCCCTGCCCGGCTCCGTGCTCGCCACCGTGCAGGCCGCGGCGGCGGAACTCGAAGGACTCGGCGGCGGACCTGGCGTCGACGCGGACGCCGCCGCCCGGCGGTTGGCAGGCCGGGCCGAGGCGCTCATCCTCTACGATTGGCCGGAAGCGTCGGAGCCCGAAGAACTGCTGGAACGGGTCAGCCAGTCCGCCCGCGATCTGCACGAGGCCGTGCTCGGCGCCTTCGTGGACTACGCGATCGAGGATTCTCCGCTGCGGTGACGTCTACCCGCCCGCTCCGTTACGACGTTGAGCACCGGACGAGATACGAGTACTCGGAGAGCGTCCGCGGCTGCGTTCTGCTGCTCTGTCTGCAGCCGGCCGGGACGTCGGGCCAGAGGGTGCGTCGCTTCGAGATCGAGACGGTCCCGGCCGCGTCTCTGAGTCCGGAGCGGGACTGCTTCGGCAACCGCCGCCACGTTCTCAATGTCCATCGGCGCCACGGGGAACTCGTGATCACGTCCCGGTTCCGGGCGGAACTCGCCGCGACCTCGAGCGTGGAAGCGGTCGGCGGCTGGGAGGAAGTGCGAAGCCTGCGCCACCTGCCGGAGTACTGGCACTTTGTGGAGCCCAGCGTGCTGGCTCGGCCGTCACCCGCGCTCGAGGACTTCGTCCGCGGCGAGGGGTTCCGCCCGGAGGAAGATCCGATGGAGAGCCTGGTCCGCGTGTCCGACGGGATCCGCGAGCGCTTCGAGTACGAGCCGGGCAGCACCGCGGCCGATTCGCCCATCGAGCACCTGCTGGAGTCGGGCCGGGGCGTGTGTCAGGACTACGCTCACCTGATGATCGCGATCGCCCGTTCCTGGGGCATCCCCTCCCGCTACGTGTCCGGCTATCTCCACAACACGGGCCGGGCCGGCGAGCGGGTGACGGCGGGCGCCAGTCACGCGTGGGTAGAATGCTGGCTGCCGGGGGCCGGCTGGGTCGGCTTCGATCCAACAAACACGACCTTCAGCGATCAGCGGCACATTCGCGTGGCCGCTGGCCGGGACTATGCCGACGTCTCTCCCACGCGGGGGGTGTTTCAGGGTGCCGGGGATGCGCGAATCGCGGTGGATGTGATAGTGAATGCAGTTGATCAGACGCGACTTAGCGGAAGAAACGGCAACGGGAGGCAGAGAGTATGAACGTCCAGGTGGAGAATCACGACAAGGTTCTTGTAGCCAAAGTCGAGGGCCGGGTCGACAGCTCGAACTCCCAGGACTTTGAACGCCAGTTGCAGGGGGCGATCGGCGAGGATGTCCAGGCCGTGGTCATCGACCTGGGTCAGCTCGCCTACATCAGCAGCGCCGGCCTGAGGGTCGTGTTGCTGGTCGCCAAGACCCTCGGCCAGCGCAACGTGAGCATCTCTCTCTGCGCGCTGAGCGATCCCGTTCAGTCCGTGTTCGAGATCAGCGGCTTCAACCGCATCATCCAGATCTACGACTCGCAGGCCGACGCCCTGGCGGCCGCGGGGTAGAGGGTTAGAGCGCGGAAGGGGTGGTCGTCTAGGTGGGCGATCGGGACAATCCCGACTACAAGATCCTGGTCGTCGACGACGAGCCGGATCTGGAGCGGCTGGTCCGCCAGCGCATGCGCCGCCAGATCCGCAGGGGCAAGTACGGCTTCGAGTTCGCCGGCAACGGCGTCGAGGCGCTGGAGGTTCTGGCGGAGAAGCAGGACATCGACATCGTCCTCTCGGACATCAACATGCCGAAGATGGACGGTCTGACCCTGTTGCAGCAGATCCCCGAAGTGAACTCGGATCTCCGCTCGGTCATCGTCTCGGCCTACGGCGACATGGAGAACATCCGCACCGCAATGAACCGCGGCGCCTTCGACTTCGTCACCAAGCCGATCGACTTCACCGACCTCGAGGTCACGATCGAGCGGACGCTGCGGCACCTCGACGAATGGCGCGCCGCGCTCGCCTCGCGGGACAAGCTTGTGGCGATACAGAACGAGCTCGATGTGGCGACGAAGATCCAGCAGTCGATTCTGCCGGACACCTTCCCCCACCTGGACGACTGCGAGGTCTACGGATGCATGCATGCCGCCCGCAACGTCGGGGGGGACTTCTTCGACGTGATCAACCTCGACGCGGGACGGATCGGGCTCGCGGTAGCCGACGTGTCGGACAAGGGCGTGCCTGCGGCCTTGTTCATGATGTCGAGCCGCACCCTGCTCAAGGGAGCGGCCATCGGGGTCGAGGATCCTTCCACGGTCCTCCGGGAGGTGAACGACCTGCTGAACGAGACGAACGAGGCGGCGATGTTCGTCACCGTGTTCTACGGCGTCTACGATCCCTCGACCAGGGTGCTCACCTTCTCCAACGGTGGCCACAACCCTCCGCTGGTCATTCATCCCGACGGGAGTTCGGAGGAGCTGGAACTGACGGGCGGCCTCGCCCTGGGGGCGATTCCCGGCTTCGAGTACGGGCAGGCCAACGTCCGGCTCAACCCGGGAGATCTGGTGGTCTTCTTCACGGACGGAGTCACCGAGGCGATCAACGTGTCGAACGAGGAGTTCGGTCTGGAGTCGCTCCAGGGTCTGTTCCAGGCCCCCCCGACGCCGAGCGCCCGGGAAGCCGCGGAGATGATCCTGCAGGCCGTGAAGGACTTCGCCGGTGAAGCGCCGCAGTTCGACGATCTGACCTGCATGACCTTGCGTGTCGCCGACGAGTGAGCGCCACTCTCCATCTGCGTGTTCCGAACCGGATCGAGGAGCTTCCGGGTGTCTCGGAGGCGGTGGAGGCGCTCGGCTCGGAGGAGGGTTGGGCGCAGGACACGACCTACGCCATCGTTCTCGGCTTGGAGGAAGTGGCGACGAACGTGGTGCGTCACGGCGGCGGTCAGCCTGGCAGCAGCGAGATCGAGATCGAGGTCACGTCGAGCGACGACGAAGTCCGGATCGAGGTTCGCGACGGCGGAAGGGCGTTCGACCCGTTCCACGAGGCCCCCGAGCCGGACCTCGACGCGCGCGTGGAGGAACGGAAGATCGGCGGTCTGGGGGTCCACTTCGTGAAGGTCCTCATGGACGAGACTTCGTACAGCCGCGAAGGCGGCCGCAACCACGTGACCATGGTCAAGCGCCGGAGTTGAACCGCCGCACGGGGAAGCCGAGGGCGATGCGCGCACGTGCTGCTCGAACAGCTCTGACCGCGTCAGCCTGGGTCGCGGCGGCGTTGTTCGCTCCGGCCTTGTCGCCGGCTCAGCCGCCTGGCTCGCCGGGCGAGGCGGAAGGAACGCCGGGCGTTTCGGCCGAGCGCATCCTGTTCGGCCAGTCCGCCGCCTTCAGCGGTCCGGCGGCCGAACTGGGCAGAGGAATGCGGCTCGGCATCCAGGCGGCGTTCAAGGAGGCCAACGATGGCGGCGGCGTGCACGGCCGGCGCCTGGAGCTGGTTACGGTGGACGACGGCTACGAGCCGGAGGCGGCGATCGGCAACACGCGCCGCCTGATCGAGGACGAGGGCGTGTTTGCGCTGGTCGGCGGCGTCGGCACGCCGACCTCCCGCTCCGCGGTACCGGTTGCCGAAGAGGCGGGTGTCCCGTACATCGCTCCGTTCACCGGCGCGGGCTTTCTCCGCGGCGAACCGCACGTGATCAACCTCCGCGCCTCCTACGCCCAGGAGACGGAGGAAATGGTGGAGCGACTGACCAGGGATCTCGGCATCGAGCGGATCGCGGTCGTCATTCAGAACGACTCCTTCGGGCGTGCCGGCCTTGCGGGCGTTCGTGCCGCGTTCGACAGACGCGGCATGGAGGCGGTCGCCATCGGCGTCTATCCGCGCAACACGACCGCCGTCAAGACGGCCATTGTCGACATCGAGGTGGGGCGTCCGGAGGCCGTCATCATCGTGGGCGCCTACCAGCCGGTGGCCAGCCTGATTTCCTGGGCCCGGCACATCGGCCTCGATCCGGTGTTCATGACCCTGTCCTTCGTGGGCAGCAATGCCCTCGCGGAAGAACTCGGCCCACGCGGCGCCGGCGTCTACGTCACCCAGGTCGTGCCGTTTCCGAGCGCGCAAACCTCCAGAGTCGCCACCGCCTACCGTCGCGCGCTGCGCGCCCATACTCCCGGCGCCGAGCCCGGTTTCGTCTCGTTCGAGGGCTACCTCGCCGGACGGCTCGTGATCGAGGCACTCGAGCGCTGCGGGACGGCGGTCGATCGGGACCGGTTCATTCAGACGCTGCGCGATGCCGGTTCGATCGACCTCGACGGCTTCCGCCTCGTGTTCGGAGACGGGGACAACCAGGGTTCCGACGCCGTGTTCCTGACCGTGATCGACGAACGGGGCCGGTATCGGCCCGCGACGCGTCTTGAAGCCGCGGTGAACCGATGATCTCGTGGTTCCGACGACTGGCCGAGGCCCGTTACAGGATCGCCACCCAGCTCTACGTCGGCATCGGCGGCGCGGCTGCCCTGACTCTCGCGGCCAGTCTGGTGGCGCTGTTCGCCTTCGCTCAGGTCGGCGATTCGCAGAACCGGGTCACCCAGGGAACGGTGCCGGAGCTGGCGGCGGCGTTCGGCGTCGCCCAGGGCAGCGGAACACTGGTGGCCGCGGGCCCCAGGCTGACCGCAACGACGAACCAGGACGAACTGACTCGGGCTGAGTTCGAGATGTTGCCGGCGCAACGTGCCTTCGAGGCCCAGCTCGAGGACCTGATGAGCCGGGGGACGGAGTCCGAGGAGTCACTCGACGGCGACTCGGAGATCCTGAGCATCCAGGCTCGTGGCGAGGAGCTCATCGGGAACATCGCGGCGATCCGGGAGTCGGTTTCCGAGGGCTTCGAACTGAGCGCGGAGAGCGAGGCGCTGCGGTCGGAACTGGAGTCGCTCCACACCCGGATCGAGGCGCTTCTGGTGCCCGCTCTCGACAATCAGCTCTTCTACGCGATGACCGGCTTTCGGTCGTTCGAGCAGCCGCCCGCCTCCCGTGAGGTCCACTTCTCGGAACCGGAGATCGACCGCTACCGGGTGCTGGTGGGCCTTCAGCAGGACGTCACGATCATCGACCAGCTCCTGAACAGCCTGGCGGTGCTGACCGACCGGCCGCTGATCGAGCCGGTCGAGGAGCGGTACGAGTCGGCGGCGACGAGTATCGAGCGCGCCCTCAGCGCGATCGACGAAACCGCGACCTCGGATCGGTTGGAGGCGCTCTTCGGTGAGATGCTGGCGAAGAGTCGTACCGCCTTCGACCTGAGACGACAGGAAGTCGACGCGCTCGACCGGCAGCAGGCGCTGCTGGACGAGAACCAGAATCTGGCGGTCGAACTCGGTGGCGACGTCGAGAGTCTGGTCGCCGCTTCCCGGACCCGCACCGATGCGGCGACCAAGGCCGCGTCCCAGGCGATCCGCACCGGGCGCGCACTGCTCCTGGGGCTCAACGTCCTGAGCATCGCCGGAGCGGTCTTCATCGGTTGGTTGTTCGTCGGACGGCTGCTGGTGCGGCGGTTCGAGGCGCTCTCGAGCAGCATGCGGGAGATGGCCGGAGGCAACCTGGAAGCCGAGATCGGGATTGGCGGCAAGGACGAGGTCGCCGACATGGCGGCCGCCCTCGAGGTTTTCCGCCGGCACGCGCTGGAGGTGCAGCGGCTGAACCTGGTCGAGAAGCTGGCGGATGAACTGAAGGAGAAGAACGAGGAACTGGAGGTCGTGCTGGTCGACCTGCAGAAGGCCCAGGACCAGATCGTCATGCGCGAGAAGCTCGCGGCGCTGGGCGAGCTGACGGCCGGGGTCGCCCACGAGATCAAGAACCCGCTCAACTTCGTCAAGAACTTCTCGGAAGTTTCCTCGGAACTCCTCGAAGAGGTCGAGGAGATCATGAAGGAGAACGAGGACGGCAGCCTGGACGAGGACCAGCGGGAGGAGATCGGGGAGATCTTCGAGGACCTGAGCGGCAACCTGAAGCTGATCCGGAACCACGGCGAGCGCGCCAACCGGATCGTCACCGACATGCTGAAGATGGGCCGGGGCGCGGCCGGTCGCGAGGAAGCCGACATCAACCGTCTGGTCGACGAGCACATCGGGCTCGCCTACCACAGCGCCCGGGCTTCCGACTCGGACTTCAACCTGACCATCGAGAAGGACTTCGATCCGGATCTGGGCACCCTGGAGGTCGTGGCCCAGGACGTTGGCCGCGTGTTCCTCAACCTGGTCGGCAACGCCTGCTACGCCACGAACGAAAAGCGGCTCACAACGGACGATGAGTCCTACGAACCGACGCTCACGGTGACGACGCGAAAGATGGACGACGGCGTTGAGGTCCGGATCCGGGACAACGGCAACGGCATTCCGCAGGACATCGTCGACAAGATCTTCAATCCCTTCTTCACGACCAAGCCGACCGACCAGGGAACTGGCCTCGGTCTGGCGCTCTCGGCCGATGTAGTGCGCGAGCACGGCGGGATGATCCGGGTCGATACGGTGCCGGGCGAGTTCACGGAGATGATCGTCGAGCTGTCCGCGGCGCCCCCCGACATCGAGCTGCCTTGATGGCGGTCCAGGCCACGGCAGCGTCGGCGCGTCACGCCCCGGTCTTCGCCATGAAGGGCGTGACGAAGGTCTACGTGATGGGCGAGGTCGAGGTCTATGCGCTACGCGGCGTCGACCTGGAACTCCAGGAAGGCGAGTTCGCGGTCCTGCTCGGCCCGTCGGGAAGCGGCAAGTCGACCCTTCTGAACATCCTGGGCGGGCTCGATCGGCCTACCGCCGGCCAGGTGACGTACCGTGAAGGGGATCTGAGCGAGGCCGGAGAACGGGCCCTGACCCGCTACCGGCGCCGGCACGTCGGCTTCGTGTTCCAGTTCTACAACCTGATTCCCTCGCTCACGGCGCGCGAGAACGTCGCGCTCGTCACCGAGATCGCCGGCGATCCGATCGCTCCCGAGGACGCCCTGGCGCTGGTCGGCCTGAAGTACCGCCTCGACCACTTCCCGTCGCAGATGTCGGGCGGCGAGCAGCAGCGCGTGGCGATCGCCCGGGCCATCGCCAAGCGTCCGGACGTGCTGCTCTGCGACGAACCGACGGGAGCTCTCGACATCAGCACGGGCATCGCGGTGCTGGGGGCGCTCGAGAAGGTGAACTCCGAACTGGGCACCACGACCGCCGTGATCACCCACAACGCGGCGATCTCGGCGATGGCGGATCGGGTAGTCTCGCTTGCAGACGGCCTGATCACGAGCGACGTTCGCAACTCGACGAAGCAGCCGGCGGCCACGATCGAGTGGTAGGACGATGAGAGCCCTCGACCGCAAACTGCTGCGCGACCTCTGGAACGTTCGGTCCCAGGTACTGGCGATCGCCCTGGTCGTCTCGTCGGGGATCGCGCTGCTGGTCATGGCGCAGGGAGTGTTCGGCTCGCTGCTCACGACCCGCGACGCCTACTACACCCGCTACTCCTTCGCCGACGTGTTCGCCGGCGCCAAGCGCGTCCCCAACTGGATCGAGGAGCGCATCGCGGCGATCCCGGGAGTCAGGCAGGTCCAGACCCGGGTGGTCGTGAGCGTCTCGCTGGACGTGCCCGGAGTCACCGATCCGATCAATGGACGCCTGATCTCCCTGCCGGACCGCGGCCGGCCGGCGCTCAACGATGTCGCGCTGCGCCGCGGGCGGTTCCTGGACCCGGACCGGGCGGAGGAGGCCCTGGTTGGCGAGCGCTTCGCCGAAGCTCACGGGCTCGACCTGGGCGATCGCCTGTTCGCGGTCATCAACGGTCGCCGCCAGCCCCTGGAGATCGTCGGCATAGCGCTCAGCCCGGAGTTCGTCTACGGCATCGGTCCGGGAGAACTGTTTCCGGATCCGAAGCACTTCGGCTTCCTGTGGATGACCCGGCGGCACCTGGCCACCGCGTTCGAGATGGAGGGCGGGTTCAACGACGTGGCCCTGACGCTGACCGACCGGTCGCCCAGCCTCGAGCGCGCGGTGATCGTCGAACTCGACGCGATTCTCGATCCCTACGGCGGTCTGGGCGCGATTCCACGTGCGGACCAGACCTCGAACTGGTACCTCCAGAACGAGTTGACGCAGCTCGAGAACATGGGACTGCTGGTGCCGTTGATCTTCATCGCCGTGGCCACGTTCCTGCTCAACGTGGTCCTGCGGCGAACGGTCGCGGTGCAGCGCGAACAGATCGCGGCGCTCAAGGCTCTCGGCTACTCGAACGTCCGGCTCGGCGTCCACTACGTGCAGTGGGCCGTCGTCGTGGTGGCCCTCGGCGCCCTGCTCGGGATCGGCGCCGGCCTGTTGCTGGCCGAAGCGATGCTAGGCCTCTACATGGAGTACTTCCGCTTCCCCCTCCTGATCTACAGCGTGTCGGCGTCGAGCATCCTGATCGCCGTCGGAGTGAGCCTCGTCGCCGCGACGGTGGGCGCCCTGGGCGCGGTGCGCAGCGTCGTCTCGCTGCCGCCCGCCGAAGCGATGCGCCCGGCGGCGCCCGAGACCTTCCGGGTCTCCCTGTTCGAACGGCTGGGCGCCCGGCGATGGTTGTCGCAGCCCGCGAGGATGGTGCTCCGCAACCTGTCGCGACGCCCGGTGCGGGCGGGCCTGTCGATCGTGGGCATCGCCTTCGCCGGCGCGATCATGGTCGTGGGCTCGGCGATGATGGATTCGATGGACGAACTGCTCGAAGTGCAGTTCAACATCATCCAGCGCCAGGACCTGTCGGTGAGCTTCTTCGAGCCGGTCGAACGAAGCGCGGTGCACGAACTCGCGGCCCTCTCCGGCGTGCTGCAGGTGGAGCCGACGAACGGTATCGCCGCGCGGCTGCGCAACGGCCACCTGCAGAAGCAGACGGCGATCCAGGCGCTGACGGCCGATGCGAGGTTGCAGCGCGTGGTCGATGTGGACTATCGCGCCATCCGGCTCGACCGGCCGGGTCTCGTCCTGTCCACGCTGCTGGCGGAGCAGTTGCAGGTCGAGCCGGGCGACACGCTGATGGTCGAGATCATGGAAGACGGCAGGCCGGTGCGCGAGGTCGTGCTGACCGACACCGTCGACGATCTGCTCGGCGTGACGGCGTACATGGAGCAGGAGTCGCTCCGGCGGCTGGTGCGGCGCGACGACACGATCAGCGGCGCGATGCTCAAGATCGACGCGCTGGCCGAGGAACGGCTGTTCGGCCTGTTGAAGGCGATGCCGGCGGTGGCCGGCGTGACCTTGCGCAGCGCAGCGCTCGAGAACATCCAGACCTACATGCTCGACAACATGTCGATGATGATGAGCGTCAACCTGCTCTTCGCGGTGATCATCGCCTTCGGCGTCATCTACAACACGGCGCGGATCTCCCTGTCCGAGACCAGCCGTGAACTCGCCAGCCTGCGGGTGATCGGCTTCACCCGCGGCGAGATCTCCTCGATCCTGCTGGGCGAGCTCGGGATCCTCACCGTGGCCTCGATTCCACTCGGTTTGCTCCTCGGCTACGGCATGATCGCCGGCGTGATGAGCGCTTTCGAGAGCGAGCTGTTCCGGTTGCCGGTGGTGGTCGACCCGAACACGTTCCTGGTTTCCGCGGCGACCGTTCTCGGGTCGATGGCCGTGTCGGCCTGGACCGTTCGGCGTAAGCTCCACGAACTCGATCTGGTCGCGGTTCTCAAGACCCGCGAGTAGGAAGAAGGAACCGATGATGACGCGGCGCTGGGTGTTGTGGGGCGTGGGCTTGGTCGTGGTCGCGGCCGCCGCGTTTCTCGGCACGCGCCCGCAGCCGGTGCCGGCGGAGCTCGCGCAGGTGACGCGAGGACCGCTGGAGGTGACGATCGACGAAGAGGGCGAGACCAGGGTCCGGGATCGCTTCGTGATCTCGGCGCCGCTCGCCGGCCGCGTGCTGCGAATCGAACTCGAGCCCGGTGATGTCGTGGTGACTGGCGAGACGGTGCTCGCGATCTTCCTGCCGTCCGCGCCGGTGCTTCTCGACGCCCGTAGCCGGGCCGAGGCGGAGGCGGTAGTGCAGACCGCGACCGCCGCGCTCGGCCAGGCCGAGGCGCACTACGAGCGGGCGGCGGCCGAACTCGCCTACTCGCGCTCCGAGGCGGGACGCTACCTGCGGCTGAGTCAGGAGGGAATCGTCTCGGTCGAGACGATGGAGAGCGCCCAGCTCGACCTCGACACCCGGCAGGAAGCCGTCGAGGCAGCCGACTACGCGGTGCGCACGGCCCGCAGCGAGTTGCAGGCGGCGCGGGTCCGACTGCTGCGGTTCAGCGCCGAGAGCGCCGAGGACATGAACGGCACGGCAATCCGGATCGTGTCGCCGGTTTCGGGCGTCGTGCTTCGTCGCGTGCGCGAGAGCGAGTCCGTCGTTCCGGCTGGCGAAGCCCTGCTCGAGGTCGGCGATCCGGCGCGGATCGAAGTGGTGACGGACTATCTGTCGAAGGACGCCGTCCGCATGCGCTCGGGACAGCGCGTACTGATCGATCGATGGGGTGGCGATCGCCCGCTGCAGGGCCGGCTGCGCCGGGTGGAACCGTCGGGCTTCACGAAGATCTCGGCGCTCGGCGTGGAAGAGCAGCGGGTGAACGTGGTCATCGACATCGTCGATCCGCCCGCGGTCTGGGCCGGCCTGGGCGACGGCTTCCGGGTCGAAACCCGGGTCGTCGTCTGGGAGAGCGGAGACGAACTGAAGGCGCCGACCGGGGCGTTGTTCCGGCGCGACGAGAACTGGGCGGTGTTCGCGGTCGCGGGAGGCCGTGCGACCCTTCGGGAGATCGAGGTCGGCGAGCGGAACGCGCGGGAAGCCCAGGTTCTTGGCGGCCTTGAGCCCGGCGAGCAGGTCGTGGTCTATCCGAGCGACAGTCTGAGCGACGGTTCGCCGGTCTCGGCCGAACTCTGAGCGCCGCGGCGGTTCACGAGGAAAGGGGGCCGATGACGCCCTCCGCGAACTCGTGGAGCATCGCCATCTCCTCGTCCTGCTCGAACCAGCCGACGTGGTGCCAGAGGAAGAACTCTTCGATGCCGAACGCCTCGTTGAGCCGCCCCACGTGGTCGAGCACCTGCTGGCGCGACCCCATCCACAGCCGGCCCATCGGCACGTGGTAGGGAGGTGCGTTGTAGGCGAAGTTGAACAGCCACTCGAAGCCTTCGTAGAGCTTCTGCGTCTCGGCCGGGTTTCGTCCCATGATCAGGTGTCCGCCCAGGGCGAGCATGTCGTTGGGTCCGATGATCCGGCCGTGTTGCAGCGCTTCCTCCAGGCAGACGTCCAGGGTCAGGGGGATGAACTCCTCCTTCGACTCGTTGAACATGCCCATCATCTTGCCGCCCTCGCGGGCCCAGAACTTCGCGGTCCCCATGCTGTAGCTGAACGGCGCGTAGACCGGCGGGTGGGGGTCGTTCTGCAGCGGGCGGGGAACGATCCCGATCTCCTTCAGCGTGCCTTCACTGGTGATCGACCCGGGCGACCATTCGCTCGTGGGTGCGAACGTCCAGTCCATCGCCGGCGGCGCCTGCCAGAACTCGCCCGAGATGCTCACCACCTCCTGCGTCCAGAGCGCCTTCACGAGGCGCCAGTTCTCCTCGAACGCGCGGCGGTTGCGTCGGTCCACTTCCGACTTGTCGGAGTGTGTCGCCGTGATCCCGATGTGCTGGCCGAACGTGCCGGTCCACCTTGGCGTGTTGCCCCTGGTGAAGCCGGCGAACATGCGGCCGCCGGTGAAGTGGTCGAGCATCGCCAGGTTCTCGGCCAATTGAATCGGGTTGACCGCTGTCAGGTTCATGCCGAGCTGGCCGACGCGCATCCGCTCGGTGTGCTGGGCGACGAAGTAGTCCCAGAACAGCGGATTCGTCGTCGTCTCGATCCCTTCCACCTGCAGGTGCTGCTCGGTCATGCAGAAGCCGGTGTAGCCGACCGACTCGGCGAATGTCATCTGGGTCCGGAGATTCGCCATCAGCGCCTGGAACCGGTTCGGGTCCGATCCTGCGCGGCCGACCCGTTCGCCGAGGCGTCTCATGTAGGGGATGGCGAGGATGACGAAGTCCATCAGCCGCCCACCTTGCCGGCATCCCCGTTCAGGTAGTCCAGCACGCTCTGCTGAAAGTGCATGATCGGCGACTCCGCGCCGAAGCCGGCGGCCATGGGACCGACCTTGAACTTCGGGGACCGCAGGTTGCGCTGGATCATCTCGCAGATCCACATGTCCTCGAGCTGGAAGTTGCCGGACTCCATCGGGTGCCCCTCCTGATTCGCGAGGCTGATCAGCGTGGGCGCCTTGCCCGCTTCGGCGCGTGAGGCCGATCCGTACGTCGTCCAGCTCTGCGTCCACATGGTCGTGAGGTCCGGGGTCTTCGGTTCCAGCACCGAGACGTGAAAGCCCCAGGGGCTCGGCGACAGGATCGTCAGTGGAAAGAGCATGACCACGCCCGGATAGAAGCTCTCCTCGTGGCCCGGCAGGCGGGTCGCCCCCGCGCCGTCGGCGAGTTCGGCCGACAGCACGGTGGACGATTGCGGATCCCCTTCCCGCTCGGTCGAGTACCAGACGGTGTGTCGGCCCACGGGATGCCAGACGTTCCGGTCGGGATAGACGCTGCCCAGCGTCTTGTTGTGGAGATAGCCGAGGTGGTAGCCGTCGATCGCGTTCTCGTAGAAGACCTTCCAGTTGCAGTGCATCTCATAGCGGACATCGCCCGCGTAGCTCAGGCTGCCGTCGGCCAGGTCGTGGGGCCAGGCGTGGTCGTCGAGTCCGGCGATCCACTCGTCGAACGGTTCGGGCGGTTCCGGATCGGGATTCACGTAGACCATGCCGCGATGGGCGCCGACCGCGGCTCGATGGAGCGAGAGGTTCTCGCGAGGGACGGCGCCGAAACACTCCGCTTCGTTGGGCACGCCGTGCAGGGCGCCGTTCGTCTCGTAGGTCCAGCGGTGGTACGGGCAGCGGATCGTGCTGCCCAGGTTGCCGCTGCCTTCGACGATCTCGCAGCCGCGGTGGCGGCATACGTTGTGGAAGGCCTGGAGCTCCCCGGCCCCGTCCCGGAGCACGAACAGGGAGTGGTTCATCACGCGGCAGGCCCGGAAGTCGCCGGGTTCCTTCAGGTCCTCTTCGGTGGCGGCCCAGACCCAGGAGCGGTCGAACAGGCGGTCGACCTCCCGGTCCAGCCAACCGGAATCGAAGTACGCCTCGGGCGGCAGGAGTTGACGGGGCCGGTCGAATGGTTGGGTCATGTCGAATCTCCTCGTGAGGTTCCGGGACGATAGCGGCCGCGCCCCGCCCCTCCGTTCGCGGCCAGGGCGGCCAGGTTCTCCTCGTGCCGAAGCCGGCTAAGGCGGTAGTAACGGAGCGCGAAGACCGCGGTCAGATAGAGCGCCGCCACGACAGGGCCATAGAGCCACCCCAGACGGTCGATCGTCGCCTGGTCGATCGTTGACGTGTCAGGTTCGGTGGGGAAGTCGATGGCACTCAGGAGCAGACCGCCGATCCACACGCCCATGCCGGTGGCTACCTTGCCGGTGAAGGACAGGACGGAAGTCACCAGGCCCTCCTCGCGCCTGCCGGTCGAGACCGCGCGGGCGTCGACGACGTCCGCCACCATCGAGGCGCTGATCGCACTGCCCATCACGATCAGCGTTATCTGGAACACACCGATCACCGTCATCAGCGGAAAGAGCGCCGCGTGGCCGACCGGGGGAAAGGCACCGAGGAGGGCGAGGATCACCGGACCGCTGCCGGCCAGCATCGAGAGAATGGAGACCCGGATCAGCACGCTCTTCTTGTCGCGGCCACGGCTCAGCGGTGGCAGGACCGCGAACGCGATGAGCGGCGAAACGAGTTGGGCGGCCAGGATCGCGCTGGTCTGATTGCTGGCGAAGCCCCAGAACCACGGCTGCATGTACGCCCACATCGCGGTCGCGGTACCGCTGGCGGCCGCCGTGAATGCGGTGGAGGCAACGATCGCGACCAGACTCCGGTCGCGGAGGGTCGCTATCGTCTCGCCGAGAGCCTTCGCAATGGAAAGGGCACCGGGCGATGGAGTTGTCAGCTTCGGAATGTGCCGGCGAGTCGCCAGGGCTGCCGCGATCAGGCAGGCCAGCACGCCGATCGCGGTCACGAGGCCCGCCTGTTCGTAGCCGACCCGGCGCAGAATCCCGGTGCCGTCGGGGTACTCCGGCGAATCGGCCAGCCACCAGAGGTACATGGCCACGGCCATCGCCGTGCCGAAGAGCCAGCCGGCGGCGTACGAGTAGTTCATGAGTCCCGTGCGCTCGTCGTAGTCGGGCGCGATTTCCGGCAGCAGGGCGTTGAAGGGGACGGTGTGCATCGTCATCGCCAGGCGCAGCCCGATAGTGAAGCCCGCGAGCCACAGGAAGGTCGCGGGCTGCGAGAGGTCCGGAGGTGTCCACAGGCAGTAGTAGCAGAGCGCGGCCGGAATGACCGAGGCATAGAGGAACGGATGGCGTCGTCCCAGCCGACTCCGTAGACGATCCGACCAGCGGCCGACCAGCGGATCGGAGACGGCGTCGAAGGCGAGCGCCAGGAGGAGGGCGGAGCCGGCCAGCGCCGGTTCCAGGCCGATCACCTGGCTGTAGTAGACCAGGAGGAAGTAGGAGACGCCGTTGGTGACCAGGCCGGCCCCCGTTCCGGATGCGCTGAACGCGAGGCGGTCCAACGGCCGCTCCTCAGCGGGCGGGTGAGTGCGACGCCGTCGGGCGCCGGGAGCGCTCTACTTTGTGATCTGGAACGGCGCCGACCACTCCATCGTGCCCCAGCGGATCGTCAGCATGCCGGCCGCGCCGTCCATCTCGAGCACACCCTCCGTGTGCTCCGCGGGTTCAGCGAGAGTGCGGAAGGCCAGCGGCGTCTCGCCGGCATCGTGTTCGGCCATGTGCATCGTGCCCCAGACGTCGGCCAGGTGGTTGAACACGAGCTTCCAGCCGTCTCCTTCCCGCTTGAGCCAGAGGCTGTAGACGCCGGGATAGGTCGGGCCGTGGTTGTGGGCGGCTACTTCCGCGTCCTCGAACGCCAGGTTCGCGTCGGTCCAGAACTTGAACGGCTTGCCGTAGATCGGTCCCAGGACTTCGCCGTCTGCGAGAGACTCGAGCTTGTCGTAGTCGGGGCCGGGCGCCTGCAGGCGATCGACGCGGAGCCGGATCGCCTGCCCTTCGACCTCGACCCGGGAGAGGGCCAGCTCGTCGTCGTCTCCGACCGGTTGACGCTCGACGATGATCCCGGCCGCCTCGGCCGCTTCCTTCGTTGCTCCCTTGACATCGGCGTTGAAGAAGCCGGTCTCGAGTTTCCCGGCCAGACCGTCGCCTTCCCGCGCGAGTTCCATCTCGACCGGCACGAGCTGGCCGCCGAAGTCCAGGTTCCACTTCAGCAGTACGCCCGTTTCCGTGCGGCTGATGTTCTCGATCACGACGTCGGCCAGACGCGCCAGGTAGAAGTCGGCGCTCGCCTTGCCGTCGTCGTCGGCGAACGTGATCAGGCTGTTGAGCGAGCCTTGCTGGGTTAGCACTTCGAGCACCCACTCGCCGAGGAACGGCTCGATCTCGGCCGTGTCAACGCGTTCGGCGAATGCTGGTTCAGGCGGCGGTTCCTGGGCCAGTGCCGGCCCGGCCAGCAGGAGCGCGGTCAGGAACGGGAGGACGTGTGAGCTGCCATGAGATTGTCGTGCCATGCCGGAAGGGCCTCTTCGTGAACGGGATTTCTGTGGACAGGTCCGGTTACCTGCGACGGGCGAGTCTACTAGCAGCATTCGCGGCCGTCGGGCCACGCCGCCTCGTCAGAAGTAGTCCGGCATGGACGGCGGTTCGGCCGCGAAGACGCGGTCCGCCAGTTCCAGCGCGGCGGCCGATCCCCGGACGACCTCCATGGCCGCGAGCCGACGGGCACTCAGGTGGCCGGTGTAGAGCGAACCGAGCGCGCGGATGTCCATCCTCAGCGCGTCGGGCCCCGCGCTTTGATCGATCCGGTTCGCCCTGGCCTTGCCGCCGTCGATCTCGATCAGCCAGCGGCCGGCGTTTCCGGGCAGGATGTCGTCCGTCAGTTCCAGGTCGAGCCTCGCGCTCGCGGCCGCCGGATAGCCGCGTTCGGCGAACGCCGCCCGGACGTCGACGATGCGGAGCATCCAGGTTTCGGCGACGGAGATCTCGGTCCCGACCTCCGGCACGGCGAGGAGCAGCGGATCGTCCAGCGGCCCGTACCAGATCGCGTGCCGGGCCAGGGTCCGGCAGTCCGAGAACAGGGCAAGGACGCGCCGGGCCGCGTCGGGATGCGCCACCTGAACGTCCCGGACCTTGAGGTCGTACGGATACCGGCCCACGGAGCCCAGCGTGTAGACGACGTAACCGTCGATGGCGCCGTCATCCCCGGGCAGCACGTAGCCATGCACGTCGCGGCCGGCCGGGTGGTTGTGGACGCGCTGCCAGATGTGTTCGTTGCGGTCGAGCCAGCCGGGGCGGTCGGCGGCCAGCCGCCGGTAGAGCCGCTTGAGCCCGTCGGCGTCGGTTTCCGGGTCGAGCCGGCGGAGTTCCCCGCCCGCCTGGATTCGCCCCAGTCCGGCGAGCGGCAGCCGGTACTGGTAACGGTGGCCGGCAACCGCGTAGCCGGCGCGGCCGTACAGCGTGAAGGTCGTGGGGTAGAGGGTCGACACCGCCACGCCGGCGTCGTGCATGTCCTTCAGGGTGGCCGCCATCAGGGACTTCGCGGCGCCGCGGCCGCGGGCCGTGGGACTGATGGCGACCCCGGCGATGCCGATGTTGCGGACCGAGCGGCCCCCCAGGAACAGGCCCATGTCGTACTGGACCAGCCCTCCGACGACATCACTGCCGGCCCGCACGACACGCACGTGGTCCCGTGTGGCCTGCAGCCAGGAGACACACGAGTCGTACGGGGTGTTGAAGGCCAGCGCC
>JAPVWO010000025.1:17500-30886 GCA_027493375.1 Candidatus Multivorans thiocomprendens | reverse complement strand
GTTCCTGCTCGACGAGATCCTCCACGGCACGAACTCGCACGACCGGAGAGCGGGCGCCGAAGGCCTGATCCGCGGTCTGCTCGACCGCGGCGCGATCGGTCTCGTGACCACCCACGATCTGGCCCTGGCCCGGATCGCCGGCGACCCGGAAGCGTCGCCGGTGCGCAACGTCCACTTCCAGGACGACCTGGAAGACGGCGAGATCCGCTTCGACTACCGCCTGCGCGAGGGCACTGTCACCCGCAGCAACGCCCTCGATCTGATGCGCCAGGTCGGCCTGGACGTATAGGATTGGCGAGCGCCGTTCGCGTTTCGCGAAGCGCCCTCGGACCGCGAATGTTGAGGGAAGCGGCCGGGCGGAGAACGGTTCGCGCTGTTCCGTTTCTCCAGAAGCCGCGATTCCATGGTCCTTCGTGTAGAATCGACCGCCTAGTGACCGCGACTGTTGTTCCCTTCCACTCGTCGCCTGAGCCGGCGTTCGTCCCGGAGCGCGTTCCCGCGCCCGAGCCGGAGACGTGCGTGGTGGATACCGCCGAGGACTTCGAGACGCTGAGGGATCGCGCTCGGGAGCTCGTCGCCGAGGGTTCATACCGGGAAGCGGCCACCGTCTACCAGCGAGCCGTCGAGATAGCGACCGCAGCTGGAGAGACCGACCTCGCAGACGAAGCCCTCTGCGGCTGGGGCGCCGCGGAAACGGAACTCGGCAACGGTACGGAGGTGATGCCGGAACTCCGAAGGATCCTGCTTGGCAGTCCGGTCGACCACAATCGCTGGCTGGCTGCCTACACGGTCGCACGCGCGCACGAGTCGGACGGTCAAATCAAGAAGGCGCTCTTCTATGCCAAGTTGAGCCGCGACATCTCGGCGTTCGTGGACAGACCAGGTCTGACGGGCGGTTCGTACAACTTGCTCGGAAACCTCCTGGTAGCCGAAGGCAGGGAGGTTGAGGCGGCGGCGTGCTATCGGACTGCTCTCCGCTTGACGGAGGATGCCCCACCGACTTGGACGGCTTCGGCCGAGGGAAACCTCGGCTACTGTCTCGTAGTCCAGGCGGCAGCATCCAGTGCGCCTCGCCGAGCCCGATTCCGTGAAGGGCTGAAACTCCTGTACCGAAGCCTGCGCACCTTCAGGCGAGAGCGAGCGGAGTGGGATGCCGCGCTCTCGCACTTGGATCTCTGTTTCGCCCACTTGGAACTAAGCCGTGTAGCGTGCGCCAAACGGCACGCGGCAGCCGCGCTTGAACTCGCCAAGCGCGTCGAAGATCTCGACATGGTCAAGAACTGCCTGTATCTGCTCGGGCAGGCAGCTATGTTGGAAGGGGACACTGAGGAGGCGCGAGAGTCTTTCAGCGATCTTGAGCAGCGCTTCTATCCCGAACGAGCCGGTTTGGCCGACGTACTGATGTCGGTCGATCTCCGCCAAGTGGTGAACCTGAGGGCGTGATGAAGGGCATCCTCTCCATGCTCTCGAACGGAGTCCAGCCGCGATGTCTGGCGGCCATCGCGCTCGCGCTGGTGTTCGGCGGCGGTGCCCTGCACGCTACGGACAGCCCTCCGGTGCTGGGCAAGGACGGCGATCTCTACCAGGTCGCCACGGGAACCTACGGCGACCTCTTCCCGGATGGAAGTGAAGCCACGGCCGGGGCCGCTGTCCTGCGCTTGGAGGCTCGTCGTGGATCGGGCACGGTCGAGCACTACCTCGTTCCCGGCAGCGAAGCGGACGACAGCGACCGTACGCCATCCCTGTTCTTCGACGCGGCCACCGAGAAGCTGTACGTCGTCTGGGCGAGCAGCAGCGCCTCGACCCTGACCCGTATCAACCTCGCGTCCTTCGACGGCAGCATCTGGTCCGAGACGATTGAGGTCTCCGGCAACATCTACAGCGAGAAGTCTGCACCGCGCCTCGCCGTCACCCACGACCGTTTCGAGTTGGCCGGAGGAACTGCCGGCGACACCAGCACCCGAACCGTCCTCCACGTCGTCTGGTCGGAGGACACGGCGGACGGCGAGAAGGTCATGTATGCGCCGGTCGTCCTGATCGACGGCGAGTTGGCGTCCACCTGGCGCCGAGTCCACCGGCTGAACGACTACGTGTCACAGTCGCTGGCTGACGATCCCTTCACTAGTGAGGTGGCGACGAAGCTGCTTACCGCACCGACCGTCGATGCGGCCTCCGAACCAAACGCGGTGGTTATTGGCTTCGCGGACAGTGGCACTGGGGCCTTGGTCCAGTTGGAGCTCTCCACGCCCGCAACCGAACTCGCGGAACTCGCGGACAGCTTGGCGGATCACCTCGACTCCTCCAACCTCTGCTCGCGCATCGAGACGGAAGGCTCGGACGCGATCTCCTCCGTCGCTTCGGCAGCGCGACACCACATCGTCATAGTCGGCCGTCGAATTCGCAGCCGTGTGCTTGCTCCCATCGCAGACGACGTAAGGAGCCACCTAGTCGCCAAGGCTGAAAGCCTCTGCGCCGAAGGCGGTCCGACGAGCGTGTCAAGCAGCGCCCGTCACCACATCGTCATCGTGGGCGCCCGAGCCCAGGAAGGCGATCTCCTCGAAGGGGTCGGAAGCGATGACGGCCATGTGCTACTTGCCGCTGCCCAGGAAGTCGGTAGCGACTACGTTCAGCACCTTGCCCGGCTGCAGGTCAAGTCAGAGCGGATCGCGCCCACGATCGGCGACGGCGAGCCGACGATCCTGGTTTCGCCCAACGGCACCGGAGCGATCGTGGTCTGGGAGAACGGGAACACCCTGACCTACGTCGAAACCGCGGCCGACGAGGCCTGGAGCAGCTCCCACTCACTCCGGATCGGCGGCAACCTCTCGCGCTCCGAGGCCTACACGATCCTGCGCGATCGCGCCCGCTCGCTCGAGTAGGGCCGAGCACGTCACGCACTCGCATCGAAGCGGTGCCGGCCTGGCGGCCGGCGCGTTTTCTTCGGAAGCCGGCGGGGACGCCGGCGCACCCAGTGTGCGGCCCGTTCCCTGCGCGACGGCGTAGTCTGGAGGCCGCTCCCTAGGCAACGACGACGTCCAGCCTGCCGGGGCCAGGGAAGGGGGCGCCCAGCGGGCTGGAGGCAAGCGTCTCCCGAGATCGTCACCTCAACCGACGACCCACCGCAGCGCAGCCGACCGAAGCGAGCGCCGACCTCCCATCCACCAATCGAGCGCGAGCGGCCGCTGGGAGCCCCTTCCCTGGCCCCGGCAGGCGGGTGCGTACCCGAATGCCGGCGGGGACGCCGGCGCGGGTTGATCCAGCGGCCGTTGCTCTGCACTCGATAGTCGAGATGCGGCCCGGTTGAAAGACCGGTGGAGCCGACGTATCCGATGACCTGACCTTGATCCACCCGCGCTCCCGCGCGAACGCCCTGCGCGTAGCCGGAAAGGTGCAGATAGGCCGTCAGGTAGCCGTTGGCGTGGCGTAACCGGACCGTCCGACCGGCCCCTCCGCGCGTGCCAGCCGAGACGACCGTTCCGTCCGCGGTCGCCCGCACCGGGGTTCCGACAGGCGCGCCGTAGTCCACGCCGTAGTGGGGCATGCGACGCTTCAGGACCGGGTGAAACCGACTCAACGAGAACCGGGACGTGACTCTCGAGTACGGCAGAGGCGAACGGAGGAACTGCCGCTGCAGCGGCTGACCGTCGGCGTCGTAGTAGCGGTTCGAACCGGCGTCCGCCGGTTCGTCGTCCGAAAAGCCGTAGGCCTCTAGCCAACGGTCCCGGTTCCGGTAACGAAGCGCATGGACCTGATCCACACCCTGGAGCTGGCCGTCCAGGAGGAGTTCGTCGAAGACGATCTCGAAGCGGTCGCCGACCCGCAGGTCTCGATTGAAGTCGAGGTCCCACTGCAACACCCTCGCCATGCTCTCGGCCAGATTCGCGGGCCCGCCGGCGAGGCGAATCGAGCTCTCCAGGGCTCCGCGCAGTTCGCCGCGGACCAGACGCCGGATATGACTGCGTCGATAGGCCCGGTAACGGCTCGTCCAGTCGCCGCCGTTCCGTTCCGCCACGACGACGCCTTGGCCCCGGCGTGGCAGCCTGATGCCGACGAGTCCTTCGTCGCGGTGGACCATCGAGTAGAAGGAGTCGCGGGCGCGCAGCTTGCGGGGGTCCAGGACCTCGCTGACCGCCGTGCTGGCCTGACGGAGTTCCGTCGCCGGAACGCCGGCTCGGCGCAGGACCTCGTCCAGAGTGTCGCCTCGCCGGATCACGTGCTCCAGCGGGAAGGGCACTCTGTCCAGTGCTTCCGGATCGAGCGCGAAGGCGTCGTCGTCCCCGGCGACGCTGCCTGATGCTGCGGCGCTCACTTCGATGGGCGTTGGCACCGGGCGGATCGCGAGCCAGCCCAGAAAGATCGCCAGAGCGGCGCTCGAAAGACCTGCGGCCCAACGCCCAAGTTGTTCAGTACGCACGAGTTAGGCACCTCCGGGCCGAGCCCGGAAGTCCTATTCTGCCATGCTCAGGCCGCGTCCTGCTGCCTCGACCGCATCTTTCTGGGCTCTCGAGATCGGATGTAGCCGTGCTCCCGGGCGTACTGGAGGAGGACGGCCTCCAGCTTGCGCCTGCCGCGGTAGAGCCGGCTCATGACGGTGCCCAGGGGAATGCCGAGCTGATCCGAGATCTCCCGGTAGGACAGCCCCTGCAGATCGGCCATTTCCACGGCCGTCCGATAGTCCTCGGGAAGCGCCTCCAGCGCCTGCTGCACATCCTGATCGAGCGCGTCCACCATCAGCTCTTCCTCCGGGGTCGCGCCGCGCGCGGTCAGCGGCGACTCGAGGAGCTTCGACTCGAAGGAGCCCTCGATCTCGTCGAAGGAGTTCCTGAGCGGCTGGCGCTGGCGCTTCCGGTAGCGGTTGATGAACGTGTTCTTGAGGATCTTGAACAACCAGGCCTTGAAGTTCGTCCCTTCCTGGAACTTGTCGTAGTACTTGTACGCCCGGAGGTAGGTCTCCTGCAGGAGATCCTCGGCGTCCTGGCGGTTGCGGGACATCCGGTAGGCCGTGCTGTAGAGACTGTCCATGAAGGGCAGCACCTCGGCCTCGAAGTTCCAGCCGCCGCTGTGATCGGCTATGGCGCTCATGTGGTTTGCCTCCCCCGCCGCGGAAAAGGGCCGCGACGCCTTGTGTGGGAAGGGGTCAGCACATTCGGTGCCAAGTCCCAAAGGAGCGACGGTCAAACCGTCATCTTGTTGTCAGAGCATCGTTTCCGGCCCGACGCCGCCACCGAGGGCGAGCGCGGACGCTCACACAGAAGCTCCGCGAAACGCCAATATGGCCGGCGCGCGCCAGAACGGGCGTAGCCAGCGCTCGTGCGGCTGAAGGGGTCGTCCTAGAAGAACCCGCCGCCGCGGAGCGCGATGACCAGGGCGTAGATGACGACCGACTCCATGAACGCCAAGCCGATCAGCAGCATGATCTGGATACGGCCGCCCGCGCCCGGATTCCGCGCCAGTCCCGCGCAGGCCTCACCGGTCGCGCGGCCCTGACCGATCGCGCCGCCGGCCGCGGCGATACCGATGCCCACGGCGGCGCCCAGCAGGCCGAGATTGGCGCCGTCGCCGCCGCCTTCTTCGCCGTCCTGAGCCAGGGCCGGAGCGGCAAACAGGGTGAGCAGCAGGGCCACGAGAAGGACGAGCTTTGACTTCTTCATTTCCTGAGAGTCCCTTTCAGTGTGCCGACGCCTCAGCCTCGGCGATGTAAACGGTGGTCAACATGATGAAGATGAAGGTCTGCAGGGTCGCCGCCAGGAGGCCGAGCGCCATGATCGGCAACGGCAGCGCAAGGGGAACCAGACCGAAGATGGCGGCCGCGGCGAGGTGTTCGCCGAAGACGTTCCCGAACAGCCGCATGCCGAGCGAGAGCACGCGAGCTGCGTGGCTGATGATCTCGATCGGAATGAACAGCGGGGCAAGCCAGAGGACCGGGCCAACGAAGTGCCCGAAGTAGCGCAGGCCGTTCCGGCGCAGGCCGAACAGGTGGTACAGCACCCATGCCGTAATCGAGAGGGCGAAGGTGACGTTGACGTTCTGGGTCGGGGGCTGCAGGAAGAAGATGGACCCCGACAGATTGCTGATGAAGATGAAGAACGCGAACGAGGCGATCAGGGGCAGATGTCGCGAGCCGCCCTCGCCGATCGTCTCCTCGAGGAGGTTTCGCATCCAGTCGAGGACAATCTCGACGAGCTGTTGCACCTTGCCCGGATCGTCCCGATTCAGCCCCCTCGACACGACCACGCCGAGCGTCGTCACGACACCGAAGACGAACAGCGCCATGACCACGTGGTCCGGCACTTCGTGGGGGAGGCTCTCCTCGGCGCCCGCCAGACCCACGCCGAACTTCCAGGCCGCGTTCACGGGCTCGTAGAAGATGGAGTGTTCGCCGGCAGCCATGACAGGTGGGGGACTTCGGACGTGGAGGGATGGTGACCGTTGCTCGAACGGAGGAGCCGGGCGTGTGTACGGCTACGCGGAGTCGGTCGGCGGGCAGGTCGGAACCAGGCTGATCCGTGGACTAGCGAGCCGAACCGACACGATGTGCCAGTTCCGAAACCACCAGTGCCAAGGGCACGACCGAGAATCCCAGGATCAGCGCGATGAACTCCCTTGACCCCACAAGCAGGGCCGCAACGATGAAAGCGCTCAACAACGAATAGCGGAGAACGGTGACCAGAGTGTTCCTGGCGCCAGCACGCCCGTCGACGTTCGGCTCCAACGCGCGAACCTGCATCTCCAGGCCGCGAAAGCTGAAACTACTGACGAGCCCTGCGGCTGTCAAGGCAACGGCAGCGCCCGGGCTCCAGGCGAGCGCCGTCGCACCTCCCAGGGCCGTCAGCAGCAGCGACCAGCGAAGAACCCGCTTCGACATCGCGGCCAACTGATCGACCGTTCCCAAGGGCCCCCGGAAGCCGAGCAGACGGGCTACTTCACGAGCCGCCGAAGCCATCTTCCTCCTCGTCCGCGCTGACTCGCCGGATTGTCTGATAGGCGTTGTAGAAGCCCGCCGCGACGCCGAACAGGAAGCCGATCATCGCTCCGGTCTTCGGCGCGTCGAACCAGTCTCCGACCGTCTGGCCGGCCAGGAAGCCGAGAACGGAGGCCACCGGGAAAACCAGGCCGATGACCGCCACGTCGAGAAGACGGATGGGCAGGCGCATTCCGCGTCCATCCTAAGGCACGGGACGCCCTTTCCTGGCGGCACTACGCCCTGGAGTCCCAGAGCACGTCCGACTCGCCGCGAACCTGGTTCTCGTAGCGAGCCATGACGAAGAGCGCGTCGGACAGCCGGTTGACGTACGTCAGGGCCGGCGCGCCGACCGGCTCGGCGGCCGCGAGCGTCACCAGCCGCCGCTCCGCCCGACGGCAGATGGTCCTGGCCAGGTGCAACGCGGCAGCCGCGGCGCAACCACCGGGCAGCACGAAGTTCGCGAGCGGCTCGAGTTCTTCCTGCAACCGGTCGATCGTCTCCTCCAGAGCCTCGACGTGGCGCTCCTCGATGCGCGGCACGAGAGGCGCCCCGTCGTCCGGCGGAACGCACAGGTCCGAACCGAGATGGAACAGCTCCTGCTGAACCCGGCGGAGGCTGTCGGCAACCGGAGGCGAGGGGCCGGCAGCCACCGCCACGCCCAACGCCGAGTTCAACTCGTCGACCGCGCCGTAGGCTTCGACGCGAGCGTCGTCCTTGCGAACCCGGACGCGAACGCCCAGACCGGTCGTTCCATCATCGCCGGTCCGCGTGTAGACACGCGTTATGCGAGGCAAGAGAGCCTAGACGTCGTCCCTGATCGCGCCTTCGACCGGGCTGCTCGCACCCTCGGTGTAGATGCCGCCCGTCAACTCGAACGACTCGACGGCGCGCTCACGAAGACGCTCGAGCGCCTCGTCGAAGTTCTCCGGCGCCATCTCTTCGTCACAGAAGGAGCAGCAGCTTTCCCAGGTGTAACCGAGGCCGTCGACCTGCTTGCGGCCGCCGGGCGTCACCTCGTCGGTGATCGGGCACCAGATCGTGCTCATCGCGAGCATGAAGTTCCCCACGTAGCGCTCCTCGGCGGCCTTGGCGGCGTACGAATCCGGATCGCCCGCGAAGGTGGCGGCGACGCCGGGCTCGCTGCCCCGGTAGCTGACACCGCCATGCGTCCAGGTTTCGCCATCGGCTATCGACGGCACGAACTTGACCGGACAGAGGTCTGTCGACTTGAGAGCCTCCGGGATCTTCACCTTGGCCAGGTCCACCGCGTCGGGCGGCAACTGGGCGGCAATGGGCGCCACCAGGAAGGCCATCGCCAGGACCAGGATGAGAAGAGACATGGAACGGCCGGAAACGAGCTTCTTCGACATGGGCGGGAATCCCTCCGCGATGCTGGGAATCGACAACGAAGTGCGGCGCCGACGTTCGGCGCCTGTCCAGTGAAACAGGGCTCGCGAGTATAGCAACCGGACGGCCGACTGCGCCCGGCTCGGCTCCCACCTTCATCGCCACACCGACTGGTACGCTCCGTGACCGTGAGCCGATCCGCGGCAGCATGGCCTCCGAGCTGCCGGGCCGGCTTTGCCGCGGTGGCGATGCTGGCGGGACTCTCCAGCCTGTGGAGCCCCACCGCTGCCGGCGCGCAGGAAGGCGGGACGAAAGCGGACGGCGAACCCGCAGCCTCCTCTCCACCGGCTGCCGACCGGCTGAGCAAGCGCCACGCCGACTGGCTGGCTGAGGTTTCGGTCCTCATGACGGCCGAGGAACGCGATCTCTTCTTCCAGCTCACGCGAGAGTACCAGCGGGAGGCCTTCATTCGGAAGTTCTGGCAGGTCCGTGATCCGGTCCCCAAGACCGGGCGCAACGAGATGCGCGAACGCTGGGAGGAGCGGGCAGCCTACGCCCGCAGCAACTATGGGGGCCTCAAGGACGCGCGCTCCCAGGTCTTGCTGATTCATGGCGAGCCGCACCGCATCGTCCAGGTCCGGTGCACCACGACACGCATCCCGGCCGAAGTCTGGGTGTACCAGGGAAGCGACCGGGTCCGGTTCAACTTCCTGCTGCTCTTCGTCCGCGCAAGAGGCCTCGGAGAAGCTCGGGTCTGGGCGCCGGGACGAGGCGACATCCGGGGCGTGGTCGAAGGTGCGAAAGCATGCATCAACGGCCACCTGCTCGAGGACGTCATCGACCAGATGCGCAGCCTGGGACGCGAGTACGGGAGCCAACTCGCGCGCGTGCTGGCGAAGCCGAGACCTCGAAACGAAGAGTGGGTGGCCGCCTTCGCGGCGGCCAGCACCGACCTGCCACCCGGCGCGTCCCTCTTCACTGCCGACACCGCCTACGACTTCCTCGGCCGGTTTCAGAGCCGTACGGTCGTCGAGGGACAGGTCCGCATCGATCCGGCCGCGGTTTCCGTCGGCGAGTTCGCCGGCTACAGGTCCCGCGACTTCGTCCTGGTTGGCGAGGTCATCAGGGACCGCGAACTGTTCGAGTCGTTCCGCTACAAGTTCGGTTTCCCCGCCCCCGCCGGTGAACAGGACGCGGCGGGCGGGCCCCTGCTCCTGCCCTTTCAGCGCTATCTGCGGCCCGGCGACTACCGAATGATCCTGCGGATCGAGGACGTCAACGGCGGTCAGTTCTTCCGCGGCGAGCAGGACGTCAGCGTCCCCAGACTCTCCGACCCGGCGCCGCTGCCCGGGGCCGAACCCGAGGGCGAACGGTTGCTCGCCGAGGCGGCCCGAAGCGTGGGTACCGAGTCCGTCGACATCCGGTTGCTGAAGCCCGCGGGCGAGATCCTCTCCGGCCTCGTTCGCTTCGACGCGGTTGTCGAGGGCGAAGGAGTAGCGGCCGTCTCCTTCTTGCTCGACGAAACGGCAGTGCTCAGGAAAGCGCATGCGCCCTTCAGCGTTGAACTCGACCTCGGCGATTTTCCCCGGCCCCGTACCCTGCGGGTCGAAGGCGTCGGCGAGAACGGTGACGTGCTGGCCTGGGACGAGATGGCGATCAACGCCGGCGACCATAGCTTCACGGTCCGGCTGATCGAGCCCCGGCGCGGCGGGAGCTATGTCTCCAGCCTTCGTGCGCGGGCAGAGGTCGAAGTTCCGGAAGGAACGACGCTGGATCGGCTCGAGTTCTACCTGAACGAGAACCTGTCCTCGACGCTCTACCAGAAGCCGTTCATCCAGCCGATCCAGCTTCCACCGTCTGCCGGAGTGTCGTACATACGCGCCGTGGCCCATCTTCTCGATGGCAACACGGCGGAAGATCTCGTCTTCATCAACTCGCCCGGCGACATCGAACGCGTCGATGTCCAGTTCGTGGAACTGTTCGTCTCGGTCACGGATCGTCGCGGGCGGCCACTGGAGAATCTGGAGCTCGCCGACTTCAACGTCCTCGAGGACGGTCGCGAGCAGCGCGTGAGCCGATTCGAGCGGGTCGTCGACCTCCCCATCCACGTCGGCGTCCTGATCGACAACTCCGCTTCCATGCGCGCCTCCCTCGACATCACGCGGCGCGCGGCGCTGAGGTTCTTCGAGCAGGCCGTGAGTCCGCGAGACCGGGCCGCCGTCATCACCTTCAACCGGTTTCCTCAACTGGCTGTTCGCCTGACCAACGACCTGCGGGAACTCGGCAGCGGACTCGCCGGCCTGACCGCGGAGGGACAGACCGCCCTCTACGACAGCCTGATCTTCAGCCTCTATCACCTCGCGGGCGTTACCGGCCAGCGCGCGATCCTGCTCCTGACGGACGGAAAGGACGAAGTCTCGCGCTTCTCTTTCGAGGAGACTCTCGAGTACGCCCGCCGTGCCGGTGTCACGGTGTACGCCATCGGCCTCGGCATCGACGAGGCCGGCGCGAGGCGCCGGCTGGACAGGCTCAGCGGGCAAACCGGCGGCCAAAGTTACTTCGTTCGCGACCCGGAACTGCTCGACGAGATCTACGCCAACGTCCAGCGCGAGCTTCGCTCGCAGTACATGCTCGCCTACCAATCCAGCAACAGCCGAACCGATGACGGCTTCCGCCGCATCGAGGTGGACGTTCACCACCCCGGCGCCCAGGTCAAGACAATGAGCGGCTACTACCCCTAGCGACCGCCTGCCGGGCCAAAGAAAAAGGCCCTCGGCGGGAACAACCCACCGAGGACCTGAAAGGATCCCGGCGACGACCTACTCTCCCACACCGTCGCCGGTGCAGTACCATCGGCGCTGCGGAGCTTAACTGCCGTGTTCGGAATGGGAACGGGTGTTTCCCCCGCGCTACAGTCACCGGAAATCGCCGGACCGACCGAGCGCCACCTGACCGGTAGCGCCGGCAACCGAATCGAATCTCTGAAGGGCCTCTGTCGCGGCTCACCGCCACGACCAACCTAAGCGCCCAAGTCCCGAGTGCAGCAATCTTGAAAGATGGTCAAGCCGAACGACCGATTAGTACGGGTTAGCTAAACGCCTCACAGCGCTTACACGCCCCGCCTATCAACCTGGTAATCTGCCAGGGGTCTTCAGGGATACCTCATCTCGAGGCTGGCTTCCCGCTTAGATGCTTTCAGCGGTTATCCTGACCGAACATAGCTACCCAGCTGTGCCGCTGCTAAACCCAGCTCACGTACCACTTTAATCGGCGAACAGCCGAACCCTTGGGACCTGCTTCAGCCCCAGGATGTGATGAGCCGACATCGAGGTGCCAAACCGCCGCGTCGATATGAACTCTTGGCGGCGATAAGCCTGTTATCCCCGGAGTACCTTTTATCCGTTGAGCGATGGCCCTTCCATACGGAACCACCGGATCACTAAGTCCTACTTTCGTACCTGCTCGACTTGTAGGTCTCGCAGTCAAGCTCCCTTCTGCCTTTGCGCTCTGCGGCTGGTTTCCAATCAGCCTGAGGGAACCTTCGAGCGCCTCCGTTACTCTTTAGGAGGCGACCGCCCCAGTCAAACTACCCGCCTGACAGTGTCCCCGACCCGGATTACGGGCCCAGGTTAGATCTCCAATACGCTAAGGGTGGTATTTCACCATTGACTCCACCGAGACTGGCGTCCCGGCTTCAAAGCCTCCCACCTATCCTACACATAACGCATCAGGGATCACTGCCAAGGTGCAGTAAAGGTTCACAGGGTCTTTCCGTCTTCTTCGTGCAGGTCGGAACTTACCCGACAAGGAATTTCGCTACCTTAGGACCGTTATAGTTACGGCCGCCGTTTACCGGGGCTTCAATTCAGAGCTTCGCCGGCCCGAAGGCCCGCTAACACTTCCTCTTAACCTTCCGGCACCGGGCAGGCGTCAGACCCTATACGTCGTGTTCGACTTGGCAGAGTCCTGTGTTTTTAGTAAACAGTCGCCTGGGCCATTTCACTGCGACCCCCGGCAGCTCAGAGAGCAAGCCTCATCACCGCCGGTGGCACACCTTCTCCCGAAGTTACGGTGTCAATTTGCCGAGTTCCTTCACAGGGGATCACTCAAGCGCCTTGGGATTCTCTCCCCGTCTACGTGTGTCCGTTTGCGGTACGGTCGCCCCGCACTCTGCTTAGGGGTTTTTCCTGGCAGCATGGAATCAACGACTTTGCGGGCCGAGGCCCTCGGGATCACGTCTCAGCGTTAAGGAGCCGCGGATTTTCCTACGGTTCCCGCCTACACGCTTCAACCTACACTTCCAATCGTAGGCTCGTCTGTCCTTCTGCGTCACCCCATCGTCATAACGAGAGCGGAACGGTACAGGAATGTTGACCTGTTTCCCATCGACTACGCTTTTCAGCCTCGCCTTAGGGGCCGACTAACCCTGAGCGGATTGGCCTTCCTCAGGAAACCTTAGACTTACGGCGAGCAGGGTTCTCACCTGCTTTGTCGCTACTTGTGCCGGCAGGGTCTCTTCTGAGCGCTCCATCGGTTCTCACGATCCGACTTCGGCACCCTCAGAATGCTCCTCTACCATCCGCCGGACCCCCAGGCCCGTCGGATTCGCAGCTTCGGTGATCAGCTTGAGCCCCGTTGAATTATCGGCACGGAGCCACTTGACCAGTGAGCTGTTACGCTTTCTTTAAAGGATGGCTGCTTCTAAGCCAACCTCCTGGCTGTCTGGACGTCTCCACATCCTTTCCCACTTAGCTGACACTTGGGGACCTTAGCTGGCGATCTGGGTTGTTTCCCTCTCGACCACGGAGCTTATCCCCCGTAGTCTGACTCCCGCGGTCCACATTCACGGCATTCGGAGTTTGGTTGGATTCGGTAAGCTTTTGGGCCCCCTAGTCCATCCAGTGCTCTACCTCCGCGATGCAATCCGCGAGGCTAGCCCTAAAGCTATTTCGAGGAGAACGAGCTATAACGAGGTTTGATTAGCCTTTCACCCCTACCCACGGCTCATCCAAGCCGTTTTCAACCAACATTGGTTCGGGCCTCCACTGAGTGTTACCTCAGCTTCACCCTGGCCA
>JAPVWO010000025.1:0-12500 GCA_027493375.1 Candidatus Multivorans thiocomprendens | reverse complement strand
TTCGAGACGAAGCGGAAAGAGCTCCGCCTGCGGCTCGCCGTGGCTCTCGGCTGGAACGGGGTAGTCGCCGCTCCAGCACGCGGTGCAGTAGGAATCCGGGCGGCCCGAAACGCTCCCGAGCACTCCCTCGAGCGAGAGGTAGGCGAGGCTGTCGGCCCGGATGAAGCGGCGAATCTCCTCCAGCGAATGGTCGGACGCGATGAGTTCAGCGCGGGTCGGCGTATCGATGCCGTAGACGCAGGAGAACGCCGTCGGCGGCGACGTGATCCGGACATGAACCTCGGTGGCGCCCGCTTCACGCACCATGTTCACGATCTTGCGCGACGTCGTGCCCCGGACGATCGAGTCGTCCACCAGCACGATCCGCTTGCCGGCGATCAGCTCGCGAACCGGGTTCAGCTTCACCTTGACGCCGAAGTGGCGGATCGACTGCCGCGGTTCGATGAACGTTCGGCCGATGTAGTGATTCCGGATCAGGCCGAGTTCGATCGGGGTGTTCGCGGCGCGGCTGAATCCAAGCGCGCCGTACAGGCCGCTGTCCGGGACGGGTACGACCACGTCCGCTTCCACCGGGGCTTCCCGGGCCAGCCGAGCCCCCATCTCCAGCCGGGATTGCGCCACGGTATCGGAGAACACCTCGCTGTCCGGACGCGAGAAGTACACGTGCTCGAAGACGCAGCGGGAGGCCCTCGCGACCGGCGGCAACCGGTAGCTCTCGATCTGATCGCCCCGGGCCAGAACGACCTCGCCGCGGTCCAGTTCACGGAGCGCTCGAGCCTCCAGCAGGTCGAAGGCGCAGGTTTCGGACGCGAAGCACGGCTGTCCTTCCAGTTCCCCCAGAATCAGCGGCCTGAAACCGTGAGGATCCCGGGCCGCGATCAACCCCTCCCGGCTGATGAGCAGCAGGGAGTAGGCGCCCCTGACGTCGCCCAGGACGCGCAGCAGCGACTCGACGACTTCGTGATGCGGGCGGGTCGCCATCAGGTGGAGAAAGACCTCCGAGTCGCTGGTGGTCTGGAAGATGGACCCCGCCGCTTCCAGCTCCTGGCGAGTCGCCATGGCGCTCACGAGGTTGCCGTTGTGAACGATACCGAGCGGACCCATCGAGGTCATGACGACGATCGGCTGCGCGTTCGTGATCACGCTCGAGCCGGCCGTCGAGTAGCGGGTATGGCCGATCGCTCGGCCTCCCGCGAGTTCGCTCAGCTTTCGCTCGTCGAAGATCTCGGCGACCTTCCCCATGCCGCGCTCCGCATGAAGCTGCTCCCCGTCCCAGGAGACGATCCCCGCGCTCTCCTGACCCCGGTGCTGCTGGGCGTAGAGGCCCAGGTACGTGAGGTTCGCCGCGTCAGGCGCGCCCTCGATACCGAAGATGCCGCACATTCCGCCCTAGCCTACCGCTCGCGGCAGGGCTTCCCTCCAGACCCGCCGCAACTCGTCGACCGCGCCGTCGACCGCGCCGCCGTCGAAGTCCAGCACCAGGCGGTCGCCGCCAACGTCGCCGATCTCCCTGGCCGCTACTCCACCGGCCTCGGCCGCCGCCAGCAGATCCTCCGTCCTGCCGGCCGGAACAGTGACGATCGCCCGCGCCTGACCCTCCGAGAACAGGGCAAGGGGACCGCAGTCGACCGCGGCCCGCAGGCCGATCCCCCGGACCATCGCACACTCGGCCAGGGCCAGGAGCAGGCCGCCGTCCGCGAGATCGTGACAGCCGCTGAGCCAGCCGGCGCGCCGCGACTGCCGGAGCAGCGCGCACAGCGCCGATCAGGCCTCGGCCATGCCCTCGATGCACTCCCGGAGCTGCCAGGCGATACCAGGGTTCTCCGGCGAACCGAAGTTGAGACAGTTCGTCATGCCCACCGGCTCCGCGCCGACCGTGGCCAGGTTGCGAACCGCCTCGGCCACCGCCTGCCGCCCACCCATCCGCGGCTCGAGCCAGCAGTAGGAGGGGTTGACGTCCGACGTCAGCGCAAGGGCCGAAGGAGTGCCCTTGAGCCGCAGCACGGCGGCGTCCGAGCCCGGACCGACGATCGTGTTCGACCGCACGGTCGAGTCGTACTGCCGGTGGATCCACGTCTTGTCGCCGAGTTCAGGCGTCCCGAGGAGATCCCTGAGCGCCCGGAGCGGATCCTCCGGTGTGTCGCAGTCGACGACCCGCTGGCGCTCGCGCAGGTCCGCGGGAGGGGCCGCCGGCCGATCGTAGACCGGCGGCCCGTCGACCAGCGGCTCGACCGGCATGTCCGCGACGGTACGGCCGCGAAACGTGAGGCGCGCACGCCCGCTATCGGTTACCCGGCCGATCTTCGACGCTTCGAGACCCCAGCGGGACAGGATCCGCGTGACGGCCTCCTCCTGCCCCCTCCGGGTGACGAAGACCATCCGTTCCTGCGACTCGGAGAGCATGATCTCGTAGGGAGTCAGGGAGGCCTCGCGCAGCGGCACCAGGTCGAGATCGAGCTCCACTCCCGCACCGCCGCGGGCGGCCATCTCGAAGCAAGAGCTCGTCAGTCCGGCGGCGCCCATGTCCTGGACCCCGAGCACGACCCCGCTCCTCATCGCCTCCAGGCTCGCCTCGAGCAGGACCTTCTCCGTGAACGGATCGCCCACCTGTACCGTGGGCCTCTTCGCCTCGCTCTCGGCGTCGAAGGCCTCCGACGCCATCGTGGCGCCGTGAATGCCATCGCGGCCGGTGCGGCTGCCCGCGTAGAGAATCGGGTTGCCGGCGCCCGAAGCCGTGGCGGTGAAGATTCCGTCCTCCCGGCACACGCCGAGCGCGAACGCGTTGACCAGGATGTTGCCGTTGTAGGACGGGTGGAACCCGGTCTCGCCCCCGACGGTAGGGATGCCGACGCAGTTGCCGTAGTCCCCGATGCCTCGGACGACGCCATCGACGAGATGCCGCATCCGCGCGCCCCGTTCACCCTCGATCTCGCCGAACCTCAGCGAGTCCAGGCAGGCGATGGGGCGCGCGCCCATCGTGAACACGTCGCGCAGGATTCCTCCCACGCCGGTGGCGGCGCCCTGGTAGGGCTCGATGAAGCTGGGGTGATTGTGGCTCTCCATCTTGAAGGCCGCGACCCAGCCGTGGCCTATGTCGACGACTCCCGCGTTCTCGCCCGGCCCGTGGACGACGCGCCGGCTCCGCGTCGGGAACCGTCGCAGGTGAATCTTGGACGACTTGTAGGAGCAATGCTCCGAGTAGAGGGCCGAGGCGATCCCCAGCTCGGTCCAAGTCGGACTGCGACCCAGCAGCTCGCAGAGTCCGCCGAACTCCTCCCCGGTCAGGCCGTGATCGGCCGCGAGGGCCGAATCGACGACCGGCTCGCCTGCCGCGGAACCCGGCGTCGTCACCGGCCCTACCCGCCCGCCGCCGCCAACGCGCCGACCCGGCCGCCAACGGCCACCGCGCCGGCCAGGAGACCCAGGCCGTCCCGGTTGCCCAGCATCTCTTCAGCGCATCGCTCGGGATGCGGCATCAGGCCCAGCACGTTGCCGCCAGCGTTGCAGATACCGGCGATCGCCCGCTCCGATCCGTTCAGGTTCGCGGCCGGCTCGCGCCGGCCGGCGTCGTCCACGTAGCGAAAGACGACCTGACCGCGCCGCTCCAGCTCGTCAAGCGCTTCCTCGGTGTCCACGTAGTTCCCCTCGGCGTGCGCGATCGGCATCCGGAGCACGTCGCCACGCCGGTAGTTGGAGCAGTACAGGAGATCGTCCCGCTCGACCCGCAAGTGGACGTCGACGCTCAGGAACCGCAGATCCCGATTCCGCCGCATCGCGCCCGGCAGCAGGCCCGTTTCCAGCAGCATCTGGAAACCGTTGCAGATACCGAGCACCCGTCCTCCGGCCTCGGCGTGGCGCCGCACCGCGGCCATGATCGGCGAATGCGCGGCCATGGAACCGGCCCGGAGATAGTCGCCGTAGGAGAAGCCGCCCGGCAGCACGACCAGTTCGCATCCCTCGAGCGACGTCCCCTGGTGCCACAGAAACGTCCCCTCCTGCTCGAGCACGTGACTCAGCACGTGGTACACGTCGTGGTCGCAGTTGCTCCCGGGGAAGACCACGATCCCGCACTTCATTCCGAGACCCACTCCACGGTGTAGTCCTCGACGATCGGGTTGGCCAGGAGCTGCCGGCACATCCGCTCGACCGCCTCGGTCGCCTGCCTCTCGTCCGCGGCCTCGAGCGCGACCTCGAAGCTCTTGCCGGCACGAATGCGGCGTACGCCGTCGAATCCGATCCGACCCAAAGCGTCCTCGATCGCCCGCCCCTGGGGATCGAGCACCTCGACGCGCGGATAGACCAGCACCCGGGCCACGAAACGGCCTTCCGGTCCTTTTCCGTGGCGACTCGTCTGCGACGTCAACTCAACCCCTCCCCCGCGGCGCTCAGCCGCCAACCTCCAGCCAGGGTCCAGGCCGATGCTGCTCGGCCACCAGCAGCTTCGCCCGCGAGCGGCGCCGATCGAGTACGGGCTGCACCGCCGCGACGGCGAAAGCCGGCGAGTTGTTCGTTTCCGAGAGATGACAAAGGACGACCCAGGACAGACGATCCGAAAGCAGAGCCTCGATTCCGGCGGCCGCATCCTCGTTGCTGAGGTGCCCCCGCTTCGACGCGACTCGCTCCTTCAGGCGCCAAGGGTATGGTCCCGTGCGCAGCATGTCGAGATCGTGATTCGACTCGAGCGCCAGAATGTCGAGATCCTGGAGGTTCCGCCACGCCTCCGGCGTTCGGCAGCCCAGATCCGTCGCCAGCCCGAAGCGATAACCCCCGCCGCTCTCGACCACGATTCCTACCGGTTCCCGCGCATCGTGTGAAACCGGAAACACGTCGATCCGGAAGCCGGCGGCGGCAAGCGGAACGCCGGGCGCCATCGGGCGGGCGAAAGCGCCGAGGCCGCGCAACAGCGGCCCCCTGTAAGTGCCGCGCGTGCCGTAGACCGGAACCTGGTGCCGCCTGGCGAAGCGGTCGATTCCCCGGCAGTGATCGTCGTGCTCGTGGGTCAGCAGAACCGCGTCGACGTCGGCGGCGGAACGGCCCACCGCCTCCAGCCTGCGTTCCAGTTCCCGGCACGAGAACCCGGCATCGAGCAGCAGGCAGCCCTCGTCACTCTCGACGATCGTGCTGTTGCCGCCGCTGCCGGAGCCGAGCACGGCAGCCCGCAGACCCGCGCATCCGCCCGCTCTGCGGCGACGCGACCACAGCTTCGATTCGCGGCCGGCAGCGGCCAGCGCGCCGTCGCCGAAGAGCGAGAGTTGCCGGCTCAAGCTCCTAGCGCCGCCAAACCTGTCGCCAGCTCCATGTTCGGCCCCAGCCCCCACCTCTCCAGGACCTCACGCCGCGGACTCGCTGCGCTGCGTTCCGCGGTGCAAGCTCCTAGAAGCGCTGGCCGATCCAGAACGTCGTGCGGCTGTCGCCCGACTCCTCGAAGTCCCACTGGGTCGCGAAGTCCCAATGCAAATCGAGGCCGAGCATCCGCACCGTGAGACCGAAGCCGTAGGCCGCGATCGCGTCGTCCAGCCGGCTGTTCTCCGAATCCCACACGTTGAAGTCCTGGACATCGTCGAACCAGGCGCCGGCGATATCGAGGAAGAAGCGCCCCTGAATCCCCTGGAACGTCCAGATCGGCGTCACGAAGAAGTCGATCAGGGGGAAGCGCAGCTCGAGATTGGTGAAGAAGCCGTGGTCGCCGACCATGTCGCGGAAATCGACGCCCCGCACCGTGTCCAGCCCGCCGAAGTACACCGGATTGGGGAAGTTGCCGGTTCTCATGCTGCCGAAGAAGCGGGTCGCGAAGACGCCGCGCCGCGTGAGCGGGAAGTACTTGCGCGCGTCGAGCTGGAAGGTCTGCGTCAGTGCGCCGGACTCCTCGAGGTCCGGGGCGTACTCCGCCGACAGGCGGTAGCGGTGCCCGCTCGACGGCCCGGCGGGTCCGAACACCGTCGTGTCGCCGACCAGGGCGGTCTGGATCACCGGGTAGTCATCCTCGCGCGGGGTGATGGTCGGGATCGGCCGTCCGAAGTCATCCAGTAGCAGGTTGAAGTCGCTGTCGCGAGCGTAGGCCTGGAAATCCAGCTTGCGGCGGATGTAGCCCGCGCCCACCTCGAACCGACGGTAGAAGCTCATCGGGTAGGAGATCGAGAAGATGGCGCCCGTCTGCTGGAAGAACGAACGGCCCCGCTCGTAGTACCCGTAGGTGTAGTTGGCGCCGATGTAGAAGGCCCGGTCGTCGAACAGCGACACCTGCCACTGCAGCCGCCTGGAGAGGTTCAGGTAGGTCACGTTGAACTGGGAGAAACTCTCGATCGAGGCGAACGTCGTGAACAGCCGCCGGTCGCCCAGGAAATCGGAGAACTGCAGGTAGACCTGACCCAGGAACGTCTGGTTGTCGTCAACGCCGACCGCGGTCTGGGCATCCTCCAGGAACAGTCGCCAACCTCGCTTGTCCTCCTTGTTCGACTCGTCGATCGAGACCTGGATGTCCGGCTCGAAGAGGTCGATCGCCGGAATCGGCTCAGCAGTCGCGCCGAGGTCCACGACCTGGACTTCGCCGATCGGCTCGTCGATGTCCGTCTCATAGAGATCGAACCGGCCCTGCCAGAAACCGGTGTACACCAGCCGGTCGTCGCTCCCGGCCCTGCCCAGAACGGTGGGCTGGAAGCAGCCGGTGATCGCGTTCGTGTACTGGCGAAGCTCGCCGGTCTCGATGTTCAGCCCGAAAATGTTCTCGGCGCCCGTGCGGTCCGACGTGAAGTACACCGTCCGGTCGTCGCTCGAGAAGACCGGGTCCGTGTTGTGGTGCTCGTCGCTGCCCAGCCGAACGCGCTCCATCGTCTCCAGGTTGAGCCGGAAGAGCTGCCCGTTCTCCCCTGGCACCGAGGAAAACACGAGCCACTTGCCGTCGTGCGAATAGGACGGGGAGCCGTCGAAGACCTCGTCGTTGGTCAGGTTCCGGATTTCCAGGGAGTCCAGATCGAGTTGGAAGATGTCGTACTGCCCGTTCTGGTTGCCGGCGAACGCGACACTCCGGCCGTCCGGGCTCCAGGCGGGCGCCGTCTGCTGCTCGATCTCCATGTCGATGACCCGGCGCACCCCTCCGCCCAGGACATTGACGATGGCGAGGGAGTAGCCCGCCTCCTTGCGGACGAAGGCCGCCAGCGAGTTGCCGTCGGGCGAGAACGCGAGGTCGCTGCCGTGCTTGCGCCCCAGCGTCAGCATCTGCGCGACGTAGTGGCGGAAGTCCGCCGTGTATCCCCGCGTCAGGTTGCGAACCGGTTCCCGCTCCTGGGTGTCGAAGAGGACGATGTCGACATCGCCCTGGAAGGTCGAGAACGCCGCCACCAGGTCGCCGGAAGGCGAGGCCACCGGCGACGTCTCCTGGCTACCCTGGGGACGCGTGCGGAACGGCCGCCCGAAGTCGCTGGGCTCTCCTGTCGCCACCAGTTCGGGCAGGTACCGGTTGCGGAGCCAGCGGCGGAACTCGAGGTCGAAGTCCTCGGGGTCCATGCGGAAGGCTCGTTCGATCGCCCGGCCCACCCGCGAGCCGATCGTGTTCCGGAACTCGAACAGGAAGTCGATCACTCCGTCGGACCCCCAGCGCTCCTCCATGAAGTCGAAGGCGGCGTGGCCGTAGCGGTAGGCGAAGAAGCCGCTAGCCTGACCCGACGTAATCGGCGGCAGGCGGTCGTTGACCACCGCGTCCCGCAGGTACATCCGGTCGGAGGTGCTCTCATCTTCCGCGAAGTAGCTCGCCATGCCCTCCATCAACCACTGCGGCGGGCTGTTCGTCATGGCCCGCCCCAGGCTTCCCCCGAACAGGATGTGGTACTGGAAGATGTGGGTCAGTTCGTGGAGGATGAGTTCGTACAGTTCGACGTCCGCCAGGTCGATCGGCAGGACCATCCGGAACCGCGCCGAGGTGGCGAACGCGGCGACCCCCTCCGGGATGAAGTTGATGATGACGTTGTTCTGGAGGAAATCGGAGTGCGTGTTGTAGATGATCAGCGGCGTCGGCTCCTGGATCTGGTAGTCCAGGTCGAGCGACAACTGGTCGTAGGCGCTCTCCGCGAGTGACGCCACCTTCTGCAACTGGGGCTCGCTCTCGGAGTAGTAGTAGATGTCGAAGTGAGTCGAGTGGTAGATGCGCCAGTCGAAGTCCTCGTAGCGGATCTTGTTCTTGCCGAAGCCCTGCGCTTCGAGACCGGCGGCCGCGCAGACCAGGAGCGCGCACACGAGGGCCGTGACGCGGAGGGCCGGCCTGCCGGCCGGCCGGAGTGGTGCTGAACTCACTGCTCCTCCTTAGGGCGTGAAGATCACGCGCGAGACCTCAATGTCCTTCTGGGTGAAGACGCCCAGAATACGGTCCTCCAGCGCGTACAGGTTCTCGAACATCCCCTGCAGCGGGTCCGCCTGCTCGCCCTCGAAGCTCTTGAAGTCCTTGAAGTTGTCGTTGTAGATCAGTTCGCCGGTCGAGCCGTCGAACACCATGACGACGATGTCGTACTCGAAGCCTGTCTGCTCGACGAGCACCTGCCGGTACATGGTGCGGCCGTTGAAGGGCGAGATGTACTCCTCGGTGCGGTAGCCGGACCGATCCTGGATGTCGAAGTCGAGCGTGCCGGCCAGGATCAGGTCCGATTGCGTGGTCTCGCCGAGATTGCGCCAGAAGTCCTCGTCCCTGGCCAGCATCTCCAGATCGTACGTCGGGTAGTCGATCCGCCCCGCCTCGACGATCCGCAGGTCCGTCTCGCGACGGAGCACCTTGTTCAGGTAGCGCTCGAACTCCCCCTGGATGTCGATGTCCGATCCTTCGATCCGACCTTCGCCCTCCTGGCTGACGACCAGGAAGGGCGCCGGCAGCAGCGTGTCCCGGCCGGTCAGGTCGATCCGCGCCCGCATCGGCAGCTTCAGCCTCACCTCCACGGTCCCTTGGGCACTCGCCGGAGTCGCGGTCAGCGGCGCCAGCAAGCCGGCCAGCAGACCGGCCGACGCGACGATCGCCGACAGCCTCGCCCGGGACCTTTCCGCTGGCCTGCGGCAGGCTGAACGTCGTTGAGCCGCAGGTCCTCTACTGACGGCCAATCCTCTACTGGCAACTTGCGTCACGCGGGTCACCTCCAACCATCGGGGCAAGCAAGAACCGTTCCATGACCTCCGAGCCGACCACCGACGCAAGCCGGGAGGCGAGTCACCGCGCACCGGCCAGCGATCCGCCCGTGCCGCCTCCACCGCTCTCCGGTGAAGTCGGCTGCCCGACCTCGTCCGCCGCGGCTGACGCATCCTCCTCTTCGTCGTCCCGGTCGCCCTTGAAGCTCTGGTAGTACTCGACGAAGCGCGAGTAGTTCCGGCGAACGTCGCGCTCGCGGGGCGCCAGACGCAGGGCCTGCCGGTAGTAGCCCAAGGCTTCCTCGAACAGACCCAGCGCCTCATGAGCGACCGCGATGTTGCTCAGGATCGCCGGATGTTCCGGCTCGATCCGGCGAGCCTGCTCGAACCGGAAGAGAGCCTCGCTCCAGAGGCCCCGGTCGGCCATGTCGACGCCGAACTGCCACTGCTGCTTGGCCGCGGGGGCCACCTTGCGCTTCTGCGCTTCGGCAACGCCCGGGATCGTCGCCAGAACGAGCACTCCCGCGATCAACGCCAGAACGCGCGGCCGGCGGTACGCAGTCCGCGTCATCGAGCCAGTATAGATCACGGACATGGAATCCGTCTCTGTCTCTGAGCGCCGTTCCAGGAGAGCCGCGCGATCCGGGAGGAAGGCAGCGCGATGGCGGAAAAACCGGTCACGAACGGGAACACCCCCGAAGACGGAGACGACGTCCGAAGAGCACTCGTCGCACTGAATCTGGTCCACGGCGACCGCGGCCTCATCTGCGCGCTCGGCCAACGGCTCCGCACGGCCGGGGAACTCCGCAGCGACCGTTTCGCCGAGGAGGCGGCCAGCAGCCTCGAAGCGCCACCGGACAGGGTTCGGACCATCCTGCACGCGGCGCGCGGCCGCCTCGACGACGCCGGCGACGAGATGGCACGGGCAAGCGAGAACGGCATCGAGATCGTCACCCTGCTCGATCGCCACTACCCGCCGGCCCTCGCCGACCTCGGACTGCAGGCGCCTCCCGTCCTCTACGTCCGCGGCCGCCTGACTCCTTTGCCCGGCATCTCGATCGTCGGTTCGCGCAAGGCGGACGCGTACGGCCTCGAAGTGGCGGCCTGGTTCGCACGCCGTCTGGCCGCGGCCGGCCTGATCGTAATCTCCGGATTCGCCCGCGGCATCGACCAGGCGGCCCACCGCAGCGCGCTGGCGGCCCGCGCCGGCACCGGCCGCACCGCCGCCGTGCTCGGCTGCGGCATCGACGTCGACTACCCCCGCAACAGCCGCCGGACCGCGGCCGAGATTGCACGGCACGGCTGCCTGATCACCGAGTTCCCTCTCGGTTGGCAGCCCCGTGCCCACCACTTTCCGATCCGAAACCGCCTCATCGCCGCTCTCGGTTTCGCTTCGCTCGTGGTCCGCGCCGCCCGGCGCTCGGGCTCCCTGATCACCGCCCGTCTGGCCCTCGACCTCGGCCGCGACGTCTACGCGGTTCCGGGTTCGGTCCTCTCCCGGGAGTCCGCCGGCGCCCACCTGCTGCTGCGGGACGGAGCGATTCCCGCCCTCGACCCGGACGCCATGCTCGAAACCCTGCCCACGCCAATCCTGGCCCAACTCGAGAGCCCGTCGACAGACACGGCCGAGCCGACTCGACCCGCCGCCGGCGCCGTACCCGAAGTCGACGACCTCCTGGTCGCCCTGAAGGATGGCGCCCGAACGCCGGAGGAACTCGCATCCCGGCTCGAACGACCGGTACCCGGCGTCCTTGCCACCCTGGCCCGCCTGGAGGTCGACGGACTCGTGCGCCGCTACAAGGGCGCGAACTACGCCCTGGCGGCCCGCTAGCGCCGCCTAGCGCCGCGTCGTCTTCTTCTTCGCGGGCCGCCGCTTCCGCACCGGCCGGCGACGGGGCGCCCTGGGGTTCTTGCCCTGGGCCACCAGCTTCGCCTCGCGCGCCGCCAGGAGATCGACCGCCTCATCCAGGCCGACGTCCCGCGGATCCTTGCCCTTGGGCACCGTGGCGTTGACCTGACCATCCGTTACATAAGGACCGAAGCGCCCCGTCCTGATGGAAAGGGCGAGACCGCTCTGCGGGTGTTCACCCAGCTCCTTGAGCACCGACGACGAACCGCGGCGGCGTTTCGGTTGGCGCAGCAGCGCCAGGGCCTCGTCGAACCCGATCGTCGCCATCTGCTCCTGGCTCTCCAGGCTGCGGCTCTCCTTGCCGCAACGGACGTAGGCGCCGTACCTTCCGTCCTGGACCGTGACGACCTCATCGCTCTCGGGATGGCGGCCGAGTTCGCGCGGAAAGGACAGGAGCAGGAGCGCTTCGTCCAGGGTGAGACTCGCTCGATTCATCGACGGCCAAAGACTGGCCATCTTCGGCTTGGCCGCCCCGCTCCCACGCTTCCTGCCCGGTCCGCCCGCGACGGCGTCGCCCAACTGGACGTAGTCGCCGTAACGTCCCGTCTTCACGTAGACCGGTTCGCCGGTCTCGGGGTGGTGGCCGAGCGGGCCCTTGCCTTCGGCCGCGCTCTCGAGCAGGGAAAGCGCCTTCTCCACCGTCATCTCGTCCGGCGGCAGGTTGTCCTCCAGCGAGACCCGCTCCCCGTCGTCGCCGGCCTGGACGTACGGACCGTAGCGGCCGACCCGGACGGCGACTTCGCGGCCCTGGTCGTCCTCACCCAGCAGCAGCGAACACACCGCGCGGGCGTCGATCTCGTCGACCCCCTCGCCGACCAGCGACTGCAGGCCCTTGCGGCCCGCGCCTCCCGGCCCCGGCTCGCGGCCGAAGTAGAAGTTCCGCAGCCACGGCCTGGCCTCCCGCTCTCCGCCGGCGATCGCGTCGAGATCGCTCTCCATTCGCGCCGTGAAGTCCAGGTCGACCAGATCCCCCAGGTGCTCCTCCAGGAGCCGGGTCACGGCGAAGGCGAGGAAGGTCGGCACCAGGGCCGACCCCTTCTTCCAGACGTAACCCCGGTCCACGATCGTCTGCAGGATGGCGGCGTAGGTCGACGGCCGGCCCACCCCCTGCTTCTCCAGTTCGCGGACCAGACTGGCTTCGGTGTAGCGCGCGGGCGGCTGCGTGGTGTGGCCGTTCGGCTCGGCGCTCGCCACTTCGACCCTCTCGCCATGGCTCAGCTTCGGCAGGAACCGCTCCTCGTCCTCCGCCCGGGTCCGGGGATCGTCGCTGCCCTCGACGTAGACACGCAGGAAACCGGCGAAGCGCAGCACCCGGCCGGAGGCGGTCAGCCGGACCTCGCCGGCCCCCGGGGTCGACGTGTCCAGCCTGACCGACGTGCTGGTGCCCTTGGCGTCCTTCATTTGGGACGCCAGCGTCCGCTTCCAGATCAGTTCGTAGAGGCGCAGCGAGTCCCGGTCGAGGGCTCCGCGCAACTGCTTCGGCGTGCGG
>JAPVWO010000249.1 GCA_027493375.1 Candidatus Multivorans thiocomprendens | reverse complement strand
GACTTGGGATGATCTCTATGGAACTCGGGGTCGCTACACGGGCGAATCCCGGGTCAGCCTGCCGGCAGATCGGCACTCGTCGGCAGTGTCCGGATGGCGGCGCCGCGTCGCCTCTCGGCCTGAACGAGATCGAAGTGGGCCTGCAGATTGAGCCAGAATTGCGGTTCGACGTTGAACCAGTGGCCGAAGCGCAATGCCGTGTCGCCGGTAATCGAACGCTTGCCGTTGATGATCTGGCTCACGCGGTTGGGCGGCACTCCGATGTGGCGCGCGAACTCCGTCGGCGTAACGTCGAGTTCGGCTAGTTCATCCTTCAGCACTTGTCCCGGATGAACGGCTCTCTTCAGCATCTCAGTGCTCCCTCAGTGGTAGTCGACGATCTCGACGCGGCTTGGTCCAGGCTGATTGTCGGGCCATTCGAAGCAGATTCGCCACTGGCGGTTGATGCGGATGGAGTACTGGCCTTTGCGGGCGCCGCGCAAGACTTCCACTCCGCCGCTGTCGGCGGGCCAGCGACGAGGAGGAGCCGCCGTGAACTCGCGCCTTGAGCAAGCGATCGAGGCCTTCGCGGCCATGGACATCGAGGACGCCGAGGATCCGCGGGAGACGCTCGCGCTCTCGCAGCGCGACATCCTGCGGGAGTACGCGCCGGCCTACGCCCGGTGGCTCGACGCGCACCCGGAGGCGGACGAGGGGCTGTTCCCCGTCGAGCAGGAGTCGGTGGACGAGCAGCGCGAGCGCATGGCGGCGCTCCGGCCGGCTCCGGACGAGGACGTTCGGCGCTGGCTCCGCATCCTGCGTTACCGGGAGCTGATCCGGGTCGCGGTCGCGGACTTCAGCGGCCTCGACGACTTCGCGGCGACGACGCAGAAGATCTCGCAGGTCGCGGATGTCTGCGTCCAGCGAGCGCTCGATGCGACAGGCCTGGACGAGGAACCGTTCGCGGTCATCGCGATGGGCAAGTGGGGCGGCCTGGAGGTCAACTACAGTTCGGACATCGACGCGCTCTTCGTCGCCTCGGACGACGTCGACCAGGAGGCGCTTCACCGACTCCAGCGGCAGGCGCCCCAGTTCATTCGCCTGATTTCCGACAACACGGGCGACGGTTTCGTCTTCCGCGTCGACATGCGGCTGCGGCCCGAGGGCAAGATGGGCCCCCTGGTGCGGACGGTGAGTCAGTACCTCCGCTTCTACGAGCGCTACGGCATGAACTGGACGTTCCAGGCGCTGATCAAGGCGCGCTTCGCCGGTGGCGACGCGGCCGCCGCCAAGGCCCTGATCGACGGTACGCGGCGTTTCGTCTTCGACCCGAACAGATCGCCGGAGACCCTCCTGCGGGAGGTCTTCGAGATGAAGCAGATGATCGAGAAGTCGCTCCGCTCCAAGGGCACGGAGGTCGGCAACGTGAAGCTCGGCGCGGGCAGCATCCGCGACATCGAGTTCATCGTCCAATTGCTGCAGCTTTACCACGGCGCCTCCAACAAGAGCCTGCGCTCGCCGAACACGTTGAGGGCGATGTCGCGGTTGCGGGCGCATCGCGTGATCACCCGGGACGAATACGCCCGGTTGCGCGAGGCCTACATCTTCCTGCGCGTCGTCGAGCACGTGCTGCAGTTGGAGCGCGATCTGCCCGTGCGCCAGCTTCCGCGCGAGCCGAAACAGTGGGCGACGTTCCAGTGGCGGGTGGCCTTCGCACTGCGCCAGCCGCTCGACACCCTCGACCTGGGCGGCCGCTACGAAGCGACGGCGGTCGAAGTCCGCCGCATCTTCGGCGAGTTCTTCGATGAGACGATCGAGTTCCTGGAACGCAAGCACCAGGTGCGGGAACGCTGTCCGGACCTGCCCGCGGAACTCATCGACGAGCACTTCCAGCGCCTGGAGAGCGCCTACTTTCTCGCTCACCCGGTGGAGGAGGTGGCTCGCCACGTCAAACTGATCCACGAACTCGACGGCGAGCGACTGTGCCGGGTCGACGTGCGGCACGTCGGCTCCACGCGACGCGTAACGGTGGTCGCCAACGACTACCAGGGGGAGTTTGCGAAGATCTGCGGCCTCCTGGCGGCATACGGACAGTCGATCCTGAGCGGCAGTTCCTACACCTACCAGGACGCGGGCGACATGGAGTTCTACCGGCGGCCCCGGAGAGCGGGGCGGCGTCGTTCGACGCGGCCCGGCGGCCGGCGCGGGCGCCAGCGGTGGCGCAAGGACCAGAGGTCGCGGCCCTCGGCGCATGGCCCCACGCGGATCGTGTACTCGGCGGAGGTTCAGCCGGCGCCGGCCCACGCCTCCCGTGTCTTCTCGTGGACGGACTTCGAGCGGGACCTGAACAGGCTTCTCGGACTCCTGGCCACGGGTGACGCGCAACGAGCCAACGAGGAACTGACCCTGCGCGTGATGGAGACCGCCCGGCTGACCGATCCGGGCGTCGATGCGGAGCAGGTCATGCCTCCGATTTCGATTTCGGTCGACAACGAAGCGGACGAGCACTGCACGATCCTGGAGATCCGAAGCCCCGACAGCTTCATGTTTCTGTTCGAGTTCTCCAACGTTCTCTCCACCCGCGACTACTGGATCGACAAGGTGGAGTTCGACACGATCGAAGGCGAGGTGCGCGATCGCCTGTTCGTGACCACCCGGAGCGGCGGAAAGATCGAGGATCGCATCGGCGTCGACCACCTGCGGCTGACCGTGACGCTCATGAAGCAGTTCGCGCGGCGGCTGGCGGTGGCGCCGAACCCGCAGCTTGCGCTGCGGCAGTTCGGGGCGCTGATCGACGCGGCCTGCAAGCAGGTTGCCGATCCGACGCAGGCCCTCGCGTCGTCGCTCGACGAACTGGCGCGCGTACTGGGCGCCGGCACCTGGCTCTGGGAGGAGTTCCTGCGCCGTCAGCACGAGAACCTGATGCCGCTGCTTGAAGGCATGGCCGACCTCGATCTGGGCGCCGGGCGGGAGGATCTGGAGCGCCGCCTCGGTGCCGCGCTCGAAGCGCAGGAGGCGCCGGACGAGGCGCTCAACCGCTTCAAGGACGACGAGATCGGGCGGATCGACATGCGGCACCTGACGCGGCGGATCGGGCGATTCAGCGATTTCGGCGAAGAACTCTCGACGCTCTCCGATGTCGTGCTCACGCGGGCGGCGACCGAAGCGGTCGGGGAGACGGCCGGCGACGGGGCGGAGCCTGGGGTCTGGTGCCTGTGCGCGCTCGGGAAGTGGGGCGGGCGCGATCTGGGCTATGCGTCGGACATCGAGTTGATGTTCGTCTGGGACGCCGAACGGCCGCGGTTGGCCCAGGCCGGCGAGTTCTACGAGCGGGCGGCGCAGCGGCTGGCACGTCTGATCCGCGCCAAGCGCGACGGGATCTTCGAACTCGACTGGCGGTTGCGGCCGGGCGGCGCTTCGTCGCCGCTCGCCGCCTCGTTTCAGCGCTTCGTCTCGTACTACAGCGTCGACGGCGAGGCGGATCCGTACGAGCGCCAGGCGCTGGTGCGGCTTCGCACCGTTGCCGGCGATCCGGACCTGGTCGCCCGCGTCGAGGCGCACCGCCAGGAGTTCGTCTTCGATCCGCGGCCGCACGATGTCGCACGGATCCGGCATCTGAGGAACCGCCAGCGCTCGGAACTCACAACGCGCGGCACGACGAACGCGAAGTTCAGCGCCGGCGGCCTGCTGGACGCCGAGTACTTCGTCCAGGTGCGGCAGATCGCGGCAGGCGCCGGCGACCCGGAGGTGCGCCAGCCGAACACCCTCGACGCGCTCGCCGCACTCCACGGGCGCGGCCACTTGCCGGACGAGGAGTTCGAGCAGATCGGCGAGGGTTACCGGCTCCTGCGCGCGGTGATCAACTGCCTGCGAATCGTCCGCGGCCACAGCAAGGACCTCGTCATTCCCGCCGCGGACACGAGCGAGTTCCGCTTCCTCGCGAGGCGGCTCGTCAGCCTGGGCCAGTTGCCGGACGAGGAGGGCGGCTGGGACCGCATCGCCGCACGGATGGCGGCTCTTCAGCGCCTGTTCGACGGATTGGCCGACTGAGCGGCGCCGGACGAAGAAACGCGCCGGGGAGCGAAGCTCCCGCGGCGCGTTCTCCGCAGATGCGATGCGGCAGAACTAGCCGATCGCGACGTTGCCCGTTTCGCCCGTGCGAATGCGGATCGTCTCGTCGAGCGGCATCACGAAGATCTTGCCGTCGCCGACCCTGCCGGTCTTGGCGCCCCTCGAGATGGCGTCGATCACGACGTCGACGTAGTCGTCGTTCACCGCGAGGTGTAGGCGTTTTCGCGGTGGTCGGTGAGGTCGAGACCGATCCGCTCCTCGTCATCGCTGACGCGCAGACCGACGATCAGGTCGACGATCTTGAGCAGGATGAAGGAGACAACGGCGGCCCAGACGATGGTGAAGAGAACTGCCTCGATCTGGGTCCAGACCTGTCCTGCGTTGCCGTAGAAGAGGCCGTTCGTGTCGTTGCCGGGCACCACGTCGGTGGCCCAGAGGCCGGCGGCGACCGCGCCCCACATGCCCGCGACGCCGTGGACGCCGAAGACGTCCAGCGAGTCGTCGTAGCCGAGCTTGGACTTGAGCCAGGTGACCGCGAGGTAGGCGAACACGGAAGCGCCGGCGCCGACGCCGAGCGCCCCAATGGCGCTGACCGAGCCGCAGGCCGGCGTAATCGCCACGAGTCCGGCGACGGCGCCCGTGATCACGCCGAGGAGTGTCGGCTTCGAGTCGCGGATCCAGTCGATCAGGCCCCAGGTGGCGGCAGCCGTCGCGGTCGCCACCTGGGTGACGACGAAGGCGTTGGCGGCCGAACCGTTCGCCGCCACGGCGCTGCCGGCGTTGAAACCGAACCAACCGAACCAGAGCAGTCCGGTGCCGAGGACGGCGAAGGGCAGGTTGTGGGGCGGGGAGGTATGCACGGGATAGCCGCGCCGCCGGCCGAGGACCATCGCCGCGACCAGGGCCGAAACGCCGGCGTTGATGTGGACGACGGTGCCGCCCGCGAAATCGAGCGCTCCCTCGCCGAAGCCGAAGAAACCGCCGCCGCTGCCCCAGACCCAATGGCAGACCGGAGCGTAGACGACCAGCAGCCAGGCGGCCATGAACAGACAGATGGCGCTGAACTTCATCCGTTCGGCGAAGGCGCCGATCATGAGAGCGGGCGTGATGATCGCGAACATGCCCTGGAAGATCATGAAGAGCGGACCGGGGATGGCGGTGCCGTCCCAGGCGTCGTGGCTCACGCCGGCGAGCAGGAAGTAGTCACCGCCGCCGATCAGGCCGCCCAGGGCGGAAGGGGCGAAGGCGAGGCTGAAGCCGACGATGACCCAGAGCACCGTCATGATTCCCATGCAGAGGAAACACTGCATGAGGATCGAGAGGACATTCTTGCGACGGACCAGTCCGCCGTAGAAGAACGCCAGTCCCGGCGTCATCAGCAGCACCAGGGCGCTGGCGGTCAACATCCAGGCCGTGTCGCCGCTGTCCACGCCC
>JAPVWO010000248.1 GCA_027493375.1 Candidatus Multivorans thiocomprendens | reverse complement strand
GGCGTGCCTCCTTTGCTGCTGTCGTCGATTCCCGAAAACCGATCTCAGCAGGGCACGCCGCCTCGCTCAACCCCCGTACACGAATTTCGACCATAGCTCCGCGTAGTGAAGGGCCGCCACTTGTTCGTCCCAATCGTCGTCCTGGGCCGAACGGAGATCGGGCCGGCGCAGGAAGGGGCGGTCGCTTCGGACTTCGAGTTCGGCCTGGAAGGCGTAGGTCGCTTCCTGTTCGTCGAAAGCGTCGGCCGGCTGCCGGTTGTTCACCAGGAACACGGTGACCGCCGAGGCGTCGGCGGGAAACGCCTTGAGTTCCGGAACAAACCGGCGCTCGACGTGGAGCTGCAGACCGCCCGAGGCGGGAACGTCGTGGACCGTGGTTCCTTCGTCGCCGCTCAGGTCGACCGGTACGATTCTCTCTCGCGGTGTCCGCTGCCAGAAGCGGCGGCTTCCGCCGGAATCGTCTTCTCCTCGGACCGTTCGTAGTCGCCCCAGCGGACGGTGACCCGGAGCGTCGTGTCCGCCGCAAGGAAGCTCAGCCCCATCGACGACGGGAAGAAGGCCTTCTTCGCCGCCTTGCGGTCCTCACTCGATTCCTCTGCGAGGCCCGAGCGTTCGGGAACCTCGTCGAGGTCGTCGTCGTCTTCGTCATCCCGGCTTGCGCTTATCTCCGGCGAGGTGCCGGAGGGAATCAGGAACCCAGTGAGGTACCAGTTCGAGGGCGTTTCGTTGGCGGGCAGCCGCTCCCGGGCGAGTTCGTGATCGGCACCGGGGCCGATGAGGTCGACCTTGAGGGCGTCGACGAGGGATTGGCGTACTGCGAGCGAGGTTGTCGCCGCCGAATGGGCGACGTCGGCTCCAGACATGCGGCTATGCCTCGCGCGAATCGTGGAGCAGCGACGTCACGTCGCGCCAGAGCTTGTCGAAGGATGGTGCCGTTCGCGCGGCGTGAAGGTCGAAGGCGTCCGTGAGCTTGGGCTGATGGAGGGTCGGGTGGTAGGTGGCATGCAACACGTGTCTTCCAATCCAGCCCTTAGCGTCCCTGATGGACTCCGGGTCTGGCGGCGGCTTTGCCTCAACTCCGTAGTGGTCCGCAATCGAAGTGGTGGCGGCAATGAACCAAGCCTCGTACTCGGTCTTGGCCAGAACGGCTCGGATGCGGCAATCTGATCGAGCGGCCTTGGCTCGCTGGAGCAAGTCGATGGCAAGGTCGGCCGGGCAGTCCTTGTCCGCATCCAAGAGGATCAGAATCGTGCCGCCGGGGCCTGCCCGTCTTGCAGCGAAGTCAACGTACCGCTCCAACTCACCAGGCTTCACGACGAGCTTACGTTTCACTCGGATGGGCCGAGGAACGTGGATCGGCGTAGAGGGCGCCACTGCTTGTGCGACCCGCCGCAGCAGGATCGGCAGGGCCGGGACTTCACCGTGGCCCTCCACGATGGAGGCGATCGTGAGCACGTTCAGGGCTCGGAGCCGAACAGCCTGATCTGGCTCGGCTTCGGGTTCGACAGGGCCGGATCCGGATCGAGTTGGTCTATCCGTAGCAACTCGCCAGCGGTGAACATGTGCTCCCTGAGAGCGGAACGCCCGGCCTCATCCAAGGGGCCGATGCGGCTCTCTCCGTGCTCGGCGCGGACTGCCAGAATCGAGTCGGCCGAGATCTCCTCGTCGTCCAGAAGGTCGGGACTGTGGCTGGTCACCAGAATCTGAATGCCCTCGGCGGCGTCGCGCAGGCTGTCGATGAGGATCCCGGCTGCCGCCGGATGGAGCGCCACTTCGGGCTCCTCGATTCCCACCAGACCCGGCATGGCGCGCCCGTTACCGGCGCCCTGGAAGACCGCCACCAAGATGCCCAGCGCCCGGAGGGTGCCGTCCGACATGTTGTTCGCCTCGAACTTCCAGGGATGTTTGGCACCGCGCACATCCTGCCGGAACTCGAGGGTCTCTCTGGGACCCGCCATCTTGCGGGCGACGCCGGCGATTCCCGGCACGACGCTGCTCAGATAGTCCTGGATCCGCCGTTGAGCGTCGGGTGAGCGCGCCGACACGTTGGCCAGCACGCTTGCGATGTTGCTGCCGTCCCGACTCAGAAGCTGGCCGGGGTCCGGCGGTTGAGGTTGGCGGATCTGCTGGGGGTTCAGGCTGTAGAAGCCGAGGGTGGACAGCGCGTCGTAGATGCGGCGGAACGGCGCGTGGCCGGAGACGTTGACCAGGTACAGCCGGTCTGAGGCTGCGACTGGGCCGATCATCAGACTGCTCTTCCTGACCTCACCCTTCTCCACCCGGTAGTGATCCAGATCCCTGCCATCGCGGGGAACCACCACGCACTCCTCGCGCTGGACTTCAAAGCCGCCCGCCCTCTTCGCGCCGACCTTGAACGCGTAGTGCCCGTGCGACTCGTCCAGATCGACCTCGACGCGAATGCCGAAGTGCGTCGGGTGACCGCCGGATCTCCGCCGAACGTCGTTGATTCCGCCGCGGTCCCGTAGCGCGTGATCGATGGAGTGCCGGAGCGAGTCCCGGACGAAACAAAGCGCGTCGAGGAAGTTGCTCTTGCCGGACCCGTTCGGCCCGACGAGGAAGCAGAGATTCGCCGGAGAGACGTCGCAGGCGGCGATGCTCTTGTAGTTGCGGAGGGCGACGCGAGTCAACAGGCGTGCGCTCATGCGGCGAGTCTAGTCGTTGGCGGTGGAGGGCTCGCCGCCGCGATGCTAGGGGTCCACTGTATGCCCGCGTACCTTACAGGTTCTGTGTGAGTCCCAACGAAATCTCCTGCGCGCGTGGTGCCGCAAAGCGTGTTCGGGTCTAACTGCTAGCTTCGCTCAGTGAGTAGCTTGGGCCGTTGCGGTCTGAGATTGGCTGCTGATCCTGTCGTTGACGAGCTTCGTCGGCTCCTTCCGGAGGCAACAGTGTGCGGTGGTTGCTTCGCGCGTTCATTGCCTCCTCTGGCTCGGATCAGCCGCGACGATCGAGTCGACGAGCTGCGACGCGTGAGGAGTCTCGCCACCCGCACCTGTCTGACTGACCTCCTCAGGAGTGCTGGACTACCGGCCGTTGAGCCCAGTCGACGCGTCTCTGGAGAAAGGGCGTGGCCCTCGGGCGTTCTGGGCAGCGTTAGCCACAAGGGCACCAAGGTTGTAGCCGTGCTCGCCCAATTTGGCGCCTTCGATGGCGTAGGAGTGGACATCGAGGCTGCCGAGCCAGGGGATCTGTTGCGCGTTGGGGCCCTCCGAACAGCACCAGATGTTCCGCCGGGTCTTGACCCCCGTGTTGCAGTAGCGGCCCTCTTCTCCGTCAAGGAGGCCGCGTTCAAGGCCCTGTTTCCGCTGGTGAAGGAGAGGCTGACGTTCGAGGACCTCCTGATCCGATGGTCGGCTGACGGCGTGGACGGGGTGCTCCAGGGGACCACGGTCTTCCGCCGGGCGTCAATAGAGGTCCGCTGTTCGACGGGAGTTCCGGGCTGGGTCGTCTCCTGTGCCCTTGTCCGGAAGCCGTAAGACGATCTTGTTTGATTTTCGGACGCCATCGTGTAGGATGTGTCGAAGTCGAACGGACGATCCGAAGCGAGAGCTATGGCGCACAAAGAACTCAAGGCTGAGCTAGAGCGGCGAGTGCGGGAGGCATTGGCGGAGAAACTCCGGGACTGGGACGAACTCGTTCGGGAGGGCACCACTAACGAAGTGGCCCGCGAACACGCCGACGCTTGGGGGTCGATGCCCGTGATCGACTCGAAGGTAGTCGTTGAGCTCGTTCCGGTCTTCGAGGACGTTCTCGGTTGCGACTTCGACCTCAAGCTCATTCGTTCTGGCGGCTACGACAGCGAGGATGAACTAGTCGCGGAGCTGATCCCTGCGGCGCTAGAGGCAACCGCACAGTGATGATCGTGGAGTAGGGAAGGAGAGGGAGAGATGACTGAAGAACGGTCGAGCCGCGAAGATCTGGGGACTAGGCTCCGGGACGCGCGCAAGTACTGCGGCTTCTCTCAGGAAGAGGTCGCACGACACCTGAGCGTGTCCCGGTCGGCTGTCTCCCTAATGGAGAGCGGCTCCCGGAGCGTCAATGCCATGGAACTTGGTCGATTGGCGCGGCTCTATCAGCGAAGCATGGAGAGCCTTACCGGCACTGTTTCGAGCGAGTCGGGCTCCGAGTCGGTCGGTCTCTTGGCTCGGGCAACGGCAGAGCTCTCCGAGCGAGACCGGCAGGAGGTACTTCGATTCGCAGAGTTCCTCCGGTCGAGGAGCAGCACCAGTGACTAGGCGAGAAGGGGTCCTGCAGGCGGTGGCAGAAGCCGCAAAGCTGCTGGGCGAGGTCCCCGTCGGCGACCGAACGAGCTTCGACATCGTGGGTGCCGTGGTGTCACGCCGCATCCCTCTCTTTTTTCGGCCGCTCGATGGGTTGCTCGGTGCCAATATTCGCGCAGCCGATGGCGCAGCCGGGATCCTCGTGACAACTCGGCGTAACCTCGCGATACAGCGATTCACACTCGCTCACGAACTTGGTCACATCCTGCTCGACCATCAGCCCCACGTCGACACGACGACGACAGTGGACGTCCAAGGGCCGTATTCCACTCCCGACGCGGACCTGAACGAGGTCGCGGCGAACACGTTCGCTTCTGAGCTGCTGGGGGCTAGGGACCTCGTCCTTAAGTCGGCCCGGCGCCACGGCTGGACGAGGAAGGCGCTTCGTCAAGGACGCAACGTGTATCAGCTCGCGCTTCGTCTTGGGCTCAGCTACAAGGCTACGTGCTGGGCCCTGTGCACAGCTTCTGTGCTCACCCATGAAGAGGCACGATCTCTCCAGAAGTCGCCGGTCAAGAAGATCCATCGTGTCGGGGTGAAGCGCCGCGTCGGCCCGCAACCGGTCGTGGAGGCTGGCCAGTGAGTAGTGGCGAACGAACGTCTCGTCGTCCGAAAGCAGGTCGCGCTCTTCCGCGAAGAGCAGGAAGACGAGCCGGAGAACGACCGTGAGCAGGCCCCGGTAGATGCCACCGGGGTCTTCGCGCAACTGGTCGTTCAGCAGATCGTCGCGCGAAGCGTCGTGGGCGGCCTGGAATCCCCGGAGGAGCTCGTAGAGCGCGTGCAGCACCTGCACGGCAAGCCTCTCGCTGACCTCGTTCTGGTACTTCCGGCTGTCGGCGAGCAGGGCGGCGAGTCGCTGATTCCTGGGCAGAGCCAGCAGCCGGCGCTCGTTCAGCAACAGTCGGAGCGCGGTGCAGATCGGCCGGCCGGCCGGCAGCAGCATGTCGGCAACGCGGAAGTCCATCCAGCCCGAGCTCTCGCCACGCGGGGCCGAGACCAGTCGAAGGGAGCGGCCGTTGAAGAGCAGGCCGGCGGGGACGTTCTTCGCCCGGAGCAAGCGTTCCAACCGGCTGTGGGGCGAGGCCTCCAGCCGGCCGGCGCCGGCCGCGACCCGATCGAAGTCCTGGCCGGTCTCAAGGGTTCGCACCAGCAGTTGCCAGGCCGATCCGTCCTCTTCCGGTTCGCGCTCGCGGACCGCGAAGTCCGGGCGCAGGGTCTCACCGTAGTCCGGTAGGTGAAGGCTCAGTTCGTCCGGCAGCGAGGCGCCGGGGCCGCCGGCGTAGCCCCTGGGCGAGAACTTCCAGTCGAGCACGGAGCGGGCGAACTCCTCGAAGTCGGGCAGGAAGGGCCGCGGCGCCTCGCCTTCCCCGAACCGCTGCTCTTCGACGGCTGCCTGCAGGCGCTGCTGGCCTTCCCGGTCGCTTCGCTGCAGCACGACGCCTGCCTTGTCCAGCGCCGGCGCCGAGACGACAAGCCCGGTCGGCTGAACGAAGCCGAGCCACTCGAGGTGGGCGAGCGTGTTCGCGTTCGGTCGGGCCATCGGCTACGGCAGAGAGCGCAGGGGAATCGATCCGGGCGGGATCAGTTCGTTTCCGGCCACAGGTAGACGACGCCGAGCGGCTCGACCGGCGGCACGGCGCGGACCTCGTAGAAGTCGCGAACGCGCCGGGGCTCCCGGTCCAGATCGCGGTCGAACTGTTCCAGGCGGCGGCGCCAGGAGTTCATGTCGGCCAGGAGTTGCCGCTCTTCGGCCTGGCTGAAGGCCAGGGTTCGCTGCAACAGCGTCGATTCGCGCCGCTCCAGCTCCCCGCCGACGTGGCCGCGCTGGCGTTCGAGCGTCTCCCGGAGTTCCCGACTCTCGCGTTCGCCGCGCTCTCGCAGCCGCTCGGTCGCCGTTTCCTCCATCGCGCGGGCGCGGGCTTCTAGCTGGGGCCGGAGTTCGTCCACGTCGCGCGGCGCCGAGCCGAGCAGTCGGCGGACGACGACGTCGTTCACCGGGCGGCCGCCGGAGCGCGCCAGCGACTGCTCCAGCAAGTCGAGGGCGCGGATCTCCGCGTCGCGCGCGTAAGCGGCGAGCGGGGCGTCGCGCCTCCCCGGTTCGACCCACCGGGCCGCGGCCGTCACGATCTCCTCGTGTAGCCGTTCGGCGCGCCGGCCGTAGAGGGTCAGCCGGCCGAGCAGGACGACGCGGGGAATCGAGTCGGCCGACTGGGCAAGGCAGGCGCGCGAGAGGTCGTGATGCACGAAGCCCTGGGAGCGGAAGCGGGCGAGCAGGCGCTGGGCGACGCGCTGTTCGAGATGAAGGTGAACCGTGTCGTCGGTGAGGATGCCGGGATCCTCGAACACGACCGGGCGCGGCGGTTCCTCCTTCCGCCACTCGGTGAGCTTCTGGTTGCGGCGTCGGGGTCGCCGCAAGGAGTCGAGCGTGCCGGCCCAACTCGGGTCGGTGGTGGTCTGGCCGTCCAGAACCGGGAAGGTCCAGACCTCGCCGCCGTCTTCGCCTCGCACTCGCCGCAAAGGCGCCGTGCCTGCGATTTCGAGCGAACAGGACAGGGCGTCGCGGAAGGCGTTTTCCTCGAACTGGACCCACTGGCGAGACCGCTGCAGGAGGTCCCGGCAGCGCGCAATCTGCCGCTTCAGGTCGTCCCGGCGTTCGCGCGCGGCCTCCAGTTCTTCGTTGACCAGGCGCCGGCGCTCGGCGTCGATGTCGGCGCGCTCGATCTCGCGGGCCAGACGGCCGGCGTCGCGGTGGCGGATGCCGCTCTTCGTCAGGCGGCGTTCCACCGCGTCGTCGATGACCTGGGACAGGCTGCCGAGCTCGGTCTTGATCGTCTCGGTCTTCCTGACGAGCACGTGGAGCACGCGATCCTCGGCGCGCTGGGGCAGGACGAAGTAGTGGCAGCGGACCTCGGGCGCCTGCTGGAGCTTGCGGTCGATGCGGCCATTCCGCTGCTCGATGCGCCCGGGGTTCCACGGCAGGTCGAAGTGGAACAGGTCCGTGCAGTGGGCCTGGAAGTTCAGGCCCTCGCGGGCGGCGTCCGTCGCCAGGAGGATGCGAAGCGGCTCCTCCTTCGGAACGGCGTTGAACCGGCGCTGGATCTCGCGCCGCCGGGGTCCGCGGGTGAGCCCGTCGATCGTCACGATCCGTTCCTCGGCGCGGTCGGTGGAGGCGATCGCGGCGTCGAGCATGGCGCGGAGATAGCGCTTCGTGCCCTCCCGGTTCTCGGTGAAGACGAGCAGTCGGCGGTCGTTCCAGCGCGGCGGGGAAGCGCCGGCGGAGAGCGCCTTGCCCAGGGGCGGCAGGCCGGGGCAGAGGTGCTCGCGGATCCAGTCGACGAGTTCACGGGTCTTCGCGTCGGGCCTGCCGCGAGCTTGCTCGGCGATTCGTTGCATCCGATCGAGCAGGTCGTTCTCGCGCTGGAGGGGGTCGCCCTCGGTCCGGTCAGCCGCGGGTGCGGATTCGGCCGAGGCGTTCAGGTCGCGGATCTGGCCCTCCTCCTCCCGTTCTGCTTCTTCGCCGGTGAAGGCCGCTCGGTCCTCGTCGCCTTCTCCCCCGGCGAGCCACGAGCCGGAGACGAAACGGTTCGCCCGGCCTTGGGCGCCGCTCCGCCCGGCCGAGTCCGCCGCCTTCCGGCGCCGGCGTTCGAGCGTGCCGCGGTGCGTCTTCAGGCTGCGCGCGAACGCCTCGATGGAGGAAAGCAGCCGCTGCTGAAGGCCGACGACGAGCAGGCCGGAGGCGGCGCGGGCCGACTTCGGCGCCGTCTTGAACCGTTCCTCGCGGGCTTCGCGGTATTCGTCGAGCAGGCGGGAGAGCAGGAGTTCGGGAGCATCCTCGGGGAGATCGTCGATCTTCACGGGCACAACGCGGCGCCTCGGAAAGCCGCCCTGGACGTTGCGGATGTCCTCCTTCAGGCGGCGCACCATGACGGCTTCGAGCGACCTCTTCCGGACCTTGACCCCGCGGGTGAAGCGGTTCGGATCGAGCAGCTCCAGCAGGGTGGAGAAGCTGTTCGAGTGGCCGTTGTGGGGCGTCGCGGAGAGGAAGAGCCGATGCTCGAAACGGCCGCTGAGGTCGCGGACGGCGTGGGTGAACTTCGACTCGATGCCGTAGCGTCCGCCGCTCGCGGGAGCGGCGTGGTGTGCCTCGTCGAGGATCAGCAGGCTTCCGGGCAGCACCACCGGCCCCAGCCACTCGCGCATCGGGTCGGCGTAGGTGGCGTCGCGCAACAGGTTGTGCGAGACGAGGAACCGGCTGTGGGTCCGCCACGGATTGACGCCGAAGCCGCGCTCGCGCCTCATGCGCGTGAAGTAGGCGCGGTCGAGAATCTCGAACAGCAGCCCGAAGCGTTCCTCCATCTCGCCCTGCCACTGTTCGAGAACGGAACTCGGCGCCGAGACGACGATCGTCCTGACCTTCTTGCGGAGCAGCAGCTCGCGGGCGATCAAGCCTGCCTCGATCGTCTTGCCCAGGCCAGTGTCGTCCGCGATGAAGAGGTTGACCCGCGGCATCCGGAGCGCCTTGCGCAGCGGCTCCATCTGGTAGGCGTCCAGCTTAATGCCGGCCCGGAACGGTGCCTGGAAGAGGTTCGGGTCGGTCGCGGTGACGCAGTTCCAGCGCAAGGTGTGCAGGAAGGGAAGCGGCGTGGCGTGTCGAAGCCCTTTGCGGCGAGTTCGCCCCAGCCCTCCTGCTTCAGGATGCGGCGGTCGACTTCGTAGTCCCAGAAGACCTCGATCTCCTCGCCCTGGGCGTCGTCCTCGGCGCAGGCGAGGCGGACGACGGAGGAGTGGCCGGGCTTCTCGCCAGATTGGACGTCCTCGACCAGCCAGCGCCGGCTACGAAGGTGGACGAGTTGACCGACTTCCGGGTCGTGTTCGGGGAGTTCGGAAGCGGCGGTTGAGGGAGTCACCGGGCAAGGGTACAAGGAGGAGTTGGACCGCGGCCAAGGTTCTTCGGTGGCCAGCGTGCCTCGTCGGCTGTTCCGTAGAGTACGCTCCCAGCCTTTGGGAGGGAGTGGATTCGTCCGAGTGAAGTCGTCTCGCCGTCGTCATACGACTCGCCCCATGCCTCGTGCAGGAATCGCTGGTTGGGAGCGCCGGGATTTCATGGCCCCCGACGAACGTACAGGCGTTGGCGATCCGATCGACCCTTGGACGGTCGAGGATCAGGCCCTTCCGGTGTCTGGAGTGCGAGCTCGGACTGGACCCGGTCGGGAGCGGTCCGCTGAAGCTGCCCCATCAACCGCGGCCTCCGGTGCCGGAGATTCGGAAGGTGTCCTTCCGGTCGTGAGTGATGCCCCCGAGTTGGTCGGCGACCTACCAGACTCGTTGGGGCTCTACGAAGATCTGGAAGGAGTTGGGGTCTTGGGAGACCTCAGACACCTCGCGATCGAGGAGGGGCTCGAAGAACTCCAGGGAGGCGCGACGGACGGTCCCGTTGCTGAAGGAGTTTTGTACCAGGGAGAGCCAGCCCTGGGCGACGCGGCAGAGTTCCTGGGACTGGAGGACTTCGTAGACGACTTTGATCCGGAGGCGCGTCGTTCTCCGTGGGAATCCGAGGTGGAGGAGACTCACTCCGACTATCGATCTTCCGAGAAGGCGGCGAAGATCGCGAAGCTCCTGAAGGTCAGATGCGAATCGGAGCGACAGGCGGCCGTTGCGGACCTCCAGGACCTGTTCACCGAGTACCCGCATCCCGCTACGTTCCGCGCGATCGACGGTCTCTGCCGCGTCGGGATTGATCTGGACACGCTCATGACGACCGTAACGCTCCGAAGCCTCTGGCTCGAGGAGCCTTGTACTTGGCAGCGGCGTGGCGACGGGCTGCACCTGCCGTCTTGGAGCTTGGCGTTGCGTGTCGCCGTGGCCCGGGCCGAGTACCCGGTCGAACAGATGTTCGACCTCGACTGGCTCCGGGACTGGCAAGCGCTGACACGCGGAAGCCCCGGCTATCCGAGCGTCGCTGCGTACGTGGAGGTCGTTCTGGAGCGGACTGCGGGGGATCCGCGATGGGCGGCGCTAAGTCGTCGTGCAACTGCTATCGATCGGGTCGTGATCACGGCCGACCTGAGCGGCGATCGGCGGCGGCTCAACTGGGCTCTGGACCGGGCCGAGGTTTGTCCGATGTACTTCTTCAAAGTCGAGCCAGGTACGGTGGATTCGAGAAGTGCCTGGTGAACGCCTGATTCCGACCGCGGGCTGTTGGGTCCGACGGCTCGTCGAAGATCGCGAGCTGGGTCGGGTCTTGGGTCACCGGAAGCGCGGCGAATCCGTGGAGCTGGAAGTCGAGTGGGCAGGCCAACACGTCCGTTGGGAGCCACTCGAGGCCCTGCGAAGCGGCTTCCAGGCGAAATGGACTGTGCAGGACGTACCCGTTTCGGCTGCCCGGACGACTCTTGGCATGGGAACTGTGGTCGGTGTCCGCAACCTGGCGGGCAGGGAGCAGGTCCTGGTGCAGTGGCACGACGACGGCCGGTCACTGTGGCTGCCCTACGAGAATCTGCGACGCGTCAAGGATGCAGAGATGCGGTACAGGCGAGCGGAGCTTGGCACCGAGGACCACGCCGAGCGCTTCCGGCTCAAGTTCCTGGCCCATGCGTTGGAGAACTGGAACCAGCTGACGGGCTCGTTGGATCGGCTGGATGTGGACCCCTTGCCCCACCAACTCCACCTTGTGCACAGGATCCTCTCGTCGGGGAACAACAATTGGCTCATTGCGGACGATGTGGGGTTGGGCAAGACGATCGAAGTAGGCCTCCTGCTCGCGGCGCTGAGTCGGCGCGGCCAGGCCCGACGGGTGTTGATTGTCACGCCGGCGGGCCTTACAAGACAGTGGCAGGACGAGCTGAAGTACAAGTTCGAGCAGGACTATCGAATCTTCGGAAAGGACTTCAGCATTCCTGCAGCCGAGCACTGGCGGTACTACGATCGGGTCATCGTCTCGCTTGACTTGGCGAAGCGAGAGGAGCGGCTCGCACTGCTTCGGCAGGCTGGCGGTTGGGACGTGGTCGTGTTCGATGAAGGTCACAAGCTGAGTCGCCGCGGTTCAGAGCGTACCGAGAGATACCGCCTCGCAGAGACGCTACGCCCCTTGGCCGATGGCTTCCTCGTGCTCAGCGGGACGCCTCACCAAGGGTACGCGGATCGCTTCGTCTTTCTTCTGGAGTTGGTGCGCCCGGACCTTCGAGAGCGGATCCGCACCCTCGATCTGAATCCTGAAGTGGTAGGCGAACTTATCCTGCGCAATCGAAAGTCCAGCGTCACGGATGCCGAGGGGCGTTTCATCTTCAAGGGCCAGCAGGTGCATCGTGTTCCGATTCAGCCATCGCCGGAAACACGTGAGTTCAACCGAGCTCTGCGGGAGTATCTGCGGCGTGGCTATCGGGCTGGCGAGGAGGGAGGACAGCGGCGCGCGATCGGATTCGTGATGACGGTGTACCGGAAGCTGGCCTCGTCAAGCGTTGCCGCGATCGACTGCGCTCTGCGCCGACGGCTGGATCGTCTTGGTTATCAGGAACGTGCGTCGGTGGAAGAGTCTGACCTGGAGTACGCCGCCGTTGACATCGAGGACTTGATCGAAGGCGGGGACGATCAGGATGATCTGGCCGAGACAGGCCGAATGGCTCACGTGCCCGAGTTCTTCCAGTTCGAGCGCGGGATGATCGCTGAACTGTTGCAGTTGTGTGCACGGATACGCCCCCAGGACGAGAAGCTCCGCGTCTTCCTGGATGACGTAGTTGCCGGGATCGACGAGAGGGAGAAACTGCTCGTCTTCACTGAGTACCGCATGACGCAGCAGTACCTTCGGGAAGAGTTGGAGAAGCGCTTCCCTGAGGCCGGCGGGGTTCTGCTGATTCACGGCGGAATGAGTCTCTCTGAGAAGCTCGCTGCGATCGCCGAGTTCAATGAAGGCGTCCCCCGTTTCCTCGTGTCGACCGAGGCAGGTGGAGAGGGGCTGAATCTGCATCGTTCTTGCCACATCATGGTCAACTACGACCTGCCGTGGAGTCCGGCCAGACTTGTGCAACGCATCGGTCGCCTGTATCGGTACGGGCAGGATCATCCAGTCGTCGTCTTCAATCTGCATGCGAAGGACAGCTTCGACAATGCTCTGATCGACCTGATGCTGAGCCGTGTGGACGCCATCGTGCGTGACATGATGCCGGTCGGCGAGGAGTTCAGCGAGCGATTGCACACGGAGATCGTCGGCGAGGTGCTGGAGCAGGTGGACATGGCCTCCTTGCTCCGGAGCTCGACTGAATTCGTCGTCGAACGTAGCAAGAGGCAGGTGGACGACGCGGTCGACCGCGCTCGGCGGGCGAGAGGCCTCCAGGAGGAGATTCTGGCCTTTGCTTCCAGCTTCGATCCGGATGCCTTTCGGGGCGTTGTGAATCTGACCATGGACCACGTTCGGGCCTTCGTCGACGGAATGTTGCAGCGGCTTGGCGTTGAGACAAGGAATCCGCGCCACGGCGGTCGCGTGGTGGAGTTGCGGCTCCCTGAAGCGCTGAGGGGCAGGTTCGCGGAATTCGGACGACGGACCGTCGTCGACGTGACGACCGATCGCCGGTTGGCGCAGCGTTTCCAGGACGACGTCTTGCTGGATTTCGGGAGTGAGTTCTTCCGCTACCTCATCGACGAGGGGAAGTCGTTGAAGTTTGACGGTGTTTACGGTTCCGTCAGCGGTTGTGGGGTGGAAGGGGCGTTGGCGGCAATCAAGGTGCGGTGGCAGAACGACCAGGGCGCCCCGGTGCTTGATGAGCTCCTGGCTACGTTCGTTGATGAAAGCAGTGGAGACGTGGAAGCCGGGCCGGCGTTCGTTGCGAAGTGGCTGCTCGGCGAAGGAAGAGCGGCTCGGGTCTCGTCGGGTCCCGTTGAAGACCGGAGTGAGACCATTCGCCAACTGAAGTCGGCTGGGGAACGTCGGCTGCTAAACGAGAGCACACGGTTCAAGCATCCGAATGGCTTGGTGCTCCTGGCGGCCGGCGACTTCTCGCGGGAGGACGACTGACCGGCTCGCCGTCCCTCAGGCGTACATCACCGCCGCTGCCTGCTCCCGGAGCGCGGTCGGGTTCCCCAGCATCTGCCGGTCGTAGCCGACCCGCTTGTAGAAGATGTGCATGTCGCACTCGTGGGTGAAGCCGATGCCGCCGAAGACCTGGGTGGTCATCGTGACGGCCTGGCTCGCGACTTCGGTGGCGTGGGCCTTGAGCAGGGGAGCGAGGTGCTCGATCTCCTCGGAGCCCTCGTCCCAGGCGTCGGCGGTGTGCCAGAGCAGGGACTCGACGGGCTCGACTTCAGCCAGGACCTCGGCGCACATGTGCTTGACGGCCTGGAAGGAACCGATGATGCGTTCGAACTGCTTGCGCTCCTTCGCGTAGTCGACGGCGATGTGCAGCCCCTTCTGGGCCGCGCCGAGGGCGTCGGCGGCTAGGGCGATCTGTGCCGCGTGGACGGCGCGCCGGGTGGAATCGGCGTTGCCGCCGAGGCTTTCGGCCGCTCCCAGGTCGATGCCGGAGAACGTGACCTCCGCGACCCGTCGCGTGCCGTCGACGGTCTGCAGCGGCTCGATGCCGATCCCCGCAACGGTCGCCTCGAGCAGGTGGAGGCTGCCCCCGGACTCGAGCAGGAAGGCATCGGACCAGGCGGCGTCCGGGACGTAGAGCACGGTTCCGTCGACGCGGCCGTTCCGGATCGGGGCGTCGAGAACGGGGGTGACCAGTGTCCTCCCTTCGGCGATCCCACCGAGCAGCTCGTTCCGGCGCTCGCCTCCATCCGCGGCCGCGATCAGCAGCGGCGCCAGGACGTAGGACGAATGGAAGTTGACGGGCGCCGCGGCGCGACCCATCTCCTGCGCGGCGATTCCGGCTTCCTGCATGCCCAGGCCGATGCCGCCGAGACCCTCGTCAATCAGCAAGCCGGTGATCCCCAGGTCGCCGAGCTGGCCGTGGATCGCCTCGTCCTGTCCCGACTCGGAGTCCATCACGCGCCGAACGCGCTCGATGTCTACGTCCTGGGCGAGAAAGCGGGCGATCGAATCTCGAAGCAGCTCTTGCGGCTGCGTCAGTCCAAAGTCCATGCTGGACTCCTTTGTCTAGCGGTGGCGCGGACGCTAGGCCGCGGCCGGCTTCGGCTCCCGCGGAAGGCCGAGGCCCCGCTCGCCGATGATGTTCTTCTGGATTTGGGCGGTGCCGCCGCCGATGATCAGGCCCAGGGCGTACATGTAGTTGCGCTGCCAGTTGCCGTAGTCGCGTACGTGCTTCGAGCCGCGCTTCAGGACGCCGCGCTCCGCCATCGCGTCGATCGCCAGGGCGCAGACGTCGTAGTTCAACTGGCAGCTGTTCAGCTTGACGATGAGTCCCCCGGCGCCGGAGTCGCGCTTCTTCAACCTGTCGGTGAGGAGGCGCAACTGGTGGTACTTCATTGCCTGCACCCGGCCCTCGAGCTTGAGCAGCCGGTCCCGGTAGACGGGCGAGTCGATCAGGCCGGTCTCGCGCAGGATGTCGACGCAACCGGCGAGGTAGCTCTCGGTCGTGCTCGAGCGGCCGAGCATGTTGCGCTCGAAGCGCAGGGTGTAGGTGCCGACCTCCCAGCCCTGACCGGGGCGGCCGACGACGTTCATGGCGGGCACCCGCGCGTCGGTGAAGAAGACCTCGTTGAAGGAGGCGTCGCCGGTCATCGTCATCAACGGGCGCACGTCGAGGCCGGGAGTGTCCATCGACAGGACGATGTAGCTGATGCCGCCGTGCTTTCCCGCGTCCGCTTCGGTGCGAATCAGGGCGAACATCATGTCGGCCTCGCGGGCGCCGCTGGTCCAGATCTTCTGGCCGTTGATCACGTATTCGTCGCCGTCGAGCACCGCGGAGGTCCGCAGCGACGCCAGGTCGGAACCGGATCCCGGCTCGCTGTACCCCTGGCACCAGATCAGTTCGCCGCGCATCGTGGGCCGGATCAGCTCCTGCTTCTGGTCCTCGCGGCCGAAGTGCAGCAGCGTCGGGACGAACATTCCTGTGCCCTGGTTCTCCATCCCAAGGGAGATCCCGGCGTTCTGGAACTCCTCCTCGATCACCAGGCTGGCGAGGGCATCGGGCTCGTGACCGGCGCCGCCGTAGCGCTTGGGGATCGTGCGGCCGGCGTAGCCGGCGTCGAAGAGCCGCTTCTGCCACTCCAGGGTTCTTTCACGGATCTGCGATGCGTCACCGCCGAAGCCGGGACCGGCCGGGACGGCAACGTCCCCATTGGCGGTGAGGAAGGAGCGGATCTCCTCGCGGAGGAAGTCGTATTCGGAGCCGATCGATGTGTCCATGATGGGCGCGACTTTATCGCGCCCGGGGGTCCTCGTCAGCACGCTGGAGCGTTCGGAGTAAGCTGTCGGGTTCGACACTCCGTCGAAGGACAACCTCGGGAAGGGTGGCGACGACAAGATGGGCGACGACACGGTGGCAGAAGGGCTCGCGGAAGGGACCGAGGACGCGGGCGCACCGAGGCACTTGAGCCGCGATGCCGAGCGTCTCGAGCAGTTGCGGCAGGCGGCGGCCTCGGCCGGCGCGGACGCCGTCGTGCTGACGCCGGGCGCCACGTTGACCTGGCTCCTGGGCCACCACTTCGACGGCCACGAGCGGCTCTTCCTGCTCATCGTGCCGACCGCCGACGCTCCCGTGGCGATCGTGCCCGCGCTGGAGGAGGCCAACTTCCGCGGCGTCGCGCCGGCCGTCGAGTCGGTGCACCTCTGGGACGACGCGGACGGTCCGGAGGAAGCCGCGGCCGCGGCGTTCAAGGGCATCGGAAAGGCGGCGCGGGTGGCGGTCGAACCGCTCAGCCTGCGCTACATGGAGGTCCAGCACCTGTCCCGCGAGCTTCCGAAGGCGAAGCTCGAGAGCGCCGAATCGATCGTCAGCGAACTGCGGCTCAGGAAGAGCGACGAGGAGGCGAAAGCGATCCAGCAGGCGTCGAAGATCGCCGAGGCGGCGCTCGAGTTCACGCTGCGGGACGTCAAGCCGGGGCGCACCGAGCGCGAGATCGCCGCCAAGCTCTCGAGCGAGCTGCTGCGCCGCGGCGGGGGCGGCATCTCCTTCGGCCCGATCGTTCTCAGCGGTCCGAAGAGCGCTCTGCCCCACGGAGTGCCCGACGAACGGAAGATGGAGGAGGGCGAGTTCCTGCTGATCGACTTCGGGACATCGTTCGACGGCTACCACTGCGACATCACCCGCACCTTCGTCGTCAGCGGCTCGCCGACGGACCGGATGCGGGGGGTCTACGAGGCCGTGCTCCAGGCGAACATCCGCGGAGTGGCGGCGTCACGTCCCGGCGTCACGTACGACTATGTCCACAAGAACTGCCAGGCGAACCTGCGAGCCGCCCGCTTCAAGGAGTTCATGACCCATCGCACGGGGCACGGCCTGGGCCTGGAAATCCACGAGCCGCCGTCCGTGATGGCGGGCAACACCGACGTTGTCGAGGAGGGGGCGGTGTTCACGATCGAGCCGGGCCTCTATCTCGACGGCTGGGGCGGGGTGCGAATCGAGGACAACGTCCGGGTGACCGAGCAGGGCTGCGACCTGCTCACGTCGTCGCCGAGGGAGCTGCGGATCCTCGGCGCCTAGAAGTGCCTCCGGGTCTTCAGAAGTGAACCCGCAGGCCGATCTGGCCGCGGCGGCTGTCTCCCAGGCCGCTGCGGATCGTGCCGTCGAAGTTGAAGAGCAGGGAGCCCTGGGAGGCGTCGAGACGGTTGTCGGCGTTCGTCAGGTTGAAGATCTCGAAGACCGGTTCGAGGGTGATGCCCGGCCCCACGGTGAATGCACGGGAGAGTCGTACGTCCCAGGTCAGGAAGTCGTTGTCGCGGCGCAAGGTGTTTCGCTGGAGGACGCGGCCGTCCGCGCAGATGCGGTCGTCTGGCTGAGCGGCTCTCCGCCCGGTGGCGGCGCAGGACCCCGACACGGGCGACGCCGACAGGTAGCGGAACACGTTGCTGAACTGGACCTTGCCGGGCAGGGCGAAGAGCAGGTAGCCGGCGACCTGGTGACGGCGGTCGCGGTCCGACCAGCCGAACTCGGGGCCGAGGTCGGTCGGATCGGCGTAGCGGAAGGTGAAGGGGTCGCGTTCGTTGTCGTCGTCGGAGCGATCCCGGCTGAAGGTGTAGTTCACCTCGAAGGTGAGCAGGCCGTCGAAGGCGTCGCGGCCGCGCAGGCTGGCCGTCAGGCCGTGGTAGCGGGAGCGCGCCGAACTTTCCGTGTTGTTCAGGGCATTGATGCCGCCGCCGCCAGGATGGGTGCCGGCGCCGAAGGGCGCGCCGAATCCCGGGTGGTTGCGGTCGACGAAGCGAAAGAGCTCGTCCGTCCGCGCGTGCTGGTAGGAGAGTTCGGCGGTGACGCCGCGTCCCAGCCGCCGCTCGAAGCCCGCGCCGAACGACCAGGTTTCCGGCAGTTCCAGGTCGCGGTCGACGACGGTGATGTCGGGCAGAAAGGGAAGCGTGTCCGAGCCGTCGATCTGCTGGTCGATGGGCGGCACCGGGCCGAGCGCCGGTGAGGCGGCGCTGCTGCGAAAGAGGACCTGCTGGAAGGCGCCGTTCGTCGTGCGCGGACCGGCCAGGACGAGGCTGGGGATGCGGGAGACGTAGGAGCCGGCGTTCAGCCGCAACACGTTGGAGCCGTCGCCCGAGGCGTCCCACACCAGGCCGAGCCGGGGCTGGAAGTTGTCGAGATCGTCGGGGATCGTGCCGTCCGACGGGAACCGCGGATCGTCCAGGTAGGGCGCGAACCAGGTGTCCCGCGGGGCGATCAGCGGTTCCGGGTTCCAGGTTCCCTCCCAGCGCAGCCCGAGGTTCAGGACGACCCGGTCGCTCGCCTGCCAGGTGTCCTGCAGGAACAGCGCGACCTCGTCGACGTCGAAGGCCTGCCGCCCCAGGTCCTCCGGCGGCACGCCGGGCACGGTCGCGGCCTGCAGATAGAGCAGGACGGGCCCGGTGATCCCGGTTCCGGGAGGGCAGGCGCCGGCTGCGCTGCTCGTGCCGTCGGAGCAGGTGACGTAGCGGTTCCCCTGCTCGACGAAGTGGATGAAGCCATCCACCGAGTCGAAGATGTAGCGACTGTTGCCGAACCCCAGGAACTGCTGGCTGACTCCGGTCCGGTTCGCCTCGATGCCCGCCTTGACCAGGTGATCGCCGAGCAGCGTGGAGACGTTGTCGACGAGCTGCCTGCGGTCGTCCGCCGCGTCGGCGCCGATCGGCAGGAAGAACGGCAGGCCGATGCGGAAGCCGTCGGCGAAGTCCATCGCGATGTCGGGGAAGGGCCTGCCGCCGAGGACCTGGTACGGCGGCTGAGGCGGCGGCTCGACTCCAGGCTGCAGCGGTCCGCCGTAGCGTCGCGGCCGGTGCTCGCGCGCCCATTGCAGGCGGAGTTCGTTCGAGGTCCGGTTGCTCAGTAGGGAGCGCAGGCTGAGGTTGACGGCGTGCGAGTAGTCCTGCTCGATGCCGTTCGCGGACAGGCCCCAGGAGTCGACGTCGAACGTGCCGTTCTCCTGCTCGGACCAGGTGTAGTTGTACTTGACCGACGCCTGGTGGCTTTCGCTGAAGTTGAAGTCCAGCTTGGCGATCAGGGCGCGGTTGTCGTCGGTGCGCTCGATGGGGCCGAACTCGTCGCCGAACAGGCCGGGCCAGCGGTCCCGCAGGAAACGGTCGAGCCGCGCCAGGTTGGCGGGGCCGGCGACGTTGCGCACGACCTGCTTGGTCTCCGAGGCGTCCTGCTCGTCGTAGGCGCCGAAGAAGAACAGCCGGTTCCGCCTGATCGGACCGCCGAGCGTGAAGCCGTACTGCAGGCGCTCGAACTCCGGCTTCGCGGCCTCCCCGGCCGGGTGCTCGGACGAGATCCCGTCCCACTGCCGGAACGTGTGCATCGTTCCTTCGAGTTCGTTCGTCCCTGACTTCGTGATCACGTTGACGAAGCCGCCGGCCGAGCGCCCGAACTCGGCCGTCGCGCCCTGGTTGATGACAACCATCTCCTGAATCGCGTCCTGGTTGAAGGTGAAGGCCGGCCGCTGGCCGCCCCGTTGCTCGCCGAAGAAGGAGTTGTTGAAGTCGGCGCCGTCGACGATGAAGTTGTTGAAGATGCCGCGCTGACCGCTGATGTTCAGCTCATCGCCGTCGGGACCCTGGGAGAGTGAGGCGCCCGGCGTGAGCAGGGTCAGGTCGAAGAAGTTCCGGCCGTTCGTGGGCAGCCCCTCGATCACCTCGTCGGAGAGCCGCTGGGAAGTCGTCACGTCCTCGGTGGCCGCCGTCCCGTAGGCATCGGCGACGACGGGGATCTCTTCGGCAACGACGGGCTTCAGTTCGATGTCGAGGTTCAGGCTCTCGCCGACGCGAAGCGTCAGGCCGGCGAGTCGCTCCATCAAGCCTTCGTCATCCCTGGTCACGATCAGCTCGTACGACCCGAGCGGCAGCAGCGTGCGGGCGAACGTGCCCGCGGCTGTCGTCTCCACGGAGGTCGTAAACCCTGTCTCGGCATGCTGGATCAGCACGTGGGCGCCGCCGACGGTGGCGCCGTCGGGCCCGCGGACCGTGCCGCGGATGATGCCCGTGGTTGCCTCGGACTGCGCGGTTGCGGGGATGGCGACAGCCGCGAGCAGGATCGCGGCAAGCGTCGAACGGAGGGACATGATCGAAGCCGGGAGGACTGCCGCGGGCAGCGGCGGCGGGATGATAGCGGGCTCAGGCCGGCAGTGCGTCGCGCAACCGCCGGACCACCTCCGGCTGCTTCGCCGCCACGTTCTCCGTCTCCATCGGATCCGCTTCCAGATCCCACAGCATGTCCTCGTCCCCGAAGCCGGTGACCAGCTTGTAGCGGCCGTCGTAGGCGAGCCGCCAGTCGCGGAGGCCGGA
>JAPVWO010000247.1 GCA_027493375.1 Candidatus Multivorans thiocomprendens | reverse complement strand
CCTCCCAAGGACTCTCGATGCCGAGAATCCGACCGTACAAGTCTGTGTCACGCATACCGCCAGACTACGCCATCTCCACCATCAATCCTGAAGAGCCATTCTTTGAAAGAGCCAAAGATACTCGGAGGATTCTCGGGGGCTGCGCCGGTCGACGAACTCATCCAGGCCGTGCCTTCCGTTCCGCTTGGCGGACGATTCGGACTGGGCGCTTTCCGGACGGTCTGGCGGAGGCATGAATGGGTTGAAACTGAAGTGGTGCCTTGAAGCGGCCACCATGAACAGGCGCTCACGGTCCTGAGGAAGAGCGGTTTCATCCTTCACGTTGGCCACCCAGCACGCAGACTGCCGAAACCAATAGCCGGCACGCCTCAACTCACGCCGCACTCGGTCGAACCAGGCGCCTCCGGCACCGTGGAGGAGATGCGGGACGTTCTCCAAAAGGAGGAGCCGGGGCCTATCTGCCCCCGTGAATTCACCAACAAGGCGAATGATCTCAAGGAACGTCCTGCCACGCGGATCGTCGAAGCCCCGCCGGTCGCCGGCTTGCGAGAAGCTCTGGCACGGAAAGCCGGCCGTCAGGACATCGACAGGCTCGAGCTGATCGACGGCCACGGAGAGATCGGCCACATCCCTCTCAAGCACGGGGACGTCAGGGAAGCGGTGGTGAAACGTGGCGCAGGCGGCCGCGTCGGAGTCGGTAGCCCAGCGCAAGGCGAAGCCCTCCCGGTCCATGCCTGAAGCGAAACCGCCCATGCCGCAGAATAGCGCGCCTGCGGTGTAGCGTCGGCGCGAACCCGCTGTTCCCCTCCCTATCTCACTCACTTTGCAGCGCGGGATGTTAGTCCGTAGTGGTTCGAGGAGTCATGGACCGCCTCGCCAGCGGTCCAGCGGCGCTCAGCCGCCGCCGAAGGAGAACCGCGCGTACGCCTGCTCGGCGGTGCTGAACCAGCGGAAGGCCGACTGCCGGGCCTCGTCCCAGGACTCGAAGATCTTCCGGTAACCGGAGTCGGCCGCCGCGTTCTCGTTCATCAGTTCGAAGGCGGTGTCCCGGCAGCCGGTCATGATTTCGTCCGAGAACGGCCGCAGCGTCACGCCTTCTTCCACCAGGGTCCGCATGGCGCCGGGGTTCTGGGCGTCGTAGCGGGCGGTCATGTCGATGTTCGTCTCGGCCGCGGCGGCGGCGACGATCGCCTGGTACTCGGAGGGCAGCGAGTCCCAGGCGGTGCGGTTGACGTAGAGCGAAAGCGTCGGCCCCGGTTCCCACCACCCGGGGTAGTAGTAGTTCTTCGCCACCCGCTGAAAGCCGAGCTTCAGGTCGTCGTAGGGGCCGATCCACTCCGCCGCGTCGACGACGCCGCGCTCCAGCGCCGGGTAGATCTCGCCGCCGGGAATGGTCTGGACGGTGACGCCCAGGCGACTCAGGACCTCGGCGCCGAGGCCGGGAATGCGCATCTTGATCCCGCGCAGCTCCGCCAGCGTGTTCACCTCGCGGCGGAACCAGCCGCCCATCTGGCAGCCGGTGTTGCCGCAGGGGAAGTTGACGATGTCGAAATCGGCGAACACTTCGCGCATCAACTCCAGGCCGCCGCCGTGGTAGAGCCAGGCGTTCTGCTGGCGCGCCATCAGGCCGAACGGCATCGCCGTGTCGAAGGCGAGCGCCGGGTTCTTGCCGGTGTAGTAGTAGGTAGCGCTGTGGCCGAGCTCGATCGTGCCCTGCTGGACGGCGTCGAGCACGCCCAGGGCAGGAACCAGTTCGCCGGCGGGGTAGGCGCGCACGCGGAAGCGGCCCTCGGTCAGGCTCTCGACCCGGTTGGCGAAGACCTCCGAGGCGCCGAAGATCGTGTCCAGGCCGCGCGGGAAGCTGGAGGCCAGGCGCCAGGTCAGGCGGGGCCTTGCGACGACGCCGGGAGCGCCGTCGGAGGCGGCGGATTCGGCTCCGCCGCAGGCGGCGACGGCGCCGGCGCCGGCCAGAGCGGCCGTGCCCAGGAAGTCCCTGCGGTTTCGTTCGGTCATCCGCGTTCCCCGTTCTTGTCGGTCCTCGTTTGTCTCGCCGGGAGCGGCAGGCAGTCTACGCGAAGCGGTGCATATTCCCGACGCCCTGTCCTCTCGGCGATCAGTGCGCCTCGCTCAGCCAGCGCTCCGCGTCGATCGCCGCCTGGCAGCCGGTGCCGGCGGCGGTGACAGCCTGCCGGTAGATCGGGTCCATCACGTCGCCGCAGGCGAAGACGCCGTCGATGTCCGTTGCCGTGCCCGGATGGCGGACCCTGAGGTAGCCGACATCGTCCATGGCCAGCTTGCCGCGGAACAGCTCGGTGTTCGGGTTGTGGCCGATCGCCATGAAGACGCCCTGGCAGGAGAAGTCCGATTCCTCGCCCGTGCGGGTGTCGCGGAGGCGGACCCCGCTGACGCCCTCCGCCTGGGAACCGTGGATCTCTTCCACCGTGGCGAAGAAGCGCCAGTCGATCTTCTCGTTCGCGGCCGCGCGTTCGCGCATGATGATCGAGGCACGCAGCTCGCCGCGGCGATGCACGATCGTCACCTTGCTGGCGAACTTCGTCAGGAAGGTGGCCTCTTCCATCGCCGTGTCGCCGCCGCCGACGACGACGAGCTCCTTGTCCCGGAAGAAGAAGCCGTCGCAGGTGGCGCAGGCCGATACGCCGTAGCCCATCAGCTCCGCTTCCGATGCCAGACCCAGTTGGCGGGCCGAGGCGCCGGTGGCGATGATCAGTGCGTCCGTCCGGTACTTGCCGCCGTCCGTCTGGAGCCGGAACGGCCGCTCGCTCAGGTCCACGCCAAGGCCCGTCTCGAAGCGGGTATCGGCGCCGAAGCGCTGGGCCTGCTCCCGCATCTGGTCGATCAGCTCGGGCCCCATGATCCCCTTCGGGAAGCCCGGGTAATTCTCGACATCGGTCGTGATCGTCAGTTGCCCGCCCGGCTGGCTGCCCTCGAGAACCAGCGGCGAGAGATCGGCGCGTGCGGCGTACAGGGCCGCGGTGAGTCCCGCGGGTCCCGATCCGAGGATCGTCAGTCGGTGGTCGTCTGGAGAGGCGGACGGAACGGTCGTCATCGGCCGCGGAGCGTAGCAGCGCGAAGACGGATCGCCTGGCGGCGTCTCTTGAGGCGGCGAACGACCCACGCGGTCGGCCCGGAGAGCGCGTAGCTGGCCGCCCCGACCAGGAAGAAGACACCGATGTGGATCAGCGCAAGCACGGCGATCGAGGCGATGACGAGAACCACCCGAAAACTCCGCCGCCGCCGGAAGTCGATCTCCTTGAAGCTGACGTAGCGGAAGGTGGAGACGGCGAGGAGGCCGACCGCGACCAGGGCGGACAGAACGACGATCTGGAGAAGGAAGGAGTCGCCCCGGGTGTCGACGAAGAAGAGGATCGAGCCGATCGCCCCCGCGGCGGCCGGCGCCGGCAGCCCGATGAAGTAGGCGGGGTCGGCCGTGCGGCGGCTGACGTTGAAGCGGGCCAGGCGAGCGGCGTTGCAGAGCAGGTAGACGGCCGGCGCCGCGAAGCCCACGCGGCCGAGCTCGTGGAGGCCCCAGAGGTAGCAGAGCAACGCCGGGGCCAGGCCGAAGGACACCAGGTCGGCCAGCGAGTCGTACTCCCTGCCGAAGGGGCTCGCGGTACCGGTCAGACGGGCGATCCGGCCGTCCAGCGTGTCGAGGCAGGCCGCGGCGAACAGCATGAGCACGGCGGCCTGGAACTGCCCCTCGAGACCCGCCAGCAAAGCGTAGAAGCCGAGCAGCATGTTCGCGGTCGTGAACAGGCTGGGGATCACGTAGGCCCCGGCCCGCAACGGTCTCGGCTTGCGGGGCTTCCAGTTCATGATCCGTCTCCTGTTCGGACCGCGGGTCGGCGGACCGGAAGGTCCTCCGGCGGCGGCGTCGAGGGGTCCGTGGGCATGGCGAGCGGCGTCTCGCCGGAGATCACGCGCTGGCCCTTCTCGACCAGGGGGTCGTAGGACAGCGGCACGAACACGTCGACGCGGGAGCCGAACTTGATCAGGCCGAGGTGCTCACCCTGGATCACGCGCTGACCGGCCTGGAGTTGCGCGACGACGCGCCGGGCCACGAGACCGGCGATCTGGCGCACCGCGATGAGATCGCCCTGGGACCGGCGCAGCAGGGTGAGGTGGTTCTCGTTCACATCGCCCGCCTCCTTGCGGAAGGCGGGCAGCTTCTTCCCCGGTGTCGCGATGCTGCCGATCACCACGCCCTCGACCGGCGTTTTCTGGGTATGGACGTTGAAGACGGACAGGAAGATCGAGATGCGTCGCCAGGCTTCGTCCCCGAGGGCGCTGTCGGTGATCACCTCCACGGCGATCACCGTTCCCTCGGCGGGAGACAGGACGACGTCGGGCGGTCCCTCGTAGTTCCGCGTGGGATCGCGGAAGAAGAGGAGAACCAGCACGCCGAGGACGGCCACCGTGCCCGCGGCGACGTGCCATCCAAGGGGCCAGAACACGGCCGCCGCGGCCAGGAACGGCAGCACGAACGGCCAAGCCTCCCGAGCGAATCTCATCCGTTCAACCGGGTTGGGGGCCAGGGGCCAAACAGGAAGCCCGCGACGGGTTCGGGGCTCTTAGCTGGCCGCTTGAAGGGCGTGGGACCGGATGATCGACTCCATGCGGTCCTTGAGAGCGAGCTTGTGGAGCTTGATGCGCTTGGCCTCGGACTGATCCGTCGGCGAGAGGACGGGGCGGCCGACCAGTTCCTCAAGTTGACTCTCACAGGCCTGATGCTCCTCGTAGAGCTTCTTGAACTCGCCCTCCTGCGCCAGAAGTTCTTCCTTGACTGCGTCATCGCTCATTCGGTGCGCGCCTCCCTTCGTGGTCGTCCGGTGCCTTTCCGCGGGGCCTGCTTCGAGCGTACCAGCTTGGGCGGACTCGTCGCGGGCGGGCGCAGGTAGAGGGGTTCGACGAGCGTCGCGGGATCCCGGGGAAAGTCACGGCTTCGCATCAGGCGCAGCATGCTCGGGGCAAGTTCCGTCGCTTCGACCGCGCCGGCCGGAACCTCCAGCGCGGCCGCGCCGTGGCCGACGACAGGAAGAGCGCTTCGCCCCAGCTCGGCGCGGCTCTTGATCCCGGGTGGACCGTCGGCCTGAACCGTGCCGTCCGTTCCCACTCGCATGCGCCGGACGAACCAGCGGTCTCGATGTGCATCGACGACCGCCAGGACCACCGGCTCGGGCGTGGCCGCGCGCTCGGCGTAGTGGCTGGCCAGGACCTCAAAGGTGGAAACCGCGCCCGCGCGCACTCCGGAGGCCTGGTGCAGGCCGATCGCGGTGGCCAGTCCGACCCGCAGGCCGGTGAAGCTGCCCGGACCCCGGGCTGCCCCGATCCCTCCCAGGTCCCGGGCTGCGAGGCCCGCGCGGGCCAGCAACTCGTCGATCATCGCGATGAGTTCTCGCGACGAACGGCCCTGAGGCGTGGCGAGCGCGTCGACCCGGTCGGGTAGAGCGAGCGCGACGCTGACGACGGTCGAGCCGGTGTCGAACGCGAGCAGCGGCCCGGAAGCCATGGCCGCTCACTATACTGACGGCCGTCCGTGGACGGGAGCGCTGCAGAGAACGCGGGAGATTCACGGACATCCGCCGCTCGATCGGCCGGGCCGGCCCGCGACATCGCCACGCTCACGCCGATGCTCCGGCACTACCTGACGGTCAAGGCCGACTACCCGGACGCGATCCTGCTGTACCGGATGGGCGACTTCTTCGAGCTGTTCTTCGAGGACGCCACGACCGCCGCTCCGGTACTCGACGTCGCCCTCACCGCGCGGCAGAAGGGAACCGCCAGCGAGGCGCCGATGTGCGGGGTGCCCCACCATGCGGTCGACTCCTACATGGCCAGACTGCTCGACGCGGGCTTCAAGGTCGCGGTCTGCGACCAGGTCGAGGATCCGGCGCAGGCCCGGGGGCTGGTGCGCCGGGAGGTCACGCGGGTCGTGACGCCGGGAACGATCAGCGACCTGGAGATGCTCGATCAGAACCGGCCGAACTACCTCGCCGGAATCCGCTTCAACGGCGGGGCGGGCGCCGGTGCGTTCCTCGACGTCTCGACCGGCGAGTTCTTCGTGCGCCGGTGGCCGGACGCTGCATTCGCGGTGGACGATCTCGAACGGCTCGCGCCGCGCGAAGTTCTCACGTGCGGTGCGGACTTCGACAGGGGAGGCGCCGATCCGGCCGGTCAGCTTCCGGCCTGGATCGACCGCGCCGGAGTTCCGCACACGGCGGTCGACAGTTCGGAGGCGCCGCGCTCGGCCTCCGCGGAGCGCACCCTGCGCCGGCAGTTCCAGGTCGACAACCTGCGCGGCTTCGGTCTGGTGGAGGGCGAGGCCGCGGTGACCGCCGCCGCCCTCGTGCTGGATTACGCGCGCCGCGCCGCCAGATCGGAGATCGATCACGTAACGGGTCTCGAGGTTCAGCACGACGACCGTTGCGTGGTCATGGATGACACGACGCTGCGAAACCTGGAGGTCTTTCGGCATCTCCAGCACCAGGGCGGACGGACTCTTGTCGACGTACTCGACCTCACGCACACGGGGCCCGGCGCCCGCGCCCTGCGGCGCTGGCTGAGCCGGCCGCTTCGGGAGGCGGGCGCCCTGGAGGAGCGCCACGACGCGGTCGACGTGCTGCTCCGGAAGATCTCGCTGCGGGAGTCGCTCCGCTCGCGGTTCCAGGGCATGGCCGACCTGGAGCGGCTGACGTCGAGGCTGGTCCTGGGCCGGATCAGTCCGCGCGAGGCGGCGTCCCTGCGCGACACGCTGCGCGACGCTCCTTCCACACTGGCGGCCGTGGCCGGGCTCGATGCCGACCTCCTCGCGCGCATGGCAACGACGGACGCGCTGCCCGAGCTGCGAGCGAGGTTTGACGCGACGCTTGCGGAGGCGCCCGGCTCGCTGAACGACGGCGGCGTGATCGCGGCCGGCGTCGACGCCGAACTCGACCGGCTCCGGTCGCTGGCACGAGACGGCAAGGGGCACATGGCGGCCCTCGAGGCCGGGGAGCGGGAGGCGACCGGGATCCCCTCGCTGAAGGTCGGCTACAACCGGGTCTTCGGCTACTACCTGGAGGTCCGCAAGACCCAGCAGGAGCGGGTTCCCGAGCACTACGTGCGCCGGCAGACCCTGACCAACGCCGAACGCTACGTCACGGAGGATCTGAAAGCGCTGGAACAGCAGATCCTGGGCGCCGAAAGCGGCCAGCTCGCGCTGGAGCAGGAGATCTTCGAGTCGCTCCGCGCCGAGGCCGCCCGGGAAGCTCCGCGGATGCTCGCCCTGGCGGCGGCGCTGGCCGCCCTCGATTGCCTGGCCGCGCTGGCGGAAGCCGCCGGACGCTACGACTACGTCCGACCGCGGATGCTGGCTGCGCCCGGCAGGATCGAAATCCGCGAGGGACGCCATCCCGTGGTCGAACGATCCACGGTGGCCATCCGCGGTGCTTCCGGTTTCGTGCCGAACGACGTGTGCCTCGATCGGGACCGAGAGCAGATCATCCTGCTGACCGGCCCCAACATGGGCGGCAAGTCGACCTACCTGCGGCAGACCGCGCTGATCGTGCTGATGGCCCACGCGGGGTGCTTCGTTCCCGCGGAGAGTGCCGAGATCGGTCTGGTCGACCGCATCTTCACCCGCGTCGGCGCCAGCGACGACCTCGCGCGCGGCGAATCGACGTTCATGGTCGAGATGGTCGAGACCGCGAACATCCTGCGTCACGCGACGCCCGACAGCCTGGTCGTCCTGGACGAGGTCGGTCGGGGCACATCGACCTACGACGGTCTCTCCCTGGCCTGGGCCATCATCGAACGCCTGCACGAGCACAACGGCTCGCTGGCGCTCTTCGCCACCCACTACCACGAGCTCACCGGGCTGCCGGCGACGCTCTCGCGGGTCAGGAACTCGCGAATGGCGGTGAAGGAGTGGCAGGACCAGATCCTGTTCCTGCACCGGGTGGCGGGCGGCCGCGCGGACAAGTCCTACGGTTTGCACGTGGCGCGTCTGGCAGGTGTACCTCGGGAGGTCGTCGAACGCGCCGCCGCGGTGCTCTCGAACCTCGAGTCCCAGCAGTACGGTTTCTCGGGCAGGCCCCGGGTCGTCGACGGCGCTTCCGGAGCGCCGCCGAGTCCCGGCGCGGACCAGCTCGCACTATGGGGCGGCGAAGACGAGGCCGTGATCGAGGCGCTGAAGGCGGTCGACGTGGACCAGTTGACGCCGGTGGCCGCTCTGAACCTCCTCCAGACTCTTCAGAGCCGGCTTGGAACGAAGCGCTAGCCGGCTCCGCTTTGGAGTTCCTAGAACGGGATGTCGTCGTCCTGTTCTCCGGCGTCGAAGCCCTGGTCCTGGGGCGCCTGCTGGCCGGCATCGGGCCGGCTGCGCGAGCCGTAGCCCTGTCCGGAACTGTCGGCACGGCCGCCGAGCATCTGGAAGTTGTCGCAGATGATCTCCGTGCGATAGCGCTTCTGGCCGCTCTGCTGGTCATCCCAGGAACGGGTCTGCAACCGCCCCTCGACCGAGACCAGGCGGCCCCTGGTCAGGTACTGCCCGGCGACTTCGGCCTGACGGCCCCAGCAGACGATGTAGTGCCACTCCGTCTCTTCCTGGCGGTTGCCGTCGCGGTCCCGCCAGCGCCGGGTGGTGGCGACGCTGAAGTTCGCGACCGTCTGGCCGGACTGGGTAGTGCGGATCTCCGGATCTCGTCCCAGGTTCCCGATGAGAATCACCTTGTTCAGCATGTACTTCTTCCTTTCAGAATGACTTGAGGCGGCGACCTGACGCCGGCCGCCAGGGAAACTCGTGCTCACGGGCCGCGGCGAAGCCCGGAAGCCGTGTCCCGACGGCCGGACCCTCCCTGACCCTGGTCCTCGATCGTAACCCCGCCAGGCGTTCGGAGCTATCGTGCGGGCATGCGGCTGGTCGTTCAGCGAGTGGCGCGAGCCGAGGTCTCGGTCGAGGGCCGGACCGTGGGGAGGATAGGCGCCGGCATGGCGGTCCTCGCCGGCGTGGAGGTCGGCGACGGACAGGATCAGGTGGAGGCGGCCGCGGCTCGACTCGTCAGGCTCCGGTTCTTCGACGACGAGCGGGGGCGGATGAACCTCGACGTGCGCAAGTCGGGCGGAGCGGTTCTCCTCGTGTCCCAGTTCACCCTGGCCGCGTCGACGCGCAAGGGGAGGCGGCCGTCCTTCGACCGGGCGGCGTTGCCGGAGATGGCGGAGCCGCTGCTCGAGGCACTGCGCCTCCGGCTGGAGGCAGCCGGCGTGCCGGTGGAGTGCGGCCGATTCGGAGCCCGGATGCGCGTGGACCTGGTCAACGACGGACCGGTTACCTTCGTGCTGGACTTCTAGCTAGAGGTTCTTCAGTTCCTTGCCGGGCTTGAAGCGAACCGTCTTGCCGGGGGAGATCGTCACCTCGACGCCGGTCTTCGGATTGCGGCCCACGCCGCGCTTGCGATCGCGCACCTGGAAGACGCCGAAACCGCGCAACTCGATCCGCCTGCCGTCGCCGAGAGCGTCCTTCATCGCGCCGAGGATCGTGTCGACCGCGCGGGCCGCCTTGACCCGGGGAAGATCGGAATTCTCCGCGACACGGTTGACGATGTCCGCCTTGATCATCTCGACGCCTCCTCCCTGAATCGGCCCGCCGTCACGACGGGCCACGACTCGACGTGGACTCCCGAGTCTAACCCGGGCGGCGGTCCCGGTAAAGGGCCGAGGCGGCGGAAACGGTCACGGGAGAGTGCTACCCTTGCCCGTCCCATGTACCGTGAGGAAGCAGGTTCCCGGTCCCTTTCCGTCCGTGCGTTGAGCCGCGTCGCGCCGGCGGCCGCGATCGCCCTGCTTTGCCTCGGAGCGCAATCGACCAGGGCGCAGGAAGCCGCGGTAGCCCCTGCGGAGAGCGGCCCCTTCCTGTTCACGGCGGCGCGGCTGCTGGCTGCCGAACCGGAACGGGAGGAGGAGGCGCTCGATCTCTTCGAACGGGCCGTGGCCGCGGATCCGGATGCTCCCTTCCTCCGGATCGGTCTGGCGGAATTCCTGGCCCGGAAGCTGCGTCGTTTCGACGAGGCGGCGGACCACACGCGGGTCGCCTACCGTCTCGCTCCGGACGACGTGGATGTACTCCGTGCCCACGCGGGAGCTCTCGTCAGCCTGCCCAGAGGCAATGGCGGCCGGTACGGCGAGGCACTCGATCAGGCGATCGAGGCGCTGGAGCGTCTCCGTGGCCTCGCCCCGAACGACATCGACGGCATGATGCTCCTCTACCGGATTCGAGAGAGCCTGGAGGAGTACGGCGAGGCCGCTTCGGTGCTCGAGGAACTCGTGAGCTACCACAACGGACACCGGCAGCTCCAGGGCATGCTGGTCGATGCGTTCCGGCGCGCGGGCCAGGACGACCGGGCCGAGGAAGTCCAGAACGAGATGCTCCGACTCGACGGTCTCTCCGTCGAGGCCAGGATGGAACTGGCTCAGCGGGAGAGCCAGCGTGGCAACCACAGTGAAGCGATCGAACTGCTCGAGGGCGCCGTCGCCGAGCAGCCGGAGAGTATCCCGGTGCGCGCCGCCCTGGCCGAGGCGTACTTTCGCCGCGGGGTCGCCCGCGGACGGACCCCCCAGCAGCGGGCGGACGATCTCGCCGAGGCGCTTGGCCGTCTGCGTGCGCTGCCTCGCGCGGCCCGGGCGAACCCTCGCGCCCGCCTCCTGGAGGCGACGATCCTGGCCGAATCGGAGCGGACGCCGGAGGCGATCGAGCTGCTCGAAGACCTCAGACGGGAGTCGCGGGACGATCCGCGAATCGTGCGGGAGCTGGTTCGCCTGCTGATGCGGGAGGGTGAATGGCGCCGGATCAGGGACATCGGCCAGAGGATGGTCGACCGCGCCGACCGGAACACCGCCGAGGGCGAGCAGGCGGGAGATCTCGGTCTCAGCCTCGTGGTCGAGGGCTTGCGCCAGTTGGGAGAGCTGGAGAGCGCCATGGAGGTGCTGGAAGCCGAGGAGAAGAGAGCCGGAGAGTCGGCCGAACTCGTGCTGAGTCAGGCCGAGCTGCTGGCGGAGGCGGGCAGGAAGCGCAAGGCCATGGCGATGTTGCGCCGGGGCATCGTCGCCAACCAGCGGCTTCTTGTGGCGGGCGACGAGGGCGAACCGGCGTTCCCGGCGCTCCAGAAGAAGGCGCGGCTCTACTTCAACCTGGGTGCGGACAAGCTCGCCGCGAGGGTCTATGAGGATCTGACCTCGAACGGAGATGTCCGGCGTCTCATGCTGGTCGCCGGTTTCTGTCGGGAACAGGGGCGCTTCGCCGAAGCCGTTCCGTTTCTCCAGCGGGCGCTGTCCGGAGTCGATAGCGGTGCTGAAACGGGACTTGACATCGGGGACGACGAACTTCGAGTGGCCCTCCGGTTCCAGCTAGGAGAGGCCTACGAGCGCAGCCGGCGCTACGACGAGGCGGCGGATCAGTTTCGGGCGGTCCTTGAACTCGAGCCCGAGAACAGCCTTGCCCTGAACTACCTCGGGTACATGTGGGCGGACAACGGCGAGAACCTGGAGCAGGCGCTGGAGCTCATTCGACGCGCCGTCGATCTCGACCCGAACAACGGCGCCTTCGTCGACTCTCTGGGCTGGGCCCTGTTCCGGCTCGGTGAGTTCGAGCAGGCACGGCGTCACCTGGAACGGGCGAACCAGCTCGTTCCGCTCGACTCCACGATCCTTGAGCATCTCGGGGACGTCTACGTCGCGCTGGGCGATTCGCAGCGAGCCCGGGAGGCCTACGAGCAGGCGCTGGCGATCAACGACGAGGAGAACGTCGAGTCGGTGCGCCGCAAGCTGAGTGAACTCGCCCGGCGCTGACCGGCCGGGGCCGATCTTCATGCGGCGGTCGTTCCCGCTGCTTCTGTTCAGCCTGGCGTGGCTCGGCGGCTGCGCCAGCACCGGGCCCGGCCGGGAAGCGGCGATTGCCGCTGGCCGTCCGGTTCCGGCCACCGCGCCGTGGGAGATTCCCGAGACGGAATGGCGGACGCAGCGCATCGTCCGCATGCACTACGACGGATCGGAAGGGAACGGCACGCTCCGTCTCGTACTGCGGTTCAAGGACCCGGAGCGCTTTCACGTCTCGGCCTCCGACCGCCTGGGACGACGATGGTGGGACCTCAACGTAAGGGGAGGAGACGCTCTCGTGCTGTGGGTGCGCGAGCGCACGTTCTGCCGGTACGCGGGCGATCTCGAGATCCCGGCCCTCTCGCTGGGTCCGGTGCCTGCCCGCGCCGTCGCCGCCCTGTTGATGCGGCGGTTGCCGGCGCCGCCGGCCGATCCCGGCGTATGGGAGGAGACCGCGGTCAGCGGTCGGCCGGACCGAAACGTCAGGATCGACTTCGAGGACCGCCGCGGCAGGCGCTGGACCGCCGAAGCGACCGCGGCAGGCCCGAGTCGCTGGACGCTGTGGCGCGGCGATCGCTCCAGGGCCACCTGGGACGGAGGCGTGGAAGGGGTGGAAGAAGTGGCGCGGCTGGTGGAATCCGACACGGGTCTCGAACTTCGCTGGCGCCAGCGCCGGGCCGCAACGGAACTCGCGGGACCGCTGCCAGCTCCCGAAATCCCCGCCGGATACCGGCCCGGCATCTGCGGCGCGGATGCCTGAGCCCGCCGAACTCAGCCTGGCGTGCCCGGCCAAGGTGAACCTGAGCCTTCGCGTTCACGGCAAGCGTCCTGACGGTTTCCACGAGATCTCGACCGTACTGCAGACGATCGACCTCTGCGACCGCCTGGTCATTCACCGCGTCGACCCGGCGAGTCCACCGCGGATCGAGGTCCCGGGCGGAGGCGCGCCGGCCGACGACTCGAACCTGGTGCTCAAGGCGGCGCGCGCTTTCTTCGGCGTCCTCGGCGAGCCCGCACGCGGCGTCCGCTTCAGACTCGAGAAGCGGATTCCCGCCGGTAGCGGCCTGGGCGGGGGCAGCAGCGACGCGGCGGCGGCGCTGCTCGGCCTCCAGTCGCTCTGGGGACAACCTCTCGACGCCCGGCAGTTGCATGGTGTCGGAGCGGCGGTCGGCTCGGATGTCCCGTTCTTTCTGGAGGGGGGGACGGCGTTCGCGACCGGCCGCGGTGAGCAGGTCGAATCGCTGGACGACATGCCCTCGGCGACTGTGTCGGTCGTCGTGCCGGCGGTCGAGGTGCCGACCGCCGAGGTCTACGGCGGTTGGAAGGTTGCGATGGCGGCAGAGAGCGGGGGAGGGGAGGCACTGTCAGCCCTCTTGCCTCCTCCCTCGCGCCGTGGCGATGCCGCCGCCTGGGTGCTCGGCAACGACCTGGAACCGGTGGTTCGCCGGCTCCACCCCGAGGTGGATCGCCTCCTCCGCGCGCTCGGGCGGGCCGGGAGCACGGGCGGTGGCGGCGGTCCCCAGGTCTCGGGCAGCGGCGGCGCCGTGTTCGCGGTCGGCGAGGCACCCGGCATCCAGGCCGCGCTGGCCGGAACGGGCGTGCGTGTGTTCCGGACGCGAACGCTGCCTCGGGAAGTTCGCGGGCTCTTCATGTAGTCGTCGCTTTCTGTAAGATGGGCCGTCCCGTCTGGGGCGTCGCCAAGTGGTAAGGCACGAGACTTTGGATCTCGCATTCGGGGGTTCGAATCCTCCCGCCCCAACCACGCCTCCGGCCCCCGACGACCACGTGCAGCAGCCAACTCCCCTCCATTCGAACCAGATTCCGAGGTCGCCCGTGTCGAGAGTTTCCGTGCACGCGGACGGTCCCGGTACGCACCGGCGTCCGGACTTCCCGGAAACGATCGCTGGCGGGTCGCTCAAGTGACCCTCCACCCCAACAACGTCGAACGCGCCATGTACACCGAGCTCAAGGTCTTCGGCGGGCGGGCGCATCCCGCGCTGACCAACGAGATCTGCAACTACCTCGGCATGGTGCCGGGTCAGGTCACGGCCTACAACTTCGCGGACGGCGAGATCTTCTGCCAGATCCAGGAGAACGTGCGTGGCGCCGACGTCTTCATCGTGCAGCCGACCTGTCCGCCGGTCAACGACAACTTCGTCGAGCTGTTGATCATGCTCGACGCGGTGAAGCGGGCTTCGGCGGCGCGGGTGACGGCGGTGTTGCCCTACTACGGCTACGCCCGTCAGGACAAGAAGGACAAGCCCCGCGTGCCGATCACGGCGAAGCTCGTGGCCGACGTGATGACGGCCGCCGGGGCCGACCGCCTGCTGACGATGGACGTCCATGCGCAGCAGATCTCCGGCTACTTCGACATCCCGGTGGATCACCTGTTCGCGGCGCCGGTGCTTCTGGACGCCATCCGCGCGCTCGGCATCGAGGACCTGATGATCGTTGCCCCGGACGCCGGCGGGGTGGCGCGGGCGCGGGCGATCGCCAAGCGGCTGCACACCGAACTCGCGATCATCGACAAGCGCCGGGTGGCCGCGAACCAGGCGGAGGTGATGAACGTGATCGGCGATGTCGAGGGCCGCGACGTGCTGATTCTCGACGACATCATCGATACCGCCGGTACGCTGATCAACTCCGTCGAATCCCTGGCGGCGCAGGGCGCCCGGAGAATCTTCGCCGCCGGCATCCACGGTGTACTCTCCGCCTCGGCGATCGAGAGGATCGAGAAGTCGAAGCTTGAGGGCGTTCTGGTGACGAACACCACGCCGCTCGAAGAGAAGCTGGTCCGGAGCACCAGACTGCGTCCCCACAGCGTCGCCGCCCTGCTCGGGGAAGCCATCCGAAGAATCCACGACAACAGCTCCGTGACATCGCTCTTCGTCTGAGCCGTACGTCACCTGAGGAGTTCGAAGTGAGCGAACCCACCGTTACCGTCCGGCTGCGCGAGCAGACCGGCAAGAACGCGAACCGCCGCCTCCGGGCGGCCGGTGAGATTCCCGCCGTGGTCTACGGCGGCAGCGCCGATTCGGCCGCGATCCGCGTCGACGGCAAGATGGTGCAGAGCCTGATTCGGGAGGGGGGCGAGAACGCCGTCTTTCTGCTCCAGCTCGAGGGCACCGAGCGGACGCGCCACACGATGATCCGGGACCTGCAGTGGAACCCGTTGACGGGCGCGCTGGTCCACATCGACTTCCAACGCGTCAAGATGGACCGGGAAGTCCAGGTATCCGTGCCCGTCGAGGTCGTGGGCACGGCCGAGGGCGTACGGAACGAGGGCGGACTGCTCGAGTTCATCACCCGGGAAGTGGGCGTGGTCTGCCTGCCCGGCGACATTCCCGTCTCGATCGAACTCGATGTTTCGCCCCTGCACATCGGCCAGCATGTGGAGGCCGGGGAACTGGTCCTTCCGGACGCGGTGACGCTGAGCGAGGAAGAGAGCAAGGTGATCGTGTCGGTCGCCGCCGCCCGGGTGGTCGAGGAAGAGGTCGAGGAGCCGGAGGAAGGCGAGCTGCTCGAGGCCCTCACCGACGAACCCGAACGGGTCGGCGACGAGGACGAATCCGAAGATGGAGACACGTAGCGACGAAGCGCGTCTGGTTCTGGGGCTCGGGAATCCGGGCGGGCGTTACGCCGACACGCGTCACAACCTCGGCTTCCGGGTCGTCGACGAGCTGGCCCGGCGTCTGGGCGTCCGACCCGGACTGGACGTGTGCGGAGCGGTCTGGGCCTCCAACGACCGAATCGACCTGGCGATGCCGCAGACCTACATGAATCGCAGCGGCTACAGCGCGCGCTGTCTCTCCGAACGGAATGGCTATGCTCCCCGGAACATCCTGGTCGTCTACGACGAAGTCCACTTGCCCCTGGGGCGGCTCCGGCTTCGTGGCAAGGGGAGTCCCGGCGGGCATCGCGGCATGGAGTCGGTCATCGAGAACCTGCGCACGACGGCGGTGCCGCGGCTGCGGCTGGGCATCGCGCCGGACGAAGCGGCGGCGGCCGCGGCCGGCCGCGGGGAAGACCTTCCGGACTTCGTGCTCGCTCCCTTCGCGGCGGGCGAAGTCGAAACGGCGGAACGAATGGTGCGGCGGGCCGCCGACTGCGTCCTGAGTTGGGTTGACCGAGGCGTCGAAGTCACGATGAACGAGTACAACGGATGAGAGGAAACGGATAGTGGACACGATGTACTACCTTCTGCCCGCCTGCGGCGCGGCGGCCCTGTTCTACGCCTTGCTGCGGAGCCGGTGGATCAACAGGCAGGACGCCGGCGACGGCGCGATGCCGGAGATCGCCGGCCACATTCGGGACGGGGCGATGGCGTTCCTCGGCCGCGAGTACCGCATCCTCGCCATCTTCGTCGTCCTGGCGGCGGCTCTGCTGGCGCTCGCCAACTGGGACCGCGCGGGCAGCTCCCCCTTGATCGGGCTGTCCGTTCTCGGCGGCGCCCTCTGTTCGGGCCTGGCCGGGTTCTTCGGCATGCGGGTGGCGACGTCGGCCAATGTGCGCACCGCGGCGGCCGCCCGCACGAGCCTGAACCGGGCCCTGGCCGTCGCCTTCTCCGGCGGCGCCGTGATGGGTTTCGCGGTCGTGGGCCTCGGCATCCTCGGCCTGTCCCTGCTGTACCTGCTCTACGCCGCGCTGTTCGGCAGCGGCGAGAACGACTCGCTGGGCCAGGTGGTGACCGTGCTGACCGGCTTCTCGTTCGGCGCCTCCTCGATCGCGCTGTTCGCCCGGGTCGGCGGCGGCATCTACACGAAAGCCGCCGACGTGGGCGCCGACCTGGTGGGAAAGGTCGAGGCCGGGATTCCCGAGGACGATCCACGCAATCCGGCGGTGATCGCCGACAACGTCGGCGACAACGTGGGCGACGTCGCCGGCATGGGGGCCGACCTGTTCGAGTCCTACGTGGGCGCCATCGTCGGAACGCTCGTGCTCGGCATCAGCACGACGACCCTGGCCGGGGAGGAGTTCACGCCGAACCTCATCCTGCTGCCGATGCTGCTCGCCGGCCTCGGCATCCTGGTCTCCCTGGCCTCCACGCTCCTCGTGCGCACGAAGGAGGGCGGCAATCCGCAGCATGCGCTGGACCTGGGGACCTTCGCCGCCGCGGGCATCATGCTGGTCGTCACCTTCTTCACGGCCCGGAGCCTGCTGGGCGACGTCAGGTACGTCGTCGAGGGGAAGGAATTCGGCTACATGGGGGTGTTCCTGGCCACGGTTGCCGGTCTCGCCGCCGGATTGCTGATCGGGCTGATCACGCAGTACTACACGGCCGAGTCCAAGGCGCCGGCGCAGAGCATCGCCAAGGACAGCCAGACCGGCAGCGCCACCAACATCATCGGGGGCCTGGCCGTCGGCATGCAGTCCACCGCGCTGCCGATCGTCGTCCTGACCGCCGCCGTTCTCGTGGCCCACGGTCAGGCGGGCCTGTACGGCATCGCGATCGCGGCTCTCGGCATGCTGTCGACGACCGGCATTCAACTCGCCGTCGACGCCTACGGTCCGGTCGCCGACAACGCCGGCGGGATTGCCGAGATGAGCGCCCTCGGTCCGGACGTCCGCGCCCGCACCGACAAGCTGGACGCCGTCGGCAACACGACGGCGGCGATCGGCAAGGGCTTCGCGATCGGGTCGGCGGCGCTGACCGCCCTGGTGCTGTTCGCGGCCTTCCGCACGACGGTCGGTCTCGAGAGCATGGACCTGGTCAACCCGCGCGTGATGTGCGGGCTGTTCATCGGCGCCATGCTCCCGTTCCTGTTCTCCTCGATGGCGATGAAGGCGGTCGGCAAGGCTGCTTTCGAGATGATCGAGGAGGTCCGCCGCCAGTTCCGCACGATCCCGGGCCTGATGGAAGGCGAGGCGAAGGCCGAGTACGCCCGCTGCGTCGACATCTCCACCGCGGCGGCGCTGCGCCAGATGGTCGCGCCGGGTCTGCTGGCGGTCCTGGTTCCGGTGGCCGTCGGCTTCTGGGATGTCGAGGCCCTGGCCGGCGTCCTCGCCGGCGTGACCGCCGGCGGCGTCCTGCTCGCCATCTTCATGGCGAACGCGGGCGGCGCCTGGGACAACGCGAAGAAGTTCATCGAAGCGGGGGCGCACGGGGGCAAGGGTTCCGACGCCCACAAGGCGGCCGTCGTCGGCGACACGGTGGGAGACCCCTTCAAGGACACGGCGGGGCCGAGCCTGAACATCCTGATCAAGCTGATGTCCGTCGTGTCGCTGGTCATCGCGCCGCTGCTGGTGCTGTAGCGGACCGTGATAGATTCCGCCGCCGATTCGTTCCGGTCCGCGGGCCGGCCACACCCTACGAGGATGAACGATTGACCCGTACATACGAACTCGTCTTCATCGCCGATCCACGCCTCTCGGATGAAGAGGCCGTGGAGTTGAGCGATGCCTTCGGCAAGCTGCTGGTCGCTGACCGCAAGCTGCGGCTCACGCAGGAGGAATCCTGGGGCAAGCGGCGGCTCGCCTATCCGATCAAGAAGTTCACCGAGGGCCGCTACCACATCTACTACCTGGAGTCCGACGGAGGCGGCAACGGCCTCGCGGAGATCGGACAGCGGATGCTCCAGAACGAGAAGGTCCTGCGCCACTTGGTGGTGCGGACCGACCTCGACCTGAAACGCGCCGCCAGCAAGGGCAAGGAGCCGGTCCAGCAGACGACCATGGCGACCGTCCCGAGCCAAGCGGCTGGAGGCGTCTAGAGATGCCCAAACGCAGAACCTTCTTCCGTCGCCGCAAGGTGTGCAAGTTCACCGCCGACGGGATCGAGTACATCGACTACAAGGATGTGGCCACGCTGCGCTCCTTCGTGCCGGAAAGGGCCAAGATCCTGCCCCGGAGGATTTCGGGCAACTCCGCGCGCCACCAGCGGATGCTCGCCCGCGCGCTCCGACGGGCCCGGTTCCTGGCCCTGATCCCCTACACCACGGACTGACCGCCGGCGTCGGCGGCGACCGGGACGGCGAGGAACGAAGCAATGGAAGTCATCCTGCTACAGGACATGAGAGGGCTGGGGACGCGCGGCCAGGTGGTCGACGTGAAGCCCGGGTACGCCCGCAACTACCTCTATCCAAGGGAGCTGGCCGCGCCTTCCACCGATTCGAACCGGCTCTGGTTCGAATCGCAGCGGAAGAAGTTCGACGCTCGCCACGAGGCCGAGCGCTCGGCCGCCGCCGAGGTCGCGGCGGAGCTCGCGGCGGTCAAGCTGACCATTCCCAAGCGAGCCAGCGAGACGGGGACGCTGTACGGCTCCGTGACCCCCACGGAGGTGACCGAGGCGCTCGCCGCCGCCGGGGTGCAGGTGGATCGCCGCATGATCGACCTCACCGGCGGCATCAAGACGGTGGGCGAGCACCTGGTGCGGGTCGACCTCCACACGGAAGTCATCGCCGAAGTCGCCATCGAGGTAGTGCCTGAAACCTAGGGCCGATAGCGAAAGCTCCGGCGCGGGAGCCTCACCGGAAGTCGACGACTTCCTGGGAGAACAGCCCACGCGTGATCTCGGCGACTGGCGCCACCTCTGGGAGCGGGACATCCCGTTTCCGATTCGCAGCCATCGCGGCGTCGCCGGCCGTCTGCTCGTCGCCTTCAAGCGGCTGCTACGCCCCTTCGTTTCGCTGCCCCAGAACGATCTCTGGGAGCGGCAGCGGGTCTTCAACCTGATCCTGATCGATGTCTTCGAGCACCACCTCCAGGCGTGGAGGGATCACCAGGAACGCGTGGAGCGACTGTTCGAGCAGCGCATCGGCGACCTCGACCACCGGACGCGACACCTGGAGAACTTCCTGCGCCAGGGACTCGACGAGGTCATGCGCCACGACGACGCCCTGTTCGGCCGCGTCGACCGGAAGCTGGACCGCTACCGGCGGGAAACGGACGAACTGGCGGGGCTGTTGAGGGCGGCCCTGGCCCGGGGTCCCGAAGGGGAGAAGGGACTCCGGGAGGCCGACGCGGACGTCTCCTACATCGGCTTCGAGCACAGGTTTCGCGGCGCCGAGCAGGACATCCGGGATCGCATCCGCGTCTATCTGCCGCGGCTCCGTCAGGCGGCGCCGGTCCTGGACCTCGGCTGCGGTCGGGGTGAAGCCCTGACGCTGCTGGAAGCCGAGGGCGTGGAGTGCCGCGGTGTCGATCCCTCTTCGGCGATGGTCCGCCACTGCCGTGAGCAGGGTCTCGCCGTCGACCAGATGGACGCGCTGTCCGCACTGACTCGGACCGAGCCGGCTTCTCTGGGTGGCGTCGTCTCCTTCCACGTCATCGAGCATCTGGCTCCCGAGGACGTCGAACGTCTGGTGCGCCTCGCATTCGCGGCCCTGCGGCCGGGTGGGACTCTGGTGCTGGAAACGCCGAATCCGCTCTCCGTCGCGGTGACGGCCCGCAGCTTCTGGCTCGATCCGACACACCGCAGGCCGGTGCATCCGGAGGCCTTGTCCGCCTGCTACGAACAGGCGGGCTTCACCGGTATCGAACGGCTCGACCTCCGGCCGTATCCCGAGGAGGAGCGCCTGCCGGAGATCCCGCTCGACGGACTGGACGGTCAGTGCCGGGAACTGGCCGACCGGCTGAATCGGCTCCGGGACGAGCTAGACGACTTCCTGTTCGGCTACCGCGACTACGCCCTGGTCGGCGTGCGGCCGGAGCCTGGGCCCTAGCCCGTGCCTCGCGCCTCGGCCCTGTCGCCCTGCTGCCAGCCGCGCCTGATCGGCGTCCAGTCGGGGAGGTCTTCCGGCATGTTCTCTCCCGCCTTGGGCTCGCCGTACAGTGCGCGTTGCTGATACCACGGCAGGTCGTAGACGGCACGGGTTTCCGGGTCGAACGAAAGGACCGGTTCGGTGCCGGCGATGAAGGCCTCTTCGATGACGCGCTGGCCGGAGAGGCGGCGTGACGGCAGGAGGCCGGAGTGGTACTCGACCTGCCGGAGCCGCACCTGGTTGGGCCTGGTGAAGGTCAGATCGGGGTCCACCCAGCCGTCCTCGATGCCCAGGCGGAGCACTTCGTTCCAGATCGGCAGCGCCGCCACGGCGCCGGTCATGTTTCTGCCGATGCGCCGCTGCTGGTCGTAGCCGACCCAGACGACCAGGGTGTACCTGGGCGTGAAGCCCGCGAACCAGGCATCCGTGAAGCCGTCCGTCGTACCGGTCTTTCCGGCGACGGCCGCGAGGCCCAGCGCCCGTGCGGACTGGCCCGTGCCGCGCTGGACCACGCCGGAGAGCACATGCGTGAGCAGGAAGGCGACTTCGGGCGTGACGACCGTCGATGCCCGCGGCACGTGAGCAGCGAGTTCCCGGCCGTCGCGGGTCGTGACCCGTTCGACGAAGTAGGGCTCCACATGGACTCCCAGGTTGGCGATGGTCGCATAGGAGGTGGCCACCTCGAGCACGGTGAGGTCGGCCGCGCCCAGGGCGAGGCTCGGGTAGGGCAGAAGCGGTGAACGGATTCCCGTGCGGTGGGCGAAGTCGACGACCCGGTCAGCCCCGACGATGTCGTGCAGCTTGACCGACGTGACGTTGACCGACCTTTCCAGGGCCCGGCGCAGGGTCAGGATGCCCAGGTACTGCCGGTAGAAGTTTCGGGGACTGTAGTCGAGCTGGTTGTCGGCGCCCAGGAACACGGCGGGCGCGTCGAACAGGGTGTCGGCCGGGGTGAAGCCGTGCTCGAAGGCGGCGCCGAAGACGAGCGGCTTGAACAGGGAGCCGACCTGTCGCCGGGCCTGGAAGGCGCGGTTGAACTCGCTGCGTTCGTAGTCCCAGCCTCCGACCATCGCCCGCACCGCGCCGGTCGCGGACTCGAGCAGCAGGACCGCGCCCTCGATCCGCGGCTCCTGGACGAGTTCCAGCTCGAACGGCGGCTGGTCCGCTCCCTCCTCGCCCGGCGCGCCATCGGCGGCGGTCCGCAACTCGAACCAGGCGATGTCGCCCCTTCTCAGGGGCGGCGAATCCCCGCGCGTCCACTCGTAGCCGGCCGGCTCCAGCAGGAAGCGGTGATCCGCGATCCGAATCTCCGCGTTCTCCCGCCCGCGCTGGAGAACGACGCCCGGCGCCCAGGCGCCGGCCTCGGGCTCGAAGCCGACCCACCTGGCCAGGACGCCGCCGAACGACTCGGCCAGGTCCGGGGCCGCCAGATCGTCCTGGTCCACGCGGGCGACCGCTCCGCGGTAGCCGCGCAGGCGATCGATCCGCATCAGCCCGCCGCGCAGCGCCTGCGCGGCGGCGCCCTGCATTCTCTGGTCGAGGGTGGTCCGGACCTGCAGGCCGCGCTCGTACAGCCCCTTCTGTCCATACGCGCGGTAGAGGTCCAGGCGGACCTTCTCCGCGAAGTAGGGCGCGACCGGCTTCGGCTCCCGCTGGGTGACGACGTCGAGCGGCGTCGCGGCCGCCTCGACGGCCTCCTGCCGCGTCATCACGCCGCGTTCGCCGAGCATCCGCAGGATGGCGTCCCGACGGGTACGCACGATCTCCGGCCGCAGGTAGGGCGTCCACACGCTCGGGCTCGGCACGATCGCCACCAGGGTCGCCGCCTCGCTGTAGCTCAGTTCGGCGGATGGCTTGCCGAAGTAGTAACGGGACGCGGATTCCACGCCGTAGTTGCCGTGGCCGAAGTAGGTGAGGTTGCAGTAGAGCGTGAGGATCTGCTGCTTGCTGAGACGCTTCTCGAGTTCGACCGCGAGCAGGGTCTCCCGGATCTTCCGACGCCAGACCTTGGCCCGGTCCAGGAAGAGCATCCGCGCAACCTGCATGGTGATCGTGGAGGCGCCCGAGAAACGCTCCCCGCGCCGCCAGTTCTGGAGAACCGCGCGAAAGACGCCGATGATGTCGAAGCCGCCGTGAGTGTAGAAACTCCGGTCCTCAGCGGCTAGCAGGACCCGCGTGAACGCTTCCGGCACCTCGCCCTCGGCGAGCAGGATGCGTTTCTCGACCGAGTAGCTCCTGAAGGGTTCTCCGTCGCGGTCGCTCAGCCGGGTGATCTGACTGGGCGTCAGTTCGGCCACGGTCTCCACCTGGGGCAGGTCGATCACGGCGGCGACGCCGACGCCCAGCAACACCCCCACGACCGGGGTGGCGGCGACCGGCGCCAGCCAGCGCCAGTGCCTGACGCACCAGCCCCGCACCAGGTCCGGGACTTCCCGTGCCGCATTCATCTCCCGACTATCATACGGCGCGTTCCATGACTCCCGAAGCCGACCAGGCGTCCGGCCTGCCGCCGCTGCCGGAACCCTTCCCCGAGCCGCCGGGGGCACGACCGGCGAGTCCGGAACGTACGCGTCGCGGCTGCCTGGTCGCGGGCCTCGTGGGCTGCGGGCTGATCGTGGTGCTGCTGCTGGTCGGCCTGGCCGTCCTGGTCACCCAAGCCGACGAACTGCTCGAGTTCGTCCTGGACTTCAGCCGGGAACGGATCGTGACGGACCTGCCGGAGGATGTAGAGCACGCGGAACGTCAACGCCTGGAGCGGGCGTTCGATTCCGTGCTCGAGCACTACCGGGGCGGCGGCGCCACGGCGGCCGACAACCGCCGCCTCCAACTGGCGCTCACCGACGCGCTCCGAAGGCTCGAGCGGGGCCTCTTCGACGAGGACGACCTGCGCCGCCTGACGGAGCGCCTCGAGAACATCGCGGCATCCGATCCGGGAGGCTGACTTGCGGGGGGCCGCCGATTCCCGGGCCGAGCGCCCTCCCGACGCCGGGAGCACCGGACGTTTCGAGCTGGTGTCTCCTTTCAGCCCGCAGGGCGATCAGCCGGCGGCGATCGCTGAACTTGCCGACGGAGTCCGGACCGGCGCCCCCGAACAGGTGCTGCTCGGCGTCACGGGTTCGGGCAAGACCTACACGGTTGCCAAGGTGATCGAGGCCGTGAACCGGCCGACGCTCGTCCTCTCTCACAACAAGACGCTGGCTGCCCAGCTCTACCAGGAGTTCAGGAGCTTCTTCCCGCACAACGCGGTGGAGTACTTCGTCTCCTACTACGACTACTACCAGCCCGAGGCCTACGTCCCCCAGTCCGACACCTACATCGAGAAGGAAACGAGCATCAACGACGAGATCGACCGCCTGCGGTTGCGGGCCACGATCTCCCTGTTCGAGCGCCGCGACGTGGTGATCGTGGCTTCCGTCTCCTGCATCTACGGTCTTGGCGCGCCGGACGTCTTCTTTTCGATGCTCCAGTTCTTCGAGCGCGGGGTCGAACTGCCGCTCGAACGGGCCCAGCGGAGCCTGGCCGAGATGCAGTACGAACGCACCCGTCTCGATCTCTTCCACGGCAGCTTCCGGGTGCGGGGCGACGTGCTCGAGATTCTCCCCGCCTACGACGACCGCGGCATCCGGGTCGAGTACTTCGGCGACGAGGTCGACCGGGTCTGCCGCTTCGATGCGATCAGCGGCCGGGTCCTCGAGGAGGTGGACCGGATCCCGGTCTTTCCGCGCAACCACTACGTGACGCCGGAGGAGCGGATGCGGCGGGCGATCGCATCGATCCGCGAAGAACTCGGCGAGCACCTGTCGGTTCTGGAGCGCGAGAACCGTCTGCTCGAGATGCAGCGTCTGGAGCAGAGAACCCGCTACGACCTGGAGATGCTCCGCGAACTGGGCTCCTGCGCCGGTATCGAGAACTACTCCCGCCACCTCTCCGGACGGGCGCCCGGCGAAGCGCCGCCGACCTTCCTCGACTACCTGCCCGAGGACTTCCTCCTCGTCGTCGACGAGAGCCACCAGACGATTCCGCAGGTCGGCGGCATGTACCGCGGCGACCGGGCGCGCAAGGAGACTCTCGTGGAGTTCGGCTTCCGGCTTCCGAGCGCGCTGGACAACCGGCCCCTGCGCTTCGACGAGTTCGAGGAGCGCTGCGGTCAGCGCATCTACGTGTCGGCAACCCCGGGGCCGTTCGAGCTGGAACGGACTGCCGGGGTCGTGGTGGAACAGATCATCCGGCCGACCGGACTGCTCGACCCGAGGATCGAACTGCGGCCTTCGGCGAATCAGATCGACGACCTGGTTGCCGAGGCCCGCGAGGCCATCGACCGCGGCGAGCGCGTCCTGGTGACGACGCTGACCAAGCGCATGGCGGAGGAACTCACCCAGTACCTGAACGAGCTCGGCCTCAGAGTGCGCTACCTGCACAGCGACATCGACACGCTGGAACGCGTCGAGATCACGACCGCACTGCGCCGCGGCGACTTCGACATCCTGGTCGGCATCAACCTTCTGCGCGAGGGCCTCGATCTGCCCGAGGTGTCCGTCGTCGCCATCCTGGACGCCGACAAGGAGGGTTTCCTGCGCAGCGAGGTGTCGCTGATTCAGACGGCGGGCCGGGCGGCCCGCAACCTGAACGGCAGGGTGATCTTCTACGCCGACCAGCGGACCGAGTCGATCGACAGGTCGATCGAGGAGACAACGCGGCGGCGCCGGGTCCAGGAGCGCTACAACCGCGACCACGGAATCGAGCCGGCCTCCATCCTCAAGGAGGTGCACAGTCCCCTGGTCCGGATGAGCAACCTGGACTACCTGCACAAGGCTGGGGCCGAAGCGGCGGCCGCGGTGGAGGATCTGTTGCGCGAGGACGCGCCCGAGATGCCCCTGGAACGGCGGATCGCGCGCCTGGAGAAGGCCATGAAGCAGGCTTCGAGGCGGCTCGAGTTCGAGCAGGCCGCGGTGCTCCGGGACCGGCTCAGGGAACTCCAGGAACTCAAGGTAATGGGCTGATGCGCCCGGAGCTTTCCTGCAAGCTCGGTGAGCTCCCGGATCTGCCGGGGATCTACATCTTTACGTCGGACGCGGGGGAGGCGCTCTACGTCGGCAAGGCGAAGTCCCTCAGGCGCAGGGCCGCCGCCTACCGCAAGCCGGCGGAGGACCCCCGCATCGCGCTGATGCTCCACGACGCGGCCGATGTCGAGTTCGTCGTGACCGACTCCGAAGCGGAAGCCCTGCTGTTCGAGAACAACTGGATCAAGCGGCGGCAACCCCGCTTCAACATCCGCCTGCGCGACGACAAGACCTATCCGTACCTCAAGCTGACCCTGGCCGACGGCCATCCCCGGCTCGCCTTCACCCGCCGAATCCGCCGCGATGGAGCGGAGTACTACGGGCCCTACCTGCCGGCCGGACTGGCCCGCAAGGCGATCAAGCTGACCCAGAAGCTGTTCGGCATCCGGGTCTGCCGGATCGACATCGACGGCAGCCTGCCGCGGCCCTGCCTCTACCACGACATGAAGCGCTGCCTCGGCCCCTGCGTCGACGGACTGACCACCGACGAAGCGTACGCCGACGCGGTGGAGAAGGCCCGGCTGTTCCTGGCCGGCCGGAACGAGGAACTGCTGAAGGACCTGCGCACCCGGATGCGGACGCTCGCGGACGAACTCGAGTTCGAGGCGGCGGCGCGGCTGCGGGACACGATTCACGAGATCGACGAGGTCAGCCAGCGCCGCAAGCTCAGTTCGGCCCGCGGGGAGGATGTCGACATCTTCGGCGTCCACACGAGCGGCGACAACGCGGCGGTCACCGTTCTCGTCATGCGAGGCGGCCAGGTGCTGGACCGCCGCGAGCTGTTCTGGGAAGGCGTGCCCAGGATCACCGCCGAGCGCCTGCTCTCCGAGCTGCTGCCGCAGCTCTACGACCGGACGACGCTGATTCCGAAGGAGATCCACCTGCCGGCGCCGATCGAAGGCGAGGAGGCGCTGATCGAGTGGCTGAGCAGCCGCAGGGAATCCAGGGTCTACCTCCGCATGCCGTCGCGAGGGCCCAAGGCGCAACGCATCGCGCTCGCCAACCGCAACGCCGCGATGGCCTTTCGCCGCCGCTTCCGCGGCGCGGGCGCCGGCGGCGAGGCCGGCGCGGCGCTGCGGAAGGCGCTCGACCTCGCCGACCCGCCGCGGCGGATCGAGGGTTTCGACATCTCGACCTTCGGCGGCAGCCAGACCGTGGCATCCCTGGTCGTCTGGAACGACGGGCGGATGGTCAAGGGCCAGTACCGCAGCTTCAACATCCGCGGCCTGTCCCAGGCCGACGACTTCGCGTCGATCCATCAGGCCGTGAGTCGCCGCTACCGGCGCGTACTCGACGAGGTCGGCGAGATGCCGGACCTGATCCTCATCGACGGCGGGCGGGGCCAGTTGAACGCCGCGCTCGAAGCCCTCGTGGAGCTGGGGGTCGACGAAACGCCCGTGGTCGGACTGGCCAAGAGGGAGGAGGAGCTGTATCTCCCGGCACGCCCCGCGCCGCTCCGGCTGAAGCGGAGCCACGCGGGCCTGCGGGTGCTGCAGCAGGTACGGGACGAGGCCCACCGCTTCGCCGTCTCCCGCCACAGACGACGCCGTTCGCGAAGGGCACTGCACAGCCGCTTCGACGACCTGCGGGGGATAGGGCCGCAACGGCGGAAGTTGCTGGTCCGCCGCTTCGGCAGTTTCGCCGGCGTCGCCCAGGCCTCGGAGCAGCAGTTGAGCGATGTGCTCGGACCGAAGCTGGCGAGATCGGTCTACGCTTCGGTCCACGGCGAGCGTTCACGCTCCGGGCAGTGAGGGAGCGCAGGCTGCTAGTCTCTGGCGCGCCGGAGGGCCGGACGCGGTCGCTGCCGGCGGGGAACCGCCGGTGGAGGAAAGTCCGGACTCCAACGGACGGCATGCTTGCTAACGGCAAGGCGCGGTAACGCGACGGAAAGTGCAGCAGAGAGCAGACCGCCGGTCCCGGATCTTCGGGGTCCCAGGGGATCCCGAGGGAGAGGGCAGGCAAGGGTGAAACGGTGCGGTAAGAGCGCACCGCTCGGCCGGCGACGGTCCGAGGCGATGGCAAACCCCATGTGGAGCAAGACCAAATAGGGAGAGCGGATCGGGCTGTCCGTCCCGGTTCCGGGCTGTTCGCGGCGCGGGACGTTCTCCGGGTAGGTCGCATAGATGAATGGCCGCCTCCCGAAGCCTTCGGGCCGTGGGACGAACAGAATCCGGCTTACGAGGTCCTCCGGCACTTGACCTTGCACCCTGCTCCTGACGGGCACCCTGCTTCTGACGGCCCTGTCCGCGTGGAACGTCCGCCGCCGGTCGGACCCGGCGAGCGGTTGGGCATCGCGGCACTCTCCGGTCCGATCGACCCGGATCGCCTGTCGTCCGGCGTTGCCGCACTGGAGGAGCTGGGTTTCGGGACGGTGCTGGCCTCGAACCTCCATCCCGAGGCGCGGCTTGGCGGCCGTCCGCTGTTCGCGGGCTCGGACGTCGAGCGGCTCGACGCCTTCCATCAGCTGGCGGCCGACGAGTCGGTCGCGGGAATCATCTTCGCGCGTGGCGGCTACGGCGTCACGCGCATTCTGGAGCGGGTGGACTGGGATCTGCTCGCGGCCAGGCCGCGCCCCTACGTCGGCTACTCGGACCTGACGCCGCTGCTCCTGGGGCTCGTCGCCAGGACGGGAACGATGGCCTTCCACGGTCCCATGCTGGTGGACTTCGCGAGGGGCCTGCTGCCGGACGAGCGCCGTTCCTTTCTCGACGCGCTGGCCGGCCGGCGTCCGCGGCCCTGGGCCCTCGAGGGAATCTCTCGACAATCGTCGGCCGGCCGACCTCAGCCGATCGAGGGCCCGCTGCTCGGAGGATGCCTGACCATGCTGGCGGCGGCGGTCGGAACGGGGGCACTGCCCGGTTTCCGGGACTCGATCCTGGTGCTGGAGGACATCGACGAGCCGGAGTACCGCCTCGACCGACTGCTCACCCAGGTTCGGACATCCCGCCTGACGGCCGGGATCCAGGCAGTGATCGCCGGGCACTTCACCAGTTGCGATGACGAAGCTCGTGCCAGCCTGATCGACTTCGCCGAGTCCCTGGACGTGCCCCTGTTCGCCGGTCTGCCCGCTGGCCATGAAGCGCCGAACCACACCTTCCCTCTTGGCGCCAGGGTCCGTCTCGACCCCGGGACCGCGACTCTCGAGGTCCGGTCCTAGAGCCGCCGACGTGGACCGGCGCGATCCGATCACCACTGCGCGCGGCGTCGGGCCGGTGCTCGGGCGTCGCCTGGCCGCCGCCGGCTGCCGGCGGATCGCGGACCTGCTGGCGCACCTCCCGCTCCGCTACGAGGACCGGCGCACCCTCGGCCGCCTTCCGGGAGCCGAGGACGACGCAAAGGAGTCCGTGCAGCCCGGTCCCCTGACCGTGGTCGCGCGACTGGAGGACCTGAGGCGGCCAGTCTTCCTCAAGGGGAGGGCCGGGCGGCGACGTTTCTCCCGCGTGGAGGCGGTCGCCCGCGACGGTGCGGCCAGAGTCGGCGTGGTCTGGTTCAACCGCCCCTACCTGGCGCGGCAGCTCGAGGAGGGCGTGCCCTACCTCCTGCACGGCCCGCTCCGGCGACGCGGCGGAGACGGTCCCTGGCAACTCTCCAACCCATCCGTCGAGCGAATTGGCGGGGAAGAACCCGATGGCGGAGGGCTGCGGCCCGTCTACGGCCGGATCGGGGAGGTGCCGCCGTCCCGAGTGGCCCGGCTCGTTGCCGATGCGATACGGGGTCTGCGGGACACGTCGGGGCCGGAGTGGATCGAGGAGTGGCTTCCTCGCGAGGAGCGGACGAAGCACCGGTTACCCCGGCTGGCGGAGGCCCTGACGGAAGTTCACTCACCGTCGCGGGAAACCTCGATCGAGGACCTGAACGCCAGGCGGAGCCCGGCCCATGCCCGCCTCGCCTACGGTGAGTTCCTGCTCCAGCAGTTGCAGCTCGCCGCTGCCCGGCGCCAGCGCCGTCGATCGGGAAAACCCCACCGCTACCACGCCGACGCAGCCGCGTGGACGGCGGCGACCGGTCTCCTGCCGTTTCGGCTGACCGGCGGCCAGGAACGGGTACTCGGGGAGATTGCCGACGATCTCGGCAGGAAGGAGCCCATGCTGCGCCTGGTCCAGGGCGACGTGGGGAGCGGCAAGACGGTCCTGGCGGCCCTCTCCTGTCTCATCGCCGCCCGAAGCGACCTGCAATCGGCGCTGATGGCGCCGACGGAGCTCCTGGCCGAGCAGCACTTCGTCTCCCTGGCGCGACTGCTGGGCTCCCGGATGGCCATCGCCCTCGTCACCTCGAGCCAGCGCGCGGCCAGCGACGGCGGCGCCGTCGAGGAGCGCATCGCGGACGGCGGGATCGACCTCGTCGTCGGCACCCACGCGTTGATCGAGGAGCGCACCCGGTTCGCGCGGCTGGGCCTTGCGGTGATCGATGAACAGCATCGTTTCGGCGTGGTCCAGCGGCAGTCCCTGGCTGGGAAGGGCTTCCGACCGGACCTCCTGGTCATGACGGCAACCCCGATTCCCAGGTCGCTTGCGCTCACGGTGTACGGTGATCTCGACGTGTCGATACTGGACGAGATGCCGCCGGGTCGCCGCCAGATCGAGACCCGGGTGACGACGGACGGCGGGATGGAGGAGGCGGTGGAGGAGGTGCGGCGGCGCCTGGAGAGCGGCGGCCGCGCCTACGTGGTCTTCCCCCTGATCGACGGCGGTGAGGGCGCGGCCGCGGGGTTGCCTTCACTCATGGAGTCCGGGCCGAAGTGGGCGCGGGCGCTCGCGGCTCCCTCCGGGATCGTCCACGGACGTCTCGGGCGCCAGGAGCGGGATGAGACGATGGGCAGCTTCGCGGATGGATCGATCCAGGTGCTGCTGGCCACGACCGTGATCGAAGTCGGCGTCGACGTGCCCGAGGCCACGGCGATGGTCATTCTGGGGGCCGAGCGCTTCGGCCTCGCCCAGTTGCATCAGTTACGGGGGCGGATCGGCCGCGGCACGGACCCGGCGCTGGGAGAGCCCCTCTGCATCGCGATCGCGGGAGAGCCTTCGCCCGAGGCGGAGCGCCGCCTGGAAGTGTTCGCGGCTTCGACCGACGGTTTCCGGATCGCGGAAGAGGACATGCGGCAACGGGGACCGGGCGAGGTCCTCGGCACGCGTCAGGCCGGCCTGCCGCGGTTCCGGTTCGGGGACTTGGCGCGCGACTGGAGTTGGCTGGTCGCTGCTCGGCAGGACGCCGCCGAACTGCTGGACCGTCTGACCGATCCCGAGAACGACGCCCTGCGGCGACAGTTGGGGCGGCGCATCCCCGGCCTTCTGTCATGAAGGTGTTGCTGGTCGCCAACGTGCTTCCGCCGAGGGACCTGTCCGGCGCCGGGGAACAGGTATTGCAGCTCGCCTGGGCGCTGAGGGAGGCCGGTTGCGAAGTCGACGTCCTGGGTCGCGACCGTTGTGGACCGAACGTCTCCAAGCCCGCGTTTCCCTGGCGGGCGCGAAGGGCCGTCCGGCGCGTGGTCCGGGAGTGGAAGCCGGACGTCGTGCAGGTGCATGAGAGCGACGGCGGCCTGGTGATCCGCGATCTCGCGCGGCTCGACCGCGCGGAGAGGCCCCTGCTGGTGGCGCTCCAGCAGGTGAGCTACGTGCGGGAACGCCGGGCGGTCCGCCCACTCGTCGATCATGACCGGGACGCCAGCGTGGTCGCCCGACCGGTTCGGAGCGAGCGGCTGTTCCGCGCCCTCCGCACGCCCCTGCACATCGCGCTCGGCCGGCTGACCGCCAGGCGGTCGGACGTGCGGCTTGCCCCGAGCCGGGCGACCGCGCGGGAGATCGAGCACGACTACGGCGTGGAGGATGTGCGGGTGGTGCCGAACGTCACCGGCGCCCCGTTGGACGTCCGCGCCGGCGAACCCGTGCGCGCCTCCGGCCGGGACGAACCGGCTGACGCCGAGCCATACGTTCTGGCGGTGGGCCGGCTGCGCATACGGAAGGGAATGGAAATCCTGTTGCAGGCGACGGCGCAGGCGCGCGATCGCGGCCATCGCCTGCACCTGGTCGTGGCGGGCGACGGCGAGCGTCGGGAGGCCCTCGGCAGGCTGTGCGAACGGCTCGGACTGGACGGCGGCGTTCGCTGGGCGGGACGCTGCTCCCGATCGGAAACGGCTCGGTTGCGGCGGCGGGCGGCCGCGCTGGTCGTGCCCTCGACCTACGAGGGCATGCCTCTCGTCGTCCTGGAAGCGATGAGCGACGGCGTCCCCGTCATCGCGTCGGCGGTCAGCGGCATTCCCGAGGTCGTGGTCGATGGGGAGACCGGCTGGCTCGTGCCGCCTGAACGCTCGGCCGCGCTCGCTGCTGCGCTGATCGAGGCGATGTCCGATCCTTGTGAGGCGCGAGTCCGCGGCGAGGCGGGACGGCAGCGCCTCGATCGGCGATTTCGCCCGCACCACGCGGCCCGGCACTGGTTCGAGGCTCTGCGCTCGGCGGGCCTTTCGGTGCCGGCAGTGTGGGAGAATCCATCCGGATGAAGCTCGTGGATGGGCACGGCGGCCTGTTGCCGGCGTCGTGGAGGGTTCAGCTCCCTGCTTTCGAGGGCCCTCTCGACCTGCTGCTGCATCTGGTCCGCGTCAGCGAGATCGAGATCACGGACATCCCGGTCGCGCCGATCTGCGACCAGTTCCACGAGTACCTGGCCCTGATGGACGAGCTCGACCTGGACATAGCCGCCGAGTACATCTACGAGGCCGCTCGGCTGATTCAGCTCAAGGCCAAAGTGCTGCTGCCCCAACCCGACCCGGAAGCTGGCGAAGCGCCCGAGGACCCGCGGCGCGAGCTGATCGAACGGCTCCTCGAGTACCAGCGGCTGAAGGAGGCGGCGCAAACGCTCGCGGAAGTCGACGATCTCCGCCATGGGCTGTGGACGCGCGGCGCCACGCCGGCCGCGGCGCCCGGGGACGACGGGGAGGAGTTCGACATGGGGGATCTCTCCCTTTTCGACCTCCTTCAGGTCCTGCGCAACGTGCTGAAGCGCTACGACGAGGAACATCCGAGCCCGCTGACCTACCAGGGCGAGACGTTCAGCGTTCGAGGCCAGATCGAGAGGCTTCTGCAGCGCTTCGACGGTGGGCGGTCGCTCGATCTCCAGGATGACCTCTTCTCGCTGTCGAGCCGGGCCGAGGCAATCGCCTGCTTCCTGGCGGTTCTCGAGATGGCGAGACTGAATCTCGTCCGGCTCCACTCGGCCGGGGACAGCTCGGTACTGCTCTTTCGGACGACGCGACCGCTGGATCCGATCTTGCTTGAGGACTTCAGCGGATGACCGACCAGGCGGAGATGGCCGCGGTGTTCGAGGCGCTGCTGTTTGCGAGCCCGGATGCGCAGCCCGAAGAGAAGCTGCTCGAGGTCTTTCCCGAGAGCTCCCGGGAGCAGGCGCGCGAAGCTCTTCAGACAGTTCTCGCGCGCTACCGCGCCGACGAGTCCCGCGCGCAGCCGGACCGCGGAGTCGTCGTCGACCAGGCGGGCGGGGGCTACCGGCTGGTGACGCGCCCGGACCTCCATGCCTATCTGCGGAAGTACTTCGACGTCGCCGGACGCAGCAAGCTCTCGATGGCCGCCCTGGAAACCCTGGCGATCGTTGCCTACCGTCAACCGGTGACCAGCCCCGAGATCCAGGACCTTCGGGGCCGGAACTCCGCCGGCGTCCTCAAGACGCTGCTCGAACGGCGCCTGATCCGTATCGCCGGCCGCAAGGAGGTCGTGGGCAGCCCGTTTCTCTACGCCACGACGCGCGACTTCCTGCTTCACTTCGGCTTGCACTCGCTGTCGGAACTGCCGCCGCTCGAGGAGTTCGAGGAGACCTTCCTGGCCGCGGCGGAGGAAGAGGTCCCTCAGGCCGGCCTCGCCCTGGCGCCGATGGACTCAGGGGATGGCTGACCAGGGGCGGGGCGAACGGCTCCAGAAGGTTCTCTCGCGAGCGGGTATCGCGTCCCGCCGGGCAGCGGAAGACCTCATCCGGGAAGGGCGGGTCACGATCGACGGCCGCGTGGCGGTGCTCGGCGACCGGGTTGCCGAGGCAGGCGCGACTCCGGTCGCGGTCCTTGTCGACGGCGAGCCGATTCGTCGGCACGCCGCGTCGCGATACGTCCTGCTGAACAAGCCCGCCGGCTACGTGACCACCCGCTCGGACCCCGAGGGTCGGCCCACGGTAATGGATCTCGTCCCCGAGAGGTGGCGGCGACGGCTGAAGCCCGTCGGACGGCTCGACTACGGAACGGAGGGCCTGCTGCTGGTAACCGATGACGGCGATCTGGCCTACCGACTGACGCACCCCCGGTTCGGCTGCTCCAAGCGGTACCTCGCGAAGGTTCGGGGACTGCCGGGGGATTCGGCGATCGCCCGCCTTCGAGGCGGCATGGTGATCGCGGGTCGCCGGACCGCACCGCTGAGACTGACCCGGGCGCCGGCCCGGCGGGGCGCTCGCCCGGCCCGCGCCTCGAGCTGGTGGAAGATCGAGTTGGTCGAGGGGAGGACGCGTCAGATCCGCGAGATGTTCTTCCGCGTCGGGCACCCGGTGCAGCGTTTGCGCCGCGTGGCGATCGGTTCCCTCGAGGATGCGGAGCTTCCGCTCGGGGCCTGGCGCGAGCTCTCGAGCGACGAGCTCGGCGCTCTTCGCGGCGGCCCGGGACCAAGGTCCGGCAGAGGCTCGCCACGTCCGCGCCGGCGGAAACCGCGGCGCCGATGACCGTCGTGGCGATCGACGGCCCGGCCGGCGTCGGCAAGAGCACCGTGGCGCGGCAGGTGGCGGCGCAACTCGGCGTGCCCTACCTCGATACCGGCTCCATGTACCGGGCCGTCGCGTGGAAGGCCCTGAAGGAAGGTCTCGATCCGGCTGACGGGCCGGCGATGGGCCGGTTGATCGCGGGGCTCCACTTCGAGCTGCGCCCGCGGAGCGACGAAGCCGAAGTGGTCGTGGACGGCACAGCGCCGGGCGCCCGGCTCCGAACCCCGCGGGTCGACGCGGCGACCTCGCGGGTTGCCGTCCATCCGGCGGTTCGTTCCTGGCTCGTTGCGAAGCAGCGCGAGTTCGCCGCCAGGGAGGGCGCGGTGGTGGAGGGAAGGGACATCGGCACGGTCGTCTTTCCCGATACCCCGCACAAGTTCTATCTGGAGGCGCCGCTCGAGATCCGGGCCGAGCGCCGGTTGCGCCAGCTTGCCGGCCGCGGGCGCGGCGACCGGGGCCGGCTGTTGAGGGAGATGCGCGCCCGGGACGAACGCGACACCCGCCGTAGCGCTTCGCCCTTGAGGCGCGACGAAACCTACGAGTTGATCGACACCTCGGCCGGCGACGCCGGGCAGGTCGCGGCCCGGATTCTCCGGTCCGTCCGGGCGGCAGCGACCGAATCATGACTGCCTCGGTGGGCCGCCGCGGCGGAGGTACGGCCGAGCTTCGCATCATCTTCGGGCTGTTCGCTCTGGCCGCCGTCCTGTTCGCGGTCGATCGCTGGCCACGGGGCAGCGACGGGGCCCCGCTGCCGACGCGCGCCCAGACGGCCGCCATGGAATCCGCCTACCGGGACCTGCTGCTCGATCTGCTGGCGGATGCCGAACGCGCGGCCGAGAGAGTCCGCGGCACTGTCGATCTGCCCCTCGGCTCGGTGGAGGCCAGACAGAGCGTGTTCGAGGAGTTGGACCGGGCCAGCCTCACGGGAGGACGCACCCTGGTTCTGGTCGATCCCGACGATCTGGCGCAAGCCTGGGGCGGTCCTGGCCTTCGGCACGATCTGCCCCTGGATCGTCTGCTACCTGGAGGCGTCAGCCAGACCGCCGGCTTCACGGCGGTCTCGCTCCATGCAGCCGTCGACATGAGCGCGGGGGAGGGCGGCTGGCGGTTGATCGTCGGCAACAGCTACCCGACCGACTCGCTACCGTTTCCCACGCCCTTCGGACTCAGGCGCCACGACGTCAGGTGGTCGGTTCGGGATCATTCCGCGGAACCCCTGACGCCCGCTCTCGAGGCACTCGGCATTCGCGAGCTGGGCCCGCCCGATGGCGTTCCCGGACCGTGGCTCCGGCTCCGATTCGAGCCCGCGGCCGGGCAGTCTTCGTCCGTCGGAACCTCGTTCGCCGTGGTCGCCTTCGTTCTCGGGGTCGGCCTGTCGATGGTCTGGCTGTTCCGGCGCTGGAGCGCCCGCGCGCCCGCGAAGCCTCGATCCGCGGCCGCGACTCTCGGCTTGACCGGAATCGTGGCGGCAACGGCCTACGGTCTCTTCCGGTGGCGGATATGGGTGGCCGAAGCTACCGGAGCGCCACCGGATCCGGGAAGTTCCTTCCGAGGTCCGATCGGTGACTGGGTGGTGTTGCTGGCGGCCTGGCTGATCCTTGCGGCAGCGTCGTTCTGGGCGCTCGGCTGGTCGGAGGGCCGGGACTGGCTGCATGTTCTGATGACCGCGGCCGCGGCGGCTGCGGGGGTCGGCGTGCTCGCTGACGCTACCCACCGCCCGGCACTGCGCGCACTGCTCACCGAGAGCGTTCAGGAGGGTCTCGATGCCCCGCAGCCAGGGGAAGTCGCGGCACTGGCGCGGAGAACGAGCGCCTTCCTGGCGGGGACCGACCTGCGGATGCTGGCCCTGGGGGATCCACGCGAAGTCGACGATCACCAGGATCTGGCCCTGGAACTCTGGAGCCGGTCACCCCTGGCGGCGTCCGGAATGGTCTCCGCGCTCGCCGTGATCCGGGAGAGCGGCGTTTCGACTTTTTCCTACGGTCTGCCGGTCGATCCGGAGACGGGGACTCTCGACGCCGCCAGCGCGCGCTGGCCATCAGGGGATCTCCCGATCTGGCAGCGGCAGCGAAGCGCCTCGGACGAGTTGTCGGTGGGCTCCGCGGGGCAGGACCGGGTTACGGTTCGCTTCTGGACGGCGGCGTTGCCGAAAGCCGACGTCTGGAGCCGCGTCACGTCGGGAGCAGGCGCCGAGCTTCAGGTGCGTCTCCTCCGCGGCGGCCCGGACCGAAGTCCGAGCGGGCCGGCTCCGTCGGCGAACGCGGAAATCGCTTACGTCGACGGCGCGGGCCGTCCTCTGGTCTCCCGGTGGCAGGAAGACTGGCTCCTGCCGCCGCCCTCCGAGGCCGTGGATCCGCGCCGGATCCTGAACGTCGAGACACCCGCGGGACCCGCCCTGGCCTGGTTCAGCCCCACGGACGTTCCGGGCCTCTGGATCGTCGCACTGCTTCCGGAGGAGGCAGTGGCGGAGCGCCTTTGGCGGATCGCCACGGTGGCAACGCGGCTGGTGCTGGCGGTCTCGGTCGTGGCCTTGGCCGTACTTCTGATCAGCCTGCCCACGGCGAAGCTGCGGAGACGCCTGCTACCGGATATCCGCCGCTACTCGGTTCGGCTCACCGCGGTGCTGGCCCTGATCGCCATCGTACCGTTGACGCTGCTCAACGGACTGCTCGTCCGGAACCTGGCCGCGCGAGTTCAGGCGGAGCAGGAGGCGGCGGGCCGTACCGCTCTCGTGTCGCTCGAGTACGTCCTGACGGACTTTCTACTCGGTCTGGAGGCAGGGTTCTCGATCGACGCCCAGTTGGACGATGAGCTCCTGTCCTGGCTGGCTGAAGTCGTGGGCCACGAAGTGAACCTGTACTGGCGCGGCAGTGTCTACGCGTCCAGCAAGCCGGACCTCTTCACCGCCGGCCTCATGCCGGAACGGATTCCGGGAAACGTCTACGGCAGGTTGGCGCTGCTTGGCCATCCGACGGCAGCCCGGGTGCAGACCACGCGGCAGGGCACGTCGTACCTGGAGCTGTACACGCCGGTGTCGCTGGGAGAAGTGCGCCCGGGAGAATCGGGTCTGTTCGTATCCGTGCCGCTGTTGGCGCAACAGGAGGCGGCCACAGGTGAACTGGCCGCTCTCAGGCGGCAGGCCCTGGTCGTCACGACCGCCCTCGTGTTGTTGCTGGTCACCGCCGGCGCGCGGCTCGCGCGGGGATTCACGCGTCCGCTGGTGCGAATGATGGACGGCGCCGACCGCATTGCCGGCGGTGCCGCCTCGCTGGGCTTCGCACCGCGGGAAACGGAGCTCAGGACGCTTGCCGAGGCGATCGACGGCATGGCGGCTCGCATCGCATCGACGCGAGCCGAGCTGGTCCGCGCCCAGCGACTCGAGGCCTGGGCGGAGATGGCGCGGTTGATCGCGCACGAAGTGAAGAACCCGCTGACACCGATCCGGCTCTCGACCGAACACCTGCGACAGGTGTGGCGGGATGCGCCGGACCGCCTGGAGGAGGTCTTCGATCGCTGTACCGGGAACATCCTGGCGCAGGTCGAAGAACTTGCGCGGACCGCGGGCGAGTTCTCGACCTACAGCAGGATTCCGCTCGCCCGGCCGGCCCCGGACGATCTGGCGGAAGCGGTGCGGGAGGTCGTCGACGGCTACGGAAGCACGGCGCATGGGGCGGTGGCGGTCCGCTTCGAGTCGGAGCCCGGAGCCGCGGTTGCCGTACTCGCGTTCGATCGGCGTCTGGTGCAGAGGGCGCTGCGCAACCTGATCGAGAATGCCCTCCGGGCCAGCAGCAGGGATGGAGAAGTGCTCGTGAGAGTCGAGCCCTGTGGTCCGGACGGCACAGTCGCCCTGACCGTCTCGGATCGAGGGCCCGGCGTGTCGGACGGCGACCTGGAACGGATCTTCGAGCCCTACTTCTCGACCTCCGGCGGAGGTACCGGCCTGGGGCTTCCGATCGCCCGGCGCATCGTCGAGGAGCACGGCGGGTCGATCGCCGCCGCCGCCAGGCCGGGGGGTGGACTCGCGGTTCGCATCGTCCTTCCGGGCGGTCAGTCGGACGGATCGTCCTCCGCCGGGGCCTCCAGCTGAATCGTCCGCGTGGGGAAGGCGATGCGCACTCCGAGCCGGTCGGCGAGTCTCAGGATGTCCAGAGCAAGGTCGTGGCGGAGCCGCAACTCCGTACTCCAGTCCGGGGCCAGGAAGAAGACGTAGAGCATGATCTCCAGGCCATCGGTGCCGAACTCGTTCAGGTGAATCTCGAAGGCGTCCTGCCGCATCGACTCGTTGGCGCGGACGATCTGCCGGAGCCCCTCGCAGAAGGCGTCGACGGATTCCGGCGGCGTGTCGTACGTGATGCTGATGCGGGTGCTCCAGCGACGGAACGCCCGGGCACCGTAGTTGTCGACCGAGGCGTCGATCAACCTGGCGTTGGGGAGGGTGATCAGGGAAGCGTAGAACGTCCGGACGCGGGTGCTGCGAAAGCCGATCTCCTCGACCACGCCTTCGACGTCGCCGACCTTGACCCAGTCGCCGATGCGAAACGGGCGGTCGAGCAGGACGGTGACCGAACCGAACAGGTTCTTGAGGAGATCCTGCGCCGCCAGGGCCACCGCCAGACCACTCAATCCCAGGCCGGCGAGCAGTGCCGTCACGTCCCGGCCCTGCTGGGCGAGCAGGAAGACGATGCCGAAGACGGCGACCGCCACCTTCAGCGTCTTCGTGACGAACGGGACCAACTGGTCCTGGAACCGGTTCTCGGCCCGGGCGGCCCGCGCTCGCAGCGCCGTTCCGAGCAGGTCGATCTGGGCGAAGGCCACACGGCCGAGCGCCAGCAGGAACAGCACGAGAACGATCACGTCGAGCCAGGCATGGACCCGGGGCGGCAAGCCCAGCCACTGAAGTCCCAGCCACCACACTCCGGCCATGACCAGCAGTCCGGTCGGGCGCAGGACGCGACGCGCACCCCTGAGGTCGAGGGATTCGTAGCGCCTGTTCAGCGGTCCGGCGAACAATCCGTACGCGATCCAGACGACGATCCGGTCGATCAGCAGGCCGAGCAGAACGAGGATCGGCAGCGCCAGCCACTGCCAGGGGTGGAGGACGAAGCCTCCGGTCCGCAGATAGGACGGAACACGATCCCGGAGCCAGGTCGCCGCTGTTACCGGTGCTTCCTCGACCCCTTCGACTACCGACCGGTCCCGCAGCTCCTGGTACAGAGTCGGGATGGACGCCACCGTCTCGCGCGTGAACAGCCAGTTTCCGTTCTCGTCCGGCGCCAGCACGACCGGTGCGGACAGGTCGTCGTTGAACACCCACCTGTCCAGGTCGCCGTCGCCGGGAATGGCCGCGAGGTCCACGAACTCGAGCCGGTCGATCACGTGCTTCAGTTCACTGGCCAGGTTCCTTCCCTGCCGCGCCCGCACCGGGAACGGCAGATCCGCCAGATCGAGGCAGCCGGCCGCGGTCTCCAGATCCGGGCGGCCGTCCTCGGTCGCGAAGGCCTCCAGGAAAACACGCATCGTCTCCCGTGGACTCGACAACGACTGGTCAGCCGCCGGCTGGGCAAAGGCGAACCAGGCCGCGGCGAGGAGCGCGCCACTGGCGAGAAGACTGACCCTTCGCAGGACGGGAGACGTCATGGCGGCGACACTCTTCCAACCGCCGCCGGAACCGTCAAGGGCGGCCCGGCGCCACGGGCTGCTAGCGTGGCCGTCGGCACATGCACAAGACTCTCCCGGCCCTCGGACTGTTGAGCCTCGCCCTGCTTCTTGTGCCGGCGTGCGCGCCGGCCGGATCGAGCGGTTCATCGCGGAACGATGGGGCCGGCCAGCGGCCGCCTGAACCGGAACGCTGGCTGATCGAAGTCCTTGACCGGCGCGCACACGACACCGCGGCCTACACGCAGGGCCTCCTGTGGCGCGACGGCGTGATCTACGAAAGCACCGGCTCCTATGGGGCCTCGAGCCTGCGCTCGTGGCGCTGGGATGACGGTTCGGAACTGGACCGGGTCGATCTCGACCGGGACCTGTTCGGCGAGGGCATCGCCCTCGTCCCGGGCGCGGAGGAGCGGCTGATCCAGTTGACCTGGCGGCGAGGCATGGCCCTGGTCTGGACCCTCGAGCCGTTCGCCGAACTGGGCAGGATGCGCTTCACCGGGGAAGGCTGGGGGCTCGCCTACGACGGGTCGGAGCTGATCATGAGCGACGGCACGCCGGTGCTCACGTTTCGCGATCCCGAGACCCTCGAGGTGCGGCGGCGACTGCGTGTCACGAGAAACGGCATGCCGCTGGATGACGTCAACGAGCTCGAACTGGTCGACGATCGGCTCTTCGCGAACCTGTTCGGCAGCGACGAGATCGCCGTCATCGACGTGGAAGCCGGCTCGGTGGTGGCGGTCGTGGACGCGTCTGGCCTGCTGACGGCGGAGGAGGCGGAGGAGGCGGACGTCCTCAACGGCATCGCCTACCGGCCCGACACCGGGACCTTCCTGCTGACCGGGAAGTACTGGCCCTGGGTCTTCGAGGTGCGGATTCCGGGCTACGATCCGCCGCCCGGGGATTGAAACCCGGGGCGGGGAACAGGAGTACTTCAGAGCATGAGCGATCAGATCTGGTACGTCGCCATCGACGGCAAGCAGGAAGGGCCATACAGGGCGGAGGAGATTGAGGAGCGGATCCGTTCCGGCTCCATCGCCCGCGGCGCTCACGTCTACCGGGACGGCATGGGCAACTGGGCGCCGGTCGTCAGCGAACCCCGGTTCGCCGCCGCTTTCGGCACGCCGATTCCCAGGCCGCCGGGCGGCGTAGCCGACGAGATCGACTTCGTGATCGTCGGCGAGGAGATGCAGTTCGTCGAGATCACGCTCGACCCGGGCGAAGCCTGCATCGCGGAAGCGGGGTCCTTCATGTACATGGATCCCGGCATCGAGATGAACACGATCTTCGGTGACGGTTCGGAGCGTGGCGGCGGAGGCTTCATGGACAAGCTCCTTTCCGCCGGCAAGCGGGTCCTGACGGGGGAGTCCCTGTTCATGACGGTGTTCGGAAACGGCGCCGGCGCCCGCCGGAACGTCGCCTTCGCCTCGCCTTATCCGGGGCGCATCATTCCCCTGGACCTTCCGGCCCATGGCAACACGATCCTCTGCCAGAAGGACGCCTTCCTCTGTGCCGCCAAGGGCGTCTCGGTAGGTATCGCGTTTCAGCGGAAGTTCGGGGCCGGTCTGTTCGGCGGCGAGGGCTTCATCCTGCAGAAGCTCGAAGGCGACGGCCTCGCGTTCGTCCACGCCGGCGGCACGGTGGTCGAGCGCGATCTCGGCGCCGGCGAGACGCTTCGGCTGGACACCGGCTGCCTGGTCGCCTTCGAACGCCAGGTCGACTACGACATCCAGACGGTGCCCGGGATCAAGACCGCGCTGTTCGGCGGCGAAGGACTGTTCTTCGCCACCCTGACCGGACCCGGAAAAGTGTGGATCCAGTCGCTTCCGTTCAGCCGGCTGGCGAGCCGGGTCTACGCCGCGGCACCCCAGACCGGCGGGACTCGCAAGGGCGAGGGCTCTGTACTCGGCGGTCTGGGCGGTCTGGTGATGGGCGATCGCCGATAGGGCCCGACGCCCGCTCGGCCCGGGCCGCGGCTCAGGTGGCGACCGACTGGATCTTCAGCATGCGGGCCCACGCGGCGCGCAGGCTCTCGGGCAGATCCAGGTCGTCGAAGAGTTCCCGCACATCCTCCCGGGAAACGTAGTCCCAGATGTCCTCCCACTGCGCGTAGCGCAGCATGCAGGAGATCGCGGTGCAGCGATCCTCGCGGCTGCCGCCATGGAGCATCTCTTCGAGTTCCTCGACGGTCACGTCCCGCTCCGGGAAGAAGTAGAGGGGCTGGGAACTATGGGCCATCAAGCGCGAGGACTAGGGGCGTAACGGTTGCGCATCATAGCGTCTTTTGCTGGGCCCGGCCGGGGTGCTTGACCGTCCGCGAGGGCTGGGTTACCTTGAACGGCGTCCGAGTGCCTGCGGGCATAACTCAGTTGGCAGAGTGCCAGCTTCCCAAGCTGGATGTCGCGGGTTCGAGTCCCGTTGCCCGCTCCAGATGCCTCAGCCGGGGTGTGACCCGGCCCAACAGGAAACCAAGAGACAGGAAGGGTACAAAGAGCAGATGGCGTTCTTCAAGAAGGATCTCGAAGAGACGGCGGCGGAAGCCGCGCTGACGCCTCCCGGCGAGGTGAGGTCACCCTCGGCGGCGCCGGCGCGCACCTACGTGGCGCCTGGTTCGCACATCGACGGCAGCATCGCGGGCGAAGCCGAGGTCCTGGTCGACGGCTCGCTGACGGGGAACGTGGAGCTCAAGGGACGTTTCGTGCTCGGACGGCGAGGACGGATCGAGGCCGACGTGGTTGCCCAGTCCGTTCAGGTTTCGGGCCACGTGAAGGGGGATATCCGGGCATCGGAGAAGATCGAAGTGCTGTCCTCGGGCTCGGTCGAGGGAAATCTGACCGCTCCTCTCGTGTCCATCGCCGAAGGGGGCATTTGCAACGGCCGGATCGAGATGAGCGGCACGCTGGCGATCGGTGCGACGCCAGGCCGGAGTTACTCGAGCGCTGCCGGGGGCGCGGGCGACTCCTGACGGTCGATCGGCAACCCCCGATCCAGGCGACAGGCCTTGCACAGGCTCCGGAGGTCCTCGGGCACCTGGGCCGTGAAGGTGCGCGAGGGTGCGCCGGCGAAACCCGGCAGCGTGAGCCGCAGTGCATGGAGAGCCGGTCGGGGGAACTCGCGCAACGGCCGGCGCATGGATGGATCGAGGTTCCTCCAGCGGGCCTCGCCGTAGGTCGGATCGCCGACAAGAGGGTGTCCGATCGCCTTGCAGTGAACCCGGATCTGGTGAGTTCTGCCGGTCAGGATTCCCAGTTCCAGCAGGGAAACGCCGGCTGCCCCGGCCAACAGGCGGTAGCGGCTGACCGCCGGCCGGCCGCCCCTGGACTCACTCACCACCGCCATGCGCGTGCGCACCGCCGGGTCGCGGCCGATCGGCAGTGCGACCTCTCCCTGCGACGGCTCGGGCCGACCGTAGACCACGGCCAGATAGACCTTGCCGACTTCGCGTTCGGCAAAGGCTCGGCTCAGCCGCCGATACGCGGCATCGCTGCACGCGACGGCAAGGGCGCCGCTGGTGCCCGCGTCGAGGCGGTGAACGATGCCCGGCCGTTCCACGGACCCGACGCCGGCCATTCCGGGGCGGTGGTGGAGGAGCCTGTTGACCAGGGTGCCTCCCGACACCCCGCTGCCGGGGTGAACGATCAGGCCCGCCGGCTTGTCCACGACGAGCAGATTCTCGTCCTCGTGGATCACCGCGACGGGTCCGGCCTCGGGGAGCGGTCGAGTCGACGGGGGCGGCGGTAGACGGTAGGCGATCTCCTCGCCCCCCCGCAGCACGTAGGACGGCTTCAGCGGAGAGCCTCCAGCCGTGACGAGGCCGCGGCGGAGGAGCGTCTGTACCCGATTGCGGGGCTGATCGAGGATCCGCGCAAGGTAGACGTCGATGCGCTCGCCCGCGGCCGAGGCCGGCGCCTCGATCGAGCTCACTTCGACGTGCCGGCGCCGACCAGGTCGCCCCGACCCGCCGTGGCCTCGCCAGCCCGGGTTCCCAACGACGGAACGAAGCTGTGGACCAGCATCAGCACGATGCCGACCGTCACGCCGCTGTCGGCGACGTTGAAGGCCGGCCAGTGATGCGCACCGACATAGACGTCCAGGAAGTCGGTAACCGCTCGCAGCAGGATGCGGTCGATCAAATTGCCGACCGCGCCGCCGAGCACCAGGGAGAGGGAAAGGAGCAGCAGCGGTTCCCGTTCGGAAGTGCGCCGGAAGTAGACCGAAACGACGGCGAGCGCGAGGAATCCGAGAGCCGTCAGCACCAGTGTGCCGCCGAGCTCACGCCCGGCCGGAAACAGCCCGAACGCGATGCCGGTGTTCTGGACATGGACCAGATCGAAGAAACCCGGCACGACTTCCAGTCGCCCGTGTGGCTCCAGGGTGCGTTCGATCCAGAGCTTGGTCCACTGATCCAGCGCCACGATCAAAGCGGAAACGACGAGGAATCTAGCGCGCATGGGTCGCCTGCGTGAGCGGTCGGGGCGTGGGATCGCTACCCTTCAGGGGCACTGGCTTCACGGCGCCGCATCGTACCAGCCGCTCCGATCCACGCCGTCTTGAGATCCACGGCCGCGAGCGCGTCGACGAAGGCCCTGATTGCAGCCACACCGTGCGCACCGGCGTGGGCGATCGCCGCCGCGTTGCCGGCATCGACACCGCCGACCGCGAGCACCGGCAGGTCGGCGCCCGCAGCCATTCGAAGTCGCTCGAGGCCCTGGGCCGGGCCGAAACGGCGCTTCTCCGGAGAGTCGAAGACGGGGCCGAACAGGGCGTAGTGGGCGCCAGCTTCCGCCGCGGTCTCGAGTTCTTCCAGGCTGTGCGTGGAGACTCCCAGCAGCAGACCGTGCTGGCGAACGCACGCCCCCACCTCTCGCCACGATGCGTCGGATGGCAGGTGAACGCCATCGGCATCGCAAGCCAGTGCGACTTCGAGGTCGCCGTTCACGATCAGGACGCCGTCGAACGCGCTTCGCAGAGTGCGGCCGAGGCGGATCAGCTCGTCCCGTTCGAGGTCCTTTTCCCGCAACTGAATCGTCGTGCCGGAAGGGAGCGATCGGGCCCAACACCCCAGTCCGCCGGCGCCACCGCAGAGTCGCCGGGCACTGATCGCCATCAGATCCGGAGTCCTGGGCCTCTCTTTCACGCGCTCGATCGGGCAAGGCTCTGCCACGGCCCGCCGGGCATCAGGCCGTTGTCAGGGCGCGAACGGCGGCGTCCGTCCGCCGCCGCCTGAAGGCGGCGGGGAGGAGGGGGAAGAAGAGGGCGAGGAAGAGGGCGGCGGCGAGGAAGACCGCGGCGACGAACTCCTGGGGCTGGACGACCGCACCCGTGCCGGCCGCGAGGACGACCTGGGGGTAGAGGCTCGCGGTGTCGACCGGACCCTCGTGGGCGGCGCCGCCCTGGGCGTCGAACTCCGCGGCGTCGACCGGACCCTCGTGGGCGGCGCCGTCGTGGGCGTTGAACTCCGGGGCGTCGATCGCACCCGTGTGGGACTCGAACCGCCGTCCCGGCTCCGAATGGCGTCCAGCACGCGTCGACCGGCCGTCGGCCGCCGGCTCGGTGCAGGCGCGGCGCCAGGGCTCGCTGGCGCTGCCTTGACGGACACGCTCGGCTTCGCGGAACCGTCGTCCTCGGTCGCAGGAACCGGAGCGGCTCGCCGGATCCCGACGTTCGTACCGCCGTCCCGGACCACGCCGGCCCGGGTCGCCCGGCTCGAGGGCGCCGCCCGGACGCCACCGGCCGTGACGCTCGTCAACCCGGAACTGTCCCCGGAAGGCCGCGCGCGCCGCACGGACACGACGGCAGGGTCGCCATCGCTACGCCTGATCTCGCCTCGGAACGAGGGATCGAGGTCGGGACGTCGCGCCACGAAGCTGTCGGCGTTCGGGAGTTCGCCCTCGTCCAGTCCGCCGCGCCGCTTGATCAGGATTCGCTGTGCCGCTGCCGGGTCGCGCCAGTTCCGGCGGTCGATGCCGCGGGTGTCCGTCGTGATGATGCCGCGTTCGAGTTTGGGATGGTGGCGCCGGAGGGAACGGCCGTAGGTGTAGCCACGACCGTAGCCGAAGTAACCGGTCGGGCAGAAGATCCAGGTGTTGAACGGATCCCAGTAACCGCCGGCCCAGCCGTAGAGCCCGAAACGGAGACCGTAGCCCAGACCCCGGTAGTAGTGCTGGTAGTAGCCGCGCGGAATCCAGCCGACGTAGGACGGCCCCCAGTACCAGTAGACGTGGCTGGGGGCGTACCTCAGACCCGGGAACCAGAGCCACCCCCAGGCCGGATGCCGGTTCCAACTGCCGTAGTGGTAGGTGAGCGGACCCCAGGGATCCCGAGCCACCCAGTAGAGCCCGGCCGGAGTGTCCGTCCACCGGCCCCGGCTGTAGGGCTGCCAGTTCTGCTCGACGCGCGGCTTCCAGGCCCGTCGATCGTCGACCTCGACCCACTCGCCATGCGCGCCCAGCGCGTCGCGGTAACCGCCCGCATCGACGGCGGCATAGGCCACGAGACCGGCCCGATGGCCTTCCGTCCAGTCATCGAGCGCGGCAGCAGCCGCCCCTGCGCCGCTCTGGAGCTCGATCCAGGGATTGTCGAGACCGTTGGCCACGAGCGTCTCGCCGCCGCGGACGATCACCGATCCCCGCTGCGTCACGACTTCCGCGAATCCGGAGAGAACCGTCACCTCGGTCCAGCGGCTTCCGTCGCTGTGAATCTGGTAGCGGCCGTCCTGCTTCACGTAGACCCTGGCGTTGGCTGTGTCCACGACCGGCAACTCCGATTCGAGAAGGTGACTTTCGACCTCCAGGCTCAGCCGGCCCCGGTGCAGGACGTAGAGCGAGTCGTGGTCTTCGCCGTCCGGCGATCCGGCGATCCGTTCAAGAGTGATCTCCGAGTCGTGGTCCAGGGCCAGGATCGAACGGTCCGACATGAGGACCGCGAGTCGCGCGCTCGGCGTCGTCCAGATCCGGTCGCCTCGCAGAATCGGCAAGTGGAGTTCAAGTTCGCTCTTGGCGCCCGAACGGGCCGCGAACAGGGTCGCGTCTCCGTCCAGCGCGCCGACGAAACTGTAGACGCCCGTGAGGCCCTCCGCCTGTTCCTGGCCAGGAGTATTCGCTGCCCGGACGGCGGATGCGGCAAGGACGAGCGGCGGCACGAGGACGCTGATCGGAAGCATGTGTCTCATCTCTCGGTCCCCCTGTGGAATCGGAGCCAGTGTGAAGCTACCACTTCCGGCAATCAGCAAACTGCGTGCCAGGGAGACGATTCCCGTTGGTTTCCGGAGAGACGGACGATTCCGGTCGCTCGACGCGACTTCGAGAGTCTTCACCGCGGACCGGCGCGGTTCGAGCGGGACGCGCCTGTCACCTCCAGGGGACGGCCGGAATGGTGGATGGCGCCTTTTCGTATGATGCCACCAGCCCAGCGTCGGCCGCGTAGCCCATGCCCGTCCTTCCCATTCGTCAATACCCGGATCCGGTGCTGCGGACGCGATGCGCGCCCGTGGAGGAGTTCGGTTCCGATCTGAAACGCCTGGTCGAGGACATGATCCTGACGATGCACGACGCCCCCGGAGTCGGCCTCGCGGCGCCCCAGGTCGGTGTGGAATTGCGCGTGGCGGTGGTGGATGCCACGGCGGGCGTGGATCCGGAGGCGGTTCGGGTGCTCGTGAACCCGGAGATCCTCGATGTCGCAGGCGCCGCCACGGACAAGGAAGGCTGCCTGTCGATTCCCGACTTCACGGAGCAGGTCACACGCCCCGCCTCCGTCCGCGTTGTCTCTCACGACCTGGAAGGGGAGCCGTACGAAATCGCCGCGGACGAGCTCGAAGCGAGGGCGATCCAGCACGAGTTGGACCACCTGGACGGCGTCCTGTTCGTCGACCGTCTCCGTGGGCTGCGGCGGCAGCGTGCCAGGAGTTTCCTCCGCCGTCTGCGGTCACTCGAACCGGCCGTCGCCGGCGGCAACTGAGACCCTTCTCGTCCGTCGCGACCGGTGCGCGTTCCGATGGCAGCGACGGTGTTCGCCACGATGGTCCTGCCCGCCTGCGAGAGTGGGGGAGGGAGTCCGACCGCTCCTGCGAATCCGGTCACCGCCAGGGGCGTTGCTTTCTCGCCTGCGACGCCCGACGATGCCGCGATCGCTCTCCGCGGTAGCGCCAGCGGGTCGACGCTCGAGATCGAGGTCTACGCCGTCGGCGTCGACGATCTTTACGGCGTGAGCTTCGAACTCCGGTTTCCGGCGGACCTGCTTCGCTACGAAAGTCCCGGGCCGGGCGTCTTCCCCAGTCTGGAGGCGCGGGAGGCGGGAGCGGGTCGACTCCTCGTGGGCGCTACTCACCTTGGACCGGTTGCCGGCCTGTCGGGTGGCGGCGCCATCCTCGTCGCCCGCTTCACGGCCATCGCCAACGGCAACGGCCGCTTCGACTTCAGCGGCGAGGAGGCCTTCGACAGTTTCGGCGACCGGCTGGCCCTGAACTGGCACGGAGGAACCGTCGTCGTCGACCTCTGAGTCCGATCCCCGAACCGGTGGCCCGACACCTGGACCCGGATCGATGCGCGTTGCTACTGTCGCTCCTTCAGGCCTGACCGCTCCGAGTCGCCGATGAAGCCCGTGAAATTCTTCAACTCCCTCGGACGGCGCCTTCAGGAGTTCGAGCCGCTCGAACCGGCTCATGTCGGGCTCTACACCTGCGGCCCGACGGTCTACGACCGGATACACATCGGCAACCTGCGCACGTTCATCTTCGAGGACATTCTCCGCCGCACGCTCCGGTTCTTCGGCTACCGCGTAACCCAGGCGATGAACCTCACCGATGTCGAGGACAAGATCATCGCTGCGGCGCTCGAGGCGGAAGTCGACATCGACGCCTTCACCGCGCCCCATGTCGAATCGTTCTTCGAGGACCTGGCCGCCCTTCGCGTGGAACGGGTAGAGCACTACCCGCGGGCGACCGAACACGTCGCCGAGATGATCGCCATGATCGAGCGTCTGCTGGCGGCCGGCTACGCCTACCGCGCCGACGACTCGGTCTTCTTCCGGATCGCGGCCGACCACGACTACGGAAAGCTGTCGGGGATCGATCTCGATCAGGTGCGGCGCGGCCAGCGCGTCCAGAGCGACGAGTACGGCAAGCAGGATGCGCGCGATTTCGTCCTCTGGAAGGGGGCGAAGGAGGGCGAACCCGAGTGGCCGTCACCCTGGGGTCCGGGACGGCCGGGATGGCACATCGAATGCTCGGCGATGAGTCAGAAGTACCTGGGCAAGACGTTCGATATCCACTGCGGCGGCGTGGACAACCTCTTTCCCCACCACGAGAACGAGATCGCCCAGAGCGAGTCGGCCAACTGCTGTCCGCTGGCGCGCTACTGGCTTCACTCGGAGCACCTGACGGTGGACGGCGAGAAGATGTCCAAGTCCCTCGGCAATTGCTACACCCTGGGCGACCTTCTCGACCGGGGCCTTCCCGCCCGGTCGATCCGCTATCTGCTGGCGTCGGTGCACTACCGCCAGCAACTGGACTTCACCTTCGACAAGCTGGCGGAGGCCGGCCGTGCGTTGAAGCGCATCGACGACATGCGCTTCAGGCTCGCCCACGAAGCGGAGAAGGACGGCGATTCGGCTTCACTGGATCTCGCCGCTGACGATTTCGAAAACGCCTTCGCGGCGGCCCTCGCCGACGACCTGAACACCGCTGCCGCGCTGGGCGCGGTCTTCACGTTCGTGCATGCGGTGAACGGGTTCATCGACCACGGTCTGCCACATGGCGCCAGGGCCCGGGTCCAGGCTGCCCTGGACCGCGCCGATCAGGTCCTGGCCGTACTGGACGCGGGGGAATGGGCCGGGTCCCCGGAAGCCGGGGGCGGGCTGAGCGATGCCGAGATCGACGCCCTGGTCGAGGCCCGGAGCGACGCGAGAGCCAGCCGCAACTTCGCTGCCGCGGACCGCATCCGCGACCAGTTGAGCGAGGCTGGCGTGGTAGTGGAGGACACGCCTGACGGCAGCCGCTGGAAGCGGGCCTGAGGGACGGAAAGCGGTGGGCGCTCGGAGGGAATCGCCGCGGCGCCTGAGCGGCGGGGAGGCCGAGCGGGCCGCAGCCAAACTGCTCGAGTCCGGAGGTCACCGGATTCTGGAGCGGAACTTCAACTCGCCGGTCGGGGAACTCGACCTGATCACACTGGACGGCGACACCCTCTGCTTCGTGGAGGTCAAGGCGCGCTTCGACTCCCGATACGGCGGCGGGGCGGCGGCCGTGGACCGCCGAAAACGCGGACGAGTGGTACGGGCCGCGGAGGCCTTTCTGTGCCAGCCTGAACACTCGGGTTTGCGCCGGAAGCCCTGCCGCTTTGACGTCGTGACGGCGACCTGGTCGGAGGACGAAGGGGACTGGACCTTCACCCACTATCCCGACGCCTTCACGGTCGACGACGCCGGGCGCCGGAGCTGGCTCTGAGGGGCGCGGCGAGTTGACACTGTCGAGACGAGGGCCGTATTCTCGCGCATCAGGGCCTGCCGGTTGCACGGCCGGGTTCGCTCGGGCGCGGGAGTAGCTCAGTGGTAGAGCACAACCTTGCCAAGGTTGGGGTCGCGGGTTCGAATCCCGTTTCCCGCTCCACGCGATCCATGCGGCCTGAAACCGGCGGCGAGGTCCCCCGAGGCGACGTGGCCAAGTGGTAAGGCGAGGGTCTGCAAAACCCTTATTCGCCGGTTCGAATCCGGCCGTCGCCTCCAGACCCTCGACTCGCGGCGCGAGTTCACCTCGCACCGGAAGGGGCCGGAGTGGCGAAACGGCAGACGCAGGGGACTTAAAATCCCCCGTCCCTCTGAGGGCGTGCGGGTTCGAATCCCGCCTCCGGCACCACGGTTTCCTGACGACGCAGACAACGTCGACCGGCAACTGGTACTCTCCCGGTCCGAAATGGACCGAACACTGGCCGACGTGGCCGACGCCAGCGATGAGCGGTTGCTTGAAATCGCCGAGGTAACCGGCACCGGCGCCGACAGCAGACGCCTCCGGGAGATCGGCTTCTGCGCCGGAGCGCCGATCCGGTTCGTTCGCCGGGCGCCGCTCGGCGATCCCGCGATGTACGAGCTTCGCGGTGCGCTCCTGAGCCTGCGCCGCAGCGAGGCGAGGCGGATCCGGGTCCATCGGGTCGCCGAATGACCGCACTGGTTCGGCTGCGACCGAGCGTGCCCCCGAAGCGGCCGGGGCGTGTCGCGATCCTGGGGGCGCCGAACTCGGGCAAGACGACCCTGTTCAACGCCCTCACCGGGCATCGGGCCAAGGCGGGGAACTATCCGGGTGTCACGGTCGACCGCCGCGAGGGCGACCTCCAGCGAAGATTCGGGGCCGACGATGTCCGGCTGATCGACCTGCCCGGCGTCTACAGCTTGCAGCCGCAGTCGGAAGACGAGACGGTCGCGGTCCAGGTGCTCGCGGGAGGTTTCGGCGAGGCGCCGCCGGACGGCGTCGTGGTGGTCGTCGACTCCACGACGATCGAACGGGGTTTGCCTCTCCTGGCCGAGGCCGCCGGCCTGGGCCTTCCGGTCTGTGTCGCCTTGACGATGATTGACGAACTGAAGGCGCGACACGGCGAGATCGACCTGAAGGAACTCGAGGAGGAACTCGGCGTGCCGGTGGTTGGAGTGGTCGGCAACCGCGGTCTCGGCATCGACGATCTCGGCACGTTGGTCAGCTCGTCCTGGGACTGGACCCCGAGTCCCGGCCTGCTGCACGGTGCGGAGGCGAAGACGCCGGAGGACCGGTTCGGCTGGGCGAGCGACGTTCTGGGCGCCTGCCGCCGGCAGGCCCCGGAACCGAATCGCTGGACCCGGCGCCTGGACCGCTTCCTGCTTCACCCGGCCATCGGCTCGGCGGTCTTTCTGGCCTTCGTGGCGTTCTTCTTCCAGGCCATCTTCACCTGGGCCACTCCCGCCATGGACTTCCTGTCCGGGTTCATGGACGGGCTCGCCGACCGGGTCCTGGCGACGCTGCCGGACACGGCGCTCACCCGGCTTCTCGCCGACGGCGTGATCCGCGGTGTCGGCGCGGTGATCGTCTTTCTCCCGCAGATCGTGCTCCTGTTCACGGTCATCCTGTTCCTGGAAGCCTGCGGCTACATGGCCCGGGCCGCGTTCGTCGTGGATCGCGTGATGGGTTGGGTCGGACTGGAGGGCCGCTGCTTCATCGCCCTGCTGTCCTCCTATGCCTGTGCCGTGCCCGGCATCATGGCGACCCGAACGATCCCGTCGCCGCGCGATCGGCTGACGACGATCCTGGTCGCTCCATTCGCGACCTGCTCGGCCCGGCTGCCCGTCTACATCCTGCTGATCGCGGCGTTCATCCCAGCCGATCCGGTGTTCGGCCCCTTCACCTGGCAGGGGCTCACGCTGACGGGCCTCTACTTCCTGGGCACCGGGGCCGCGTTGCTGTCGGCTGCCGTGTTCAAGCGCGGTCTGCTGCGCGGCGCCACGTTGCCGTTCTACCTCGAACTGCCGCCCTACCGGTTGCCACGGCCGAGCGACATCGCTCTCGGCGTCTGGGACCGGGCGAAGCTGTTCCTGCGCCGGGCCGGCACGATCATCCTGGCCGCCAGCGTCGTCCTCTGGTTCCTGCTCAACCTGCCACGGCGTCCGGCCGACCCTCAACTTTCCGTGACGGAGAACCAGCGGGCGGTTCTGGAGGGGAGCTACGCGGCTTCCGCCGGGCGGCTGCTGGAGCCCGTCTTCGCGCCCATGGACTTCGACTGGCGGATCAACGTGGGCCTGGTCGCCTCGCAGGCGGCCCGCGAAGTGATGGTTGCCACCCTGGCGCAGATCTACGCCCACGAGGGAGAGGACGGGGAGGGCCTCGGCGTCCTGCTTGCGGGCAGCGGGGAAGGCGGCGCGCCGCCGCTCCTGTCGCGCCCTTCGGCGCTGGCCCTGCTGGTCTACTTCGCCTTCGCCATGCAGTGCATGTCGACGCTGGCCGTGATCCGACGTGAGACCGGGGGTTGGCGATGGCCCGCCTTCACGTTCGCGTACATGAACGGCCTGGCCTGGCTGAGCGCCTGGCTGACCTTCGTCCTCGCCTCGGCGGCCGGCGCCTGATTCCCGTCAAGCGCCGACGAACCGCGGCGGGCGCCGCTCCGTCATGGCACGCACGCCTTCAGCGAAGTCCGCGGTCTGCCGCAGCCGGTTCTGTTCCGCCTTTTCGTGGTCCGTGGCGCCGCGGATCTCCGCCGCCAGCCGTCCCCGCATCATCTCCCGGATCGAACGCACCGCGAGCGGCGCCGAAACCGCTATCTCCCCGGCGAGCTTCCGGGCACGTGCACGAATCTGGTCCAGTGGCACGAGGTCGTCGCAGAGACCGATTCGGTGCGCCTCCTCGCCCTTGACCCGGCGGCCGGTGTAGAACATCTCCATCGCCCGCTGGCGGCCGACCAGGCGCGGCAGGGTCACGGTCAGGCCGAAACCCTGGACGAAGCCCAGGCGGGCGAAGTTGGCGGAGAAGCGCGCTTCGGGACAGGCCACGCGAAAGTCCGGCATCAGCGCCAGCCCCAGACCGCCGCCGACCGCGGCGCCCTGGACGGCGGCCACGATCGGGGTCTTCGTGTCGAACAGGCGAACCGCCTCGTCGTAGAGGTGGCGCTCGCCGCCGTCGCCGGTCGCATCCCGCCGCGCGTTCAGGTTCGCGCCGGCGCAGAAGTGCTTGCCCTCCGAGCAGAGCACGGCCGCGCGGCAGTCGTCCCGTTCGTCGAGTTCTCCGATCACCGTGGCCAGTTCGCCGATCAGGTCGAGATCGAAGAAGTTGTTGGGCGGCCGGTGGATCTCGATCTCGGCGACCAGGTCGTCACCGATCGCCACCGTCAATTCGCCGTTGCCCGGACCGCCGTCGCTCATCTCACTCCTCGCTTCCTGGTTCCTGGGAAAGGGGGAAGGACTCTATCCGCCCGGAACCGGTGCGGCGGTACCCTGGCCGCGGTAGTCACCGAACAGCATCTCGACTCCGAAGCGCAGGATCGGTACGGAGTCCCTGGGCACACCGTGTTCCTCGCGACGCCAGGCCAGGCCGGGGCCGATCTCGAGGAAGAGCCACTCCCTGAGGATCTGCTGGCGGTAGATGACGCGCACGAAGTAGTTCTCGACGAGAACCGGGGCGCCGGTTTCGCCGTTGGCGCCGACCTGGTGGGCGAGGGCGCGGCGGCGCCCCAACCGGTGGTAGTAGCTCAACTCGGTGAACCAGTCGGCCCCTCTGGTGATGTCCGAGACCTTGCCGGCGCCGCGCCATCGCAGCATGGAGCCGGCCGGAAACGCGTGCTCATAGTCAATCCGCGTCGCCAGACCCCAGCCGTCGTCCCGCTCCCAGAAGAGGGTGTGCCGGAAGCGGACGAGGTCGGTCTCCGAGAGGAAGGAACGGTGCCTGTAACGGGCGCGAGCCCAGGGCTCGATGGGGAAGTTGAAGTTCATGCCGAGATCGAAGTCGAGGTCGCTGTTGCCGCTCGAGATCGGCCGGTAGCCGAGTCCCACCAGCCACTCGTCGTCTTCGGGGTCGAACATGCGCGGCAGCGAGGTCGCCCCGCGGGGCTGGGCGTCCTCCAGGACGTCCTCCCGGTCGTCGCGACCGACAAAGGCGTTGAGACGCCGCTCCATGTTCGGGAAGTGGAGACGGGCGCGAAAGCTCAGATCGTCCTCGAACCCGTAGCGCTCGTCCCAGGCCACTCCAACGAAGGCGCGGCCGTAGGTGGCTTCCAGCTTCTCGTCCAGGCGGTAGTCGCCGAACAGGTGGTCGAACCACAGGGCTGTCTCACAGGCGGTGCGATGGAGGCGGAGGTTCAGCCAGTCGATCCACGATCGCCCCTCCAGGTACTCGGAGGCGCAGGGATCGGTCTCCTCCGCGGCGGCCTCCGCGTCGCCGGCTTCAGAACCGGCCAGGGGGTCGCCCTCCTGTTCCTGGGCGGCCGCGGCGGCGCAGATCAACAGTCCCAGACAGCCCAGCGCCGGCCAGGCGAGCGGCGCGAGCGGAGAAGCACGTTGGTCCATGGGCTCTGGGGCAGCCGGCGACGCCGGCCGGACGCGGTTTCGGCGCCGCCTCATCTTCGCACGGCTCACGAAATCCGCAGCCTTCCCGCAGGCAGCCGCAGCCGCCCCGCCGTCGTCATCCGAAGGCTAGGCTAGGACTCCGGAGGATGACGTGCGCGCGCCGATCGACGAGACCCACAGTCTGCCGCATAGCGAAGAGTCCGAACGTGCCGTGCTCGCGGCGATCCTGCTCGATTCCGAGCGGCACCTGGCCGCTACCTCGAGCCGGCTGAAGCCCGAGGACTACTACTTCGAGCGCCACCGGGTCCTGTACAGGGCGATGCTCTCGCTCCAGGAGGCGGAGAGCCCGATCGATCTGCGGACACTTCAGGCCCGGCTGGAGCAACGCGGCCAGTTCGAGTCGGCGGGCGGCGTGGCCTACCTCGCCACTCTGGAAGTCGACCTGCCCGACCTGGGCCGGGTCGACTCGTACGTCGAGATCATCAAGGAGCGGGCGCTGCGACGCCGCCTGCTCGACGCCTGTACGGAGATCTACACGAAGGCGCTCGACGGCGGCCTGGATGCCGAGCAGGCCCTCGAGGAGGCGGAGAGCAGGGTCCTGAGTCTGAGCGAAGAGGCCGTGGCGCGGACCTTCGTGCCGTTGAGCCAGATCTACGAAGAGACGATGGAGGAGCTCGAACGGAGCGCGGTCAACGAGTTCTCGGGCCTGCGTACCGGATTCGTCGATCTCGACCGGAAGACGCACGGCCTTCAACCCGGCAACCTGGTCATCGTCGCCGGCCGCCCGGGGATGGGAAAGACCAGCCTCGCGCTGAACATGGCGACTCACGTCGCGCACGACGAGAAGAAGGCGGCGGGCTTCTTCTCGCTCGAGATGAGCGCGCGCGAGATCGCGATGAGGGTGCTGTGTTCGACCACGGACATCCCGTTTCACAAGCTGCGGAGCGGGCGGCTGTCGGGGGAGGACTGGAAGCGCCTTCACCAGGCGAAGCAGGACGGCCAGGAGTCGAAGCTGTTCGTGGACGACTCCGCCAATCCGTCGCTGCTCGAGGTCGCCTCGAAGGCGCGCCGGCTCAAGAAACAGGACGGTCTCGCCCTGCTGGTCGTCGATTACCTCCAGTTGATGAACGCCGGGGGCCGGTACGAGAACCGCAACCTGGAGATAGGCGCGATTACCCGCGGTTTGAAGCAACTGGCGAAGGAACTTGAAGTGCCTGTCGTGGCCCTGTCCCAGCTCTCGCGGCTGCCGGAACGACGGGGCAAGGATCACCGCCCGCAGCTTGCAGACCTCCGGGAGTCGGGGAACATCGAGCAGGACGCCGACATCGTCATGTTCGTCTATCGCGAAGAGGTCTATGAACCGGATGATCTCGAAGTGCAGGGGATGGCCGAACTCATCATCGCCAAGCACCGGAACGGCGAGACCGGTTCCGTGCCGCTTGTCTTTCTCGGGGACACGACGACGTTTCGCAGCTACGACGCGTATCACTCGCCGCCGGAGGGGCCGAACTGAGCTCCAGCGCGGGCGCGCGGGTCGAGATCGATCTCGGCGCCCTGGCGGTCAACCTGCACGCGGTGCGGCGGTCGGTCGGGGAGGCGGCGGTCTACGGAGTCGTCAAGGCGGACGCTTACGGGCACGGCGCGCCGGGCGTGGCGCTCGAACTTGAGCGGCTCGGCATCGACGGCCTGGCGGTGGCGGGCGCCGCCGAAGTCGTGGAGCTCCGCAACGCCGGGTATGGCGGGCGCGTCCTGCTGCTCGGCGGTCCGGAGTCGTCCGGGGACCTGGATCGCGTCGTTCGCGGGAGTGCAACGCCGGTGCTCACGCGCCTGGGGCAACTCACAGCCTGGAGTGCCTGGCTGAGAACTGCCGGGGCTGGCGCGGGACAGGCGCTGGAGGTGGTCGTCGAACTGGACACCGGCATGAGTCGCGCCGGCCTGAAACTGGCCGACTGGCGGGCCGCGCTCGACGCCCTGCGTGCCGCGCCCGAGTTCCGGTTTGCGGGCCTGATGTCTCACCTGGCCGAGTCCGAACTGGCCGAAAGCTCCTTTACCGGAGAGCAGGAACGGCGCTTCGCCGCCGCGGTCGAGCTTCTCGACTCGAGTGAGCGCCGTTCGGTTCCGGTACACCTCGCGAACTCGTCCGCGGCGCTGAGGCGCGCCTCCACCCGCTGGACCGCGGTGCGGGTCGGCGGAGCGCTCTACGGGCTCGACCTGGCGACGCTGGCCGGCGGCTCGGAAACGCCCGCCCTGCGGCCGGTCATGAGCCTCAAGGCGCCGATCGTCGACCTGCGGCCGGTACCGGCCGGCGCCGGCGTCGGCTACCGGCGCACCTGGCGAGCGCCAGGTTCGGCCAGGATTGCCCTGATCCGGGTCGGCTACGGAGACGGTTTCAGCACGGGCTTCGGCGGCGGCGACGTCCTGGTCAGGGGAGAGCGTTGCCCGATCGCCGGTCAGGTCAGCATGGATTCGCTGACTGTCGACGTCACCCGGGTTCCAGGCGCCGTGATCGGTGACGAGTGCGTCCTGCTCGGAAGACAGGGCAAGCAGCGCATCGGCGTCGGCGAACTAGCGGGCCGCGCCGGCATCGCGGCCTACGAGGTCTGGTGCGGTCTGAACCGGCGCCTGCCGCGCCTCCTGGTCGGCCGCCGCGACCGCCCTAGAGAACCGGGTCGCGACCGGTGACCCGGCGGAACGCGTCGAGATAACGTTCCCTCGTCTCGTTGACGACCTCGGGCGTCAGTTCCGGCGGCGGAGATGCCTTGTCCCAGCCGGTCCCGGCGACCCAGTCGCGGACCGGCTGTTTGTCGAACGAGACGGGTTCGGTGCCCGGGCTCCACTGGGCGGCGTCCCAGTAGCGCGACGAATCCGGAGTCAGCACTTCGTCGATCAGTATCAGACGGTCCTCGACCATGCCGAACTCGAACTTCGTGTCGGCGAGGATGAGGCCACGGCCTGCCGCGAGTTCCCGTCCCCGTTTGTAGAGCTCAAGCGTCACACGCCGCAGGGTCGCCGCCATGTCGCTGCCGACGCCTTCAACCAGGGTGTCGTAGTCGATGTTCTCGTCGTGACCCTCCTCGGCCTTTGTCGCCGGCGTGAAGATCGCGTCGTCCAGTTGCGCGGCCCGGACCATCCCGGCCGGCAGATCGTGGCCGCAGGCCCGCCCCGTCTCCCGATACTCCCGGAACGCGCTGCCGGCGAGGTAGCCCCTGGCCACGCACTCGTAGGGAACGACTTGCGCTTTTCTCACGAGGACCGACCGTCCGTCCAGGTAGTCGGCGTGCGGCTGCAGGTCGGCGGGAAAACGGCGTACATCGGTCTCGATCAGGTGATTCGGGATGAGGTCGCCGAGCCGATCGAACCAGAAGTTCGTCAACTGGTTCAGCACCTTGCCCTTGTCCGGAATCTCCGGAGAGAGGACGAAGTCGTAGGCGGATACGCGATCGCTGGCTACCAGCAGCAGCCGAGCGCCGAGATCGTAGATGTCGCGGACCTTGCCGCGTCGGGGTTCCGGGAGACCTTCGAGGACCTTCATGGCCGCGGGAATGTAACATGACGTTCGCCGGTAGAAGGGGCCCGGGACGATGCGCACGGGAAGGCAAGAAGGAGTGGCTGCACAGTCTGTCGGAGCGCTTCCGGCGTGAAGTACGACCTGCCGACGCTCCGGGGCGACCTGTTCGGGGCGTTGACGGCCACCGTCGTCGCTCTTCCGGTCGCGCTGGCGCTCGGCGTCGCTTCCGGCATGGGCGCCGTCGCGGGCCTTCACGGCGCGATCGCCGTGGGCTTCTTCGCGGCCGTGTTCGGCGGCACCCGGTCCCAGATCTCGGGGCCCACGGCGCCGATGACCGTCGCCATGACGGTGATCCTGACGACCCACGCTTCAAATCTCACGGAGGCGCTGACCGTCGTCGTTCTCGGCGGCCTGCTGCAGATGCTCCTCGGCCTGGCGCGGATCGGCCGATTCGTGGTGTACACGCCCTACGTCGTCGTCTCCGGATTCATGTCCGGGATCGGCGTCATCGTCATCCTGATCCAGGTCCTTCCGTTTCTCGGGGCGCCGCCGGCGGCGGGTGGAGCACTCGGCGCCGTCCGCGCCATTCCGGAAGCGACCGCCGGGGTGAACCTGAACGCAGTCGCCATCGGCGCCGTCACCCTGGCGGCCGGCTTTCTGTGGCCCCGGCGGCTCTCGCGCTACTTCCCGGCGCCGCTGCTTGCCCTCGTTCTCGGCTCCGTCCTCGGGATCCTCTGGTTGAGCGGTGCCCCGGCGCTCGGCCACGTGCCAACAGGTCTGCCGACGCTGAAGATCGGTCTGCCGAGCGCGGGTTTCCTGCTGCAAGCCTTCCAACCGGCGCTCATTCTCGCCCTGCTGGGGTCGGTCGACAGCCTCCTGACATCGCTTGTGGCCGACTCGCTGACGGGCACCCGCCACAACCCGGACCGCGAACTGGTCGGCCAGGGCATCGGCAACATGATCTCCGGGGTGCTCGGCGGCCTGCCGGGCGCCGGCGCCACGATGGGAACCGTCGTCAACATCCGCGCCGGCGGCTCGACACCCGTGTCCGGCGCTCTGCGTGCGCTCTTCCTCCTCCTCCTCGCTCTGGGCCTCGGGCCGCTGGTCGAACCGGTTCCCCACGCCGTTCTGGCGGCGATCATGATGAAGGTGGGGTGGGACATCATCGACTGGCCGCTGCTCGCGCGGGTCCACCGGATTCGCCGGGAGCACCTCTTCGTCATGCTGTTGACGTTGGGTCTGACGGTCTTCGTCGATCTCGTAACGGCGGTCGCCGTGGGCCTGATCGCGGCGGGGATGGCGCACGCGCGGCGCCTGGAGGGGCTCGAACTCGACAGCGTGGTCTCGGTCCCGCTCCTCGATCGGACCTTCTTCGGGGACGGGGAGGAACGAGGGAAGGTCGACCCCTACTCGGCGCGCGTCGGCCTGGTGGCGCTCAGGGGAACCCTCACGGTCGCCTCCTCGAACAAGTTGTCGACCGTCATCGGCGGAGACATCAAGGACCACGAAGTCGTGATCTTCGATTTCTCCGAAGCCCTGTACCTGGACGACAGCGCGGCAATGGTGATCCAGCGCCTCCTGAACGTGGCCTCCGCCGAGCGAACCGAGGTCGTCATCTGCGGTCTCGAGGGATCCGTCGCGAAGACTCTTCGGACACTCGACATTCTCCGCGATCTTCCCCCCGGTCACCTGGCCGGTACGCTGGAGGAAGCGCGTCGAGTCGCTCTCGACCTTCTCGACGGCTGACAAGCCGCCGACACCCCTTCGCGAAGGCCCCGCGGCCCTCGCCACGCCATCGCTTAGGCTTGCCCGCCCGGCGCGCCAGACCGGCGCTCCGGCACCATCCGGCGTAGGGTTGTTGAAACAACCTCGCGCCTCTCGCGTCAAAGAGGAAAGACACGACGCGCCGTGCCCGTTGCGGTCAGGGCGCCGTCGAAGGAAGGAACACAGCCCGATGAACCTGTTCCCAAAGCAGAGCGTCCGCAAGTCCGCGGCGCCGATCGTCGCTCTCTGCACTGTCCTCGTCCCGGCCGCCGTCTGGGCTCCCCCGGCAGCGGGGCAGGTGCAGGTCGGTTCGACGTGGATCACCGAGCCGATCGCACCGGATCTGGACATCGCCGATGGGCAACTCCGGCTTGAACTGGACCAGGCGGTCGCGATCGCCCTGCAGAACAACCTCGGACTGCTGGTCCAGCGCTACCAGCGCTCCCAGTCGCTGTTCCAGATCAACCAGGCGTACGGCATCTACGACACGGTGCTCGGAGTCAACACCAGCGTCAACAGCGACAGCCGGCCCTCGGCCTCGCAACTTGACGGCGCCCTGGTCACCGAGAACGAGACGATGACGGCGAACGTCGAACTCCAGCAACCGGTTTCGTCGGGTGGCACGTTCTCGATCAACTGGCAGAACAGCCGGTTCGAATCGAACTCGCGGTTCTCGGACATCAACCCGAGCCTGCGGTCCAGCCTGCAGTTCGCCTTCGACCAGCCGCTGCTGCGGAACCGGGGAAAGCGGATCACCGAGCGGAACCTGGCCGTCGCCCGGCTGAACAGCGACATCAGCATGGGAGATCTCGCAGTTCAGGTCATTGACACGGTGCAGACCGTGGCCAACGGCTACTGGGCCCTGGTCGAAGGCCTGGAACAGCTCAAGGTGGCGGAGGAGAGTCTGGCGCTGGCCCGCGAGCTGCACGAGATGAACCGCATCCAGATCGAGGTGGGTACCCTGGCGCCGCTGGAACTCGTTCAGAGCGAAGCGGGCATCGCGACCCGCGAGGAGGAGATCATCCGGGTCCAGGCGCAGATTCAGGACGCGGCGGATGAGCTGCGGCGACTGCTGAACCTGGACGAGCGGACTTTCTGGGACCTGGAGATCGTTCCGATGACATCGCCCGAGATCTCACGGGTCGCCATTGATCTGGAGGCGTCGCTTAGTTCGGCGCTCAACAAGCGGGTGGAGATCGATCGCCAGGAACTGCGGATCGAAACGCTGGAGATCGACTCCACCTTTCTCCGCAACCAGCGCAAGCCCGACCTGAACCTGAGCGTGAGCTACGGCCGGAACGCACTGGGCGGTGACCGTACCGTCTGTGAGCGCCCCGGTCCGCCCAGCATTGCCGATCTGTTCGAGCCTTGTCCGGAGGAGTACATCCGGGTCGACTCGCTCGACTTCCTGTCGACGCTCGGTCAGTTCTACGACGGGATCCTGGGGCAGGTCTTCGAGGGCTGGAACGTGGGCCTCAACCTCTCCAAGCCGCTGCGGAACCGCTCGGCCCGGGCGCAAAGCCGGATCGCCGACCTGGCGCTCGACCAGGGACGGCTGGAGCTGCAGGACCTGATGCTGACGATCCGCACGGAGGTGCGGACGGCCGCCAGGGGCGTGGAGACCGCGGGCAAGCAGATCGACTCGGCGCGGGTGTCGCGGGAACTGGCGGAGAAGAACCTGGACGCCGCCCAGAAGCGCTACGAGAACGGGCTCTGGACCAGCTTCCAGGTGCTCGAGATCCAGGAGGATCTGACGGCGGCCCGCAGCCGCGAAGTGGAGGCCATCACGGGCTACCGCCGCGCCCTGCTGGCCTACTTCCGGGCGATCGGCGTCCTGCTGGAGCAGGAAGGCATCGAACTCGTCGACGACGCCAACTCCGACAGCTAGTTCCTGGCGCGAGTCCCCGCAGGGGACGCGTTCCGCGGGAGCCAGTGGTGCCGGAGGTGGGAGTCGAACCCACACGCCCCAAGGGGCGGGGGATTTTGAGTCCCCTGCGTCTGCCATTCCGCCACTCCGGCACGAACTCCGCGAGCAGAACGCTCGCGCGGAGCAAGGTGACGGACAGTAACAGGATGGCCGCCCCGGTTCCAGCCTGAAGCCGTCAAACCCAGCGGTGTCAATGACTTAGAGCCAGCCGTCCCGAAGTGGCGCAAACGGGGCGGGAAGAACAGCGTAATCCAATACAGAGATGATCGTGAACGGAGCGGTGACGGAGAGGCGATGCCGGTGGGTTTCGGCGTAGTTCTGGAGCGGCAGACGGAGCGTTAGCGGAGTCTGCCGCCTAAGGGTGCGCCCGCGTGTGGGGCGGCGGTCGGGGTTTCGGGTTGCATTCGCGGTCAGGCGCTCCGGCGCCGAAGCGGGTCGGACTCTTGCCTGATGAGGTCGAAGAGTCTGGCGCGGGCCTTGTTGAGAGCGATGGCTGCATCGAGGTCGCTTGCGGCCTTGGCCTGTTCTTCGAGCGCGGCGATGGTGATGCCGGGCTTCAGGTACTTCTCGGCGCCGGGCAGGGACTTGAGCTTCTCGAACGGGGTCATGGTGTCCTGGTAGCGGTAGCGTCTGGTCGTCTTTCCCTTCGGGTCGACGACTTCGGTGGGGAACA
>JAPVWO010000246.1 GCA_027493375.1 Candidatus Multivorans thiocomprendens | reverse complement strand
TCCAGGATGTCGCTCTTCGACTCACCCAGCAGGCCGCCGAGCGGCATGGCGGGGTTGATCGCGGTGAACGCCGTCAGGCTGCCGCGCCGCAGGCCCTGCCAGAGGATGTAGAGCGCGAGCGGCGCGTAGAACGCCCACATCGGCCAGAACTCCCAGTGACGGATGCGTAGCAGCCGGCCGCGCCAGAGGCGGCGGCCGCGCCAGGTGAAGAGCGGCACGACCACGCTCCGTACGATGAAGATGACGACGGCCAGCGCCAGCGCGGCGCCGAGAAGGCCCCCCGGCAGGCGGCCGCCGAAGCGTTCGACCGCCTCGCGTCCCAGGAGTGCGTTGACGCCGACGAAGGCGGGCGTCCAGATCGCGACCGCGAGGGCGAAATAGAAGCAGAAGCGGAGCAGGCTCGTGCGCAGGATGCCGGCGGCGAGGCAGGTCGGCAGCCGCGTTCCCGGGAGGAAGCGGCTGACCAGGACGACGACCAGGGCCCGCCGCCGCAGCCAGGCCGAAGCCTCTTCGAACCTGGCTTCGCTGACCCACCACTTGAAGGGCGGCAGCCTGAGCGCGGGCCGGCCCAGGACACGGGCCAGCCAGGCAATGCCGAGGTCGCTGCTCAGGATGCCGGCGTAGCAGGCGGCGACGGCGACCGGGAAGTCGAGCCGGCCCTGGGCCACGAGCAGGCCGGCGGTGATGCAGGTCAGGTCCTCGCTGGCGTACGCGGCGAAGACGAGGAGCAGGAAGACGATCAGCAGAGCCGGTCCGGTGAACGGCGGCAGGTCCAGGTCGTCGAACGGCAGTGCCGCCCGCCGCAGCCGCTCCGCTTCGGCATCGGCGCGCGTGGCCGCCTCGCCCGCCTCGACCCGGCTGAGGAAGTCCTCGATCCGGGCCGCCAGGTGCTCGCCGCCGCGGAACAGGAAGAAGTGGCTGTCCGGCCGCATCCACAGCTCGCTGTGCGGCACGATCCGGTGATGCTCCCGTGCCGCGGCGGCCGGCACCAGCGGATCCTGCGCGCCGTGGATGATGAAGACCGGCGCTTCGAGGGATTCCAGGACGCCGCGCAGCGGCCGCTGATCCGTATCGTAGAAGTTGCGGGCGTAGGAGCGGGCGACGGCCATGTCGAGGGCGCCGAAGTGGGGGACGAGGTTGCGCACTCCCCAGAACAGGCCGAGCTGAAGGCCGTGGAGGCCGTGGTTGACCCGGTAGGAAGTTCCCGGCGCTGCCGGGCGAACCGTGGAGAAGTATGAGCGGCAGGCCGCCTTCGGAGGCTGGCTCGGCGCTCTCCGAGTCCATCCAGGCGATCCGCAGCGTACCTTTTCCGTCGGGCGCCGGGATCTCCATCGACTGCTGGCCGTCCGGCTGCTGTTGTGCGTCTTCCCCGGTCAACCGGACGACCGTGGAGGCAAGGAGCAGGGCGGAATAGACGCCCAGCGCGATTCGAAGCCAGGGCAAGCGCCGCCTGGAGGTCGTCATGGAAACCGGCGGTCGCTGGTCGAAGCCGCCGCTTCCTCGCTTGAGACCATGGGCCGGAACGCCGCCGTCATCCGGCGCCGCAGCAGGCTCGCGAGCTGCTTGCGGTCCGCGTTCCGGAACGGTTCCGCTCCGAACTCGAGTTCGCACTCGATGCGGCGGAGCTTGAGCAGCTCGGGCGCGTGCGGCGCCATCGGCATCTCGCCCCACCAGGCGACGCTCAGGAAGGCGGGGTCCTCGTCATCCGGCGTCTCGTAGCGCAGAACGGACCAGTGGACCGGGAGTTTCCGGGCGGCGGCCGGCGCCAGCAGGGAGGGCTTGAGGGTGGCCACGGCATCGCCGGGGGTCGAGGTGCCCTCGGGGAAGAGAATGACCGGATCGCCGGCCTCCAGAGCCTCCGCGATCTGGTCGCCGACCCGGGTCACGTCGCGGCGCCGGCCGCGGTCGACGAAGATGACGTCGACCGTCCGGCAGACGGTGCCGGCCAGGGGCCAGTCCGCGATCTCGGCCTTGGAGACGAAGCGGGCGGGCGAGTGCGCGGCGAGCACCAGGATGTCGATGTAGGAGATGTGGTTCGAAACCAGCAGGCAGGGCGGTGCCGGCGGCGCGCCACGGGCCGTGACCCGGCAGCCGAGCACGGCCAGGCAGGCGCGGCCCCAGCGGCGCATGATGCCGGAGCGGACTTTCCGCCAGGTCGGATAGCGGCGGCGTGCGAGAAACGGCTTCAGGACATACAGCGGCAGCCACGCGGCCAGCGTGAGCACGAGGAACGCCGGACCCCGCCAGGCCAGCCGGCAGACGCGCAGGAGGCGCATTCCTCAGGTGTCGGCCGCCGCCTGGTCAAGTCCGAAGATCAGCCGAATGCGCCGGCTGAGCGTGGCCGTGTCCATCAGGACCAGGTAGTCGATCGTCTTGAAGTCGCGGTCGATGGCCGGCCGGCTGCAGACGAGGGCGCCGTAGCGCAGATAGGTTGCGAACAGGGCCGGTATCTCGACATCCGGCCCCTTCTCGACCAGGTCGGGCGGCGCCTCGCAACGGGCGTGCTCGATGACCGGCACGTCCAGGTCCGGCCGAACCTTGCTCGCGGCGACGAGCTGTTTGTAGAGCCGGATGCCGGCGGCCTGGTCCTGGCTGGTCAGGGAGCAGCAGCCGAACAGGTAGCGAAGCCGGTTGTGCACCACGTACCGGGCCAGGCCCTTCCAGAGCAGGAACAGGACGGTCCGTTTCCGGTGCCGGCGATGGATGCAGGCGCGGCCGATCTCGACCGACTGGTCGCGCACGCCGCGGGGCAGGGCGTCGAGGTCGTACTCGATGGCCGAGTAGAAACCGTTGCCGCGGGCCGCCATCGCGGCGGTCTGCATTCGGTATGTGCCGATCATCGTGCCGTCCCTCTGCTCGACCAGCATGTGGTGGCAACTCGCGTCGAAATCGTCCGTGTCACGGCCGCTGTCGTACGACTCGTCGAGGCCTTCGCCCAGCTCCAGGTTGAAGACCTCGAATCGCAGCGTCAGCAGCCGGTCGATGTCCTCGGCAGTTCGGGCGAAGCGCAGGCGGTAGGTGCCGGCTTCGATCTGGCCGTCGGGCAGGTGTTCGGGGCTGGGAACGGCGCCGCCGCCCGAAGCGGTCGTCGAGACGTTGCTGCGTACCGGTTCAGTCATCGGTTGTTGCGGGCCCGGGTTCGCGCGCCGCGGGGACGACGACGGATGGGGCCGGGGCGCGTGTCGGTCCGATGGTGATCGTCCGCAGGAACAGGCGGTTGTCGCGTCGTCTCAGGGTTCCCCACACCTCGACCGGTTCGCCCACCCACTCGAGGAGCTCGCGCCCCAACGGTTGGCCCTGCCGGTTCAACAGATGGACCAGGTGACGCTCTCCGTTCTCCGTTCGGACCAGCAGGGCGGCCGGGATGCCGCCGCGGATGCAGAGGGCGGCGCAGTCCCGGTGGGGTTTGCCGCGGCCCGGCTTC
>JAPVWO010000245.1 GCA_027493375.1 Candidatus Multivorans thiocomprendens | reverse complement strand
TCGATGACGGGTTACCAGGAGATCCTGACGGATCCCTCCTACCGGGGTCAGATCGTGATCATGACCCAGCCCCACATCGGCAACTACGGGACGTACGACGGCGCGGCGGAGTCGCACCGGGTCTGGGTGGAAGGGTTCGTCGTGCGCGAGTTCACGGCCCGCCGGTCGGGACTGGGCGATGGCGAGCTGGGCGCCTACCTGAACGCGGCGGGCGTGCCGGCGCTCGCGGGTATCGACACGCGGGCCGCGGTGCGGCGGCTGCGCGACCGCGGCGCCATGCGGGGGTTGATCACGAGTTGCGACCGGCCGGACAACGAGCTGGTCGAGGAAGTGCGACGGCAGCCGACGATGGAGGGGCGGGCCCTCGCCTATGAGGTGAGCTGCGAGGCGCCGTACGAGATCGAGCCGGAGGGCGAGGAGAAGGTTCGCCTCGCGGTCTACGACTTCGGTGTCAAGCGGAACATCCTTCGCTCGCTGGTCCGGCAGGGCGCCCGGGTCGTCGTGTTGCCGGCGCGCACGCCGGCTCGCGAGTGCCTCGCCCTGGAGGTCGACGGCGTGGTGCTCTCGAACGGGCCGGGGGACCCGGAGCCCCTCCACGAGATCATCGGCGAGGTGCGGGAACTGATCGACTCCAGGACGCCGCTGTTCGGCATCTGTCTCGGCCACCAGCTCCTGGGCCTGGCCTTGGGCGGCAGGACCTTCAAGCTGAAGTTCGGGCACCACGGCGGCAACCAGCCGGTCCGCGACGAGGAGACCGGCGTGGTTTCCATCACGAGCCAGAACCACGGCTTCGCGCTCGCCGGCGACAGCCTTCCCGACGACTGCCAGGTGGCGGCGATCAATCTGAACGACGGAACGGTAGAGGCCTTCAAGGCGACTGGCCGGCCGATCTTCTCGGTCCAGTACCACCCGGAGGCGGCGCCGGGGCCGCACGACGCCGCGCGACTCTTCGGGGAGTTCCTCGACGTCTGTGGGTGATCCTCAGGAACCGGCGGAGGGAACTGGTCGCGTACCGGGCGCGCCGGCCGAAAGGCCGGCGTCCTCTTCGGTGGTCTGGTGGATCGCCGCGCGCTACCTGCTCGGGGGACGAAGCCGGCTTCTGACGGGGACCGCGAGGTCGGCCCTCGGGTCGACCGGCCTGGGCGTGGCGGCGATGGTCGTCTCGATGGCGCTGATGAGCGGTTACGCGGGCTCCGTCGAGACGCGGCTGCTCCAGAGCGGGCCTCTGGTCGTCACGCCCCTGGGAGAAGCCGCGGGGGATCTCGCCGCGGCCGACGAAACGGCCGGCCGGTTGCGACGGTTGCCCGGGGTGGAGCGGGTCGGCGTCACGCTGGCCGGTCAGGGCGCGCTGGCGAGCGGGACGAACCCGGCCGGCGTCGATGTCTGGTTCCGGGGCGTCCTGCCCGGGGCCTCCTCCTTCGGCGCCGGCGAAGAGCAGCTCGAACGGAGCGCCGACGGCTTCGACGCGATCGTGCTCGGCCGGCAGCTCCACTCGGCGCGGTCGGGGTCGTCCTGGAAGTGGCGACGTCGCCGGGCGCCGACCCGTCGGTGGTGCACGGGAGAATCGAGGAGCTGGTGGGCGCCGATGCGCTGGTCACCGACTGGCGCCGGGGCAACCGGGACATCTTCGCGGCGCTTCGGCTGCAGAAGTGGGGCCTGTTCCTGGTGCTGGGCCTGATCGTGCTGGTGTCGACCTTCAACATCGCCGCCGCGCTGGTCGTCATGGTGCGGGAGCGGGGCAGGGACACGGCGGTGCTCGCGGCCCTCGGCCTGGGTCCCCGCCGGCTGCGGGGCGTGTTCCTGTCCTGCGGGCTCTGCCTGGGCGCCGCGGGAACGGGGCTGGGACTCCTGCTGGGCTCCACGGTGAGCTGGCTGATCACCCGCTACGAACTCGTGAGGTTCGATCCCGGCGTGGCGGAGATCTACTTCATCAGCAGCGTTCCGTTCGACGTGCGGGCGCTGGATCTGCTGGCGGTGGCCGGCTTCAGCCTCCTCGTCGTCGGGCTCGCGTGCTGGTGGCCTGCCCGGCTGGCGTCGTCGCTCGAGCCGGCGCGGGCGCTCCACTGGGAGTAGCGCCGCGCCGCCCGCCATCCGCCGGCCACACGTGGAAGGAGGGGCTGCTCGAAAGCAACCCCTCCCGGGTTTGAATCGCGCCTCAGTCGGCTCGTGGCCGCTGAGCGGAAGTTGAGGGTTAAGGCAGGTCCGGACTGTGTCCGGGGGTGGGTCGCAGTTCCGCTGGCCGCGAATGCGTCCAGTCGCAACCCGGTGGGTGACGGCACGGGAGCCAGGGCGCGAAGTCGACTGGCTGGTTGCCGATCGATCCTTGCCTGTGGTTCGGTGTCGCCTCTGACAAGGAGTATACGCGACCCGGCGCCAAAGTGTTTCCTCCGCGTCGTGTTTCGGTGCGCGCCGCGATCCGGGAACGCGTCCGGTTTGCCTGTACACTCCGCGCGCTCATGCCGAAGCGGACGGACATCGAGTCGATCCTGATCTTCGGTTCGGGGCCTATCGTCATAGGCCAGGCGTGCGAGTTCGACTACTCCGGTACCCAGGCCTGCCGTGTCCTGCGCCGGGAGGGCTACCGGGTCATTCTCGTCAACTCGAATCCGGCGACGATCATGACGGACCCGGAGATCGCGGACGCGACCTACGTCGAACCCCTCGTGCCCGACGTGGCGATGAAGATCATCGAGCGCGAGCGGCCGGACGCGCTGCTGCCCACCGTCGGCGGCCAGACCGGGATCAACCTGACCCTGGCGCTCGAGGAGTCCGGCGCGCTCGAGGAGTCCGGGATGAAACTGCTCGGCGCGGGGATCGAGGCGCTGCGCCTGGGCGAGGACCGCCAACTGTTCAAGCGGGCAATGGTCGAGGCGGGCCTCGAAGTGCCGGAGAGCGGTATCGCGAGCACGCTGGAGGAGGCGCGGGGGATCATCGACCGCCTGGGCTTCCCGGTCATCGTCCGGCCGAGCTTCACGCTGGGAGGCGAGGGCGGCGGCGTCGTGTTCAACCGCGACGAGATCGACGATGTGATCGTCCGCGCCCTGCAGGCGAGCCCGGCCTCGACCGCCCTGATCGAGCAGTCGGTTCTGGGCTGGAAAGAGTTCGAGCTCGAAGTGATGCGCGACGTGGCCGACAACGCGATCGTCGTCTGCTCGGTTGAGAACGTCGATCCGATGGGCGTGCACACCGGGGACTCCATCACCGTGGCGCCGCAGCAGACGCTGTCCGATCCCGAGTACCAGGACATGCGCGACGACGCCTTCACCGTGATCCGCAAGGTGGGCGTCGCGACCGGGGGTTCGAACATCCAGTTCGCGGTGGAGCAGGGCAGCGGACGGCGCGTCGTGATCGAGATGAACCCGAGGGTGTCGCGAAGTTCGGCCCTGGCGTCGAAGGCGACCGGTTTCCCGATCGCCAAGATCGCCGCGCAACTGGCGGTCGGCTACACCCTGGACGAGATCTCGAACGACATCACCGGCAAGACCTACGCCGCCTTCGAGCCGACGCTCGACTACACGGTCGTCAAGATCCCGCGCTGGGCGTTCGAGAAGTTCGAGCGCGCGGACGGGACCCTGGGCACGTCGATGAAGTCGGTGGGCGAGGTGATGGCGATCGGCGGCAACTTCCGCGAGGCGCTGATGAAGGGCCTCTCGGGCCTGGAACTGGAGGCGGCATGGCCGCGCCAGGAGGAGCTCGTCAGCGATCCGGTCGGTCTGCGACGTCGGCTCAGCACGCCCAACTGGCAGCGCCTCTTCGGGGTCTTCGCCGCGCTGCGCCAGGGCTGGACGGTCGATGAGGTGGCGGCGGCCTCGGACATCGACCAGTGGTTCCTGCGCGAGATCCGGACCGTCGTGGAGATCGAAGCGGAACTGGCGTGCTGGGATCTCGAGTCCGCGCCGGACGAGCTGCTCCGCCGGGCCCGGCTGAGCGGGTTGAGCGATCAGCGGGTCGCCTCGCTGCTCGGCAGCGGGGAGGACCTGGTGGCCCGCGAGATCACGAAGCGGGGGCTCGACCGCGTCTTCAAGCGGGTCGACACCTGCGCCGCCGAGTTCGTGGCCGTCACCCCGTACCTCTACTCGACGCCCGGGGTGGAGGACGAGGCGCTGCCGACCGAGCGCCGGAAGGTGATGATCCTGGGCTCCGGACCGAACCGGATCGGCCAGGGGATCGAGTTCGACTACTGCTGCGTCCACGCCGTCTTCGCCCTCCGGCGAGCCGGCTACGAGACGATCATGGTGAACTGCAACCCGGAAACCGTCTCGACGGACTACGACACGTCGGACCGGCTCTACTTCGAGCCGCTCACGTTCGAGCACGTGATGGCGATTTACCGCCGCGAGCAGCCGCTGGGCGCGATCGTCCAGCTCGGCGGCCAGACTCCGCTCAAGCTCGCCCATAGCCTCGAGGCTGCGGGCGTCTCCATCCTGGGCACGTCGCCGGAGGCGATCGACCTCGCCGAGGATCGCCGCCGCTTCGGCGATCTCCTGGCGGAGGAGGACATCCTGGTGCCGGCCAACGGCTCCGCGGTGTCGCTCGACGAGGCCTGCCGGGTGGCGGACGAGATCGGCTATCCGGTCGTCGTGCGGCCGAGCTACGTGCTGGGCGGCCGGGCGATGTCGATCTGCTACGACCAGCCGACGCTGATCAACTACATGCGCCGCGCCGCCGACGTCTCACCGGGGCGGCCGGTGCTGCTCGACCGCTTTCTCGAGGACGCCTTCGAGGTCGACGTCGACCTGGTGGCGGACGGGGAGCGGGCCGTCGTCTGCGGCATCATGCAGCACATCGAGGAGGCCGGCATCCACTCCGGCGACTCGGCGGCGGTGCTGCCGCCCTACCGGGTGGACGAGGGCGACCTCGACAAGATGCGCGACATCGCCACGCGGCTGGCGCTGAGGCTGGGCGTCGTCGGTCTGATGAACGTGCAGTTCGCGATCTACGACGGAGAGGTCTACGTGCTGGAGGTGAATCCCCGGGCCTCGCGGACGGTGCCCTTCATCGCCAAGGCGGTCGGCCTGCCGCTGGTGCAGATCGCCACGCGGGTCATGGTCGGGGAGACCCTGGAGGAGATCGGTCTCGTCGAGGAACCGCCGGTCGACCGCTTCTTCGTCAAGGCGCCGGTCTTCCCGTTCGACCGCTTCCCGGGCGTCGACCCGGTCCTGGGCCCGGAGATGAAGTCGACGGGCGAGGTCATGGGCATCGGCCGCAGCTTCGGCAGCGCCTTCGCCAAGGCCTGGCTGGGCGCCGGCCACGCGCTGCCGGACGGCGGCGCCGCCTTCCTGTCGGTCAACGACCGGGACAAGCCGGCGCTGCTGCGAGTCGCCCAGCGGCTTCGGGACCTCGGTTTCGAGCTCCTGTGCACGGCCGGCACCGCTTCGTTCCTCAGCGACCGTGGCATCGAGACGCGGCGGGTGAACAAGGTGGCCGAAGGACGGCCGCACGTGGTCGACTACCTGATCAACGGCGAGGTCGGCCTGATCGTGAACACGCCCTTGGGCGGCGAGTCGTACAAGGACGACATGGAGATCCGCACCACGGCGCTCAAGTTCGACATCCCCTGCGTGACGACGATCTCAGGGGCGATGGCCGCGGTGGACGCCGTCGAGGCGCTGCGCGAGAGTCTGCTGCAGGTGACCGCGCTTCAGGATCTGGCGACCCGCTCTTTGGCCGGCTGCAAGGCCGGCGTCTGACGCCGACTCGGTCGCCGGTGTGTAGCCGGCGCCTGGCTCTTGCGGCTAACTGTCGTCGTCTTCAAAGTACCGCGCAACAGCGCCGTTCGCGGCGAGTTCGTTCGCGGCGTATCGGATCGCGGTTCTTTCGTCGGTCCACCTGCCGGCCTGCAGGAGTTCGGCGGTGGAGGCTCCTCTGGCGACGAGTGACTGGGCGCTGCCTACACGCAGCGAGTGCCCGCTCATCCTGCCCTCGATGCCAGCGGCCCGGGCGCGCCGCCGGATGACCTTGGGGACGGAGCTCTCGCTCAGCGCCGTCGCGCTGACGCGCGTTCCGTCCCTGGAGATGCCGCGGAACAGCGGTCCGGAAGAGACGCCTGAAGCTTCGCGCCAGGCGCCTCGCGCAGGCCGAGCAAAGTGCCCTCGGCCGCCGCGAGGCGGGCGGCCGCGTCGACGTCCTTCCGTCTCAGACCGTCCACCTGACCGCGCCCTCGCTCGGCGTGTCGCCGCTTGAGGGCGCGGAGGGTGCGGGCCGTGAGACGTCCACGCGGATCCTCAGCGTCGGCGAACCGCGCGGCGGCGCCGATCGCTGCGTGAATCAGTGACAGCGACGCCGGGGCGAGTCCCCGTTCGGCTTCGTGCTCGAGGAACGCGGCGACAGTCTCGTCGTCCGCTTCGCGATCCCCGAGGTACGCCAGGAAGCGTTTGACGGCCTGGGCGTAGGCCTTGTGGGTGTTGGCTGCATAGGCGTCCTTGAACACGGCTTTGGCCAACCGCAGCGCGGTTGCAATGGGCGCTTCCGTCTTCTTCATCGTGCGGTGGTCTCCACGGACACCAGCTCGCGGTTTCGCCTTCGAAGAAGGTCAAATAAATACCATTGTCGCCCACGGAATCGCCGATGTCAAGCCCCGAATCCGATCGAACCAGGTCGGGTCGAGCCTCCAGACGGCCATTCTGGCCGGCTCTGGTGCCTGGAATCTCCCCGATGGTAGGGCTGCCGAGCCTCGGTTTCCGCCCGCTTCCCGCCTCTCGAGCGCCGTCTGATCCAAATAATGGTATTTGTTCGACACCGATCGAGGAGGACGAGGATCGTGAAACGCGCCAGCGCCGGAATGCAGGGACTCCCCGGAATGCTATTCGAGAGACGGTGGTCGGCATGGTTCCGGGGCCCGCTGCCCAGCGTGTTCTTCTTCTTGTTGGCCTCGCCGGTTGCGCCAGTTGAGTCGTGTCCGGCGGGTCAGCTTCGCGACAGTCTCGGCAACTGCGTCCCTGACCCCTTCGGTCTTCCGATCAACTTGCCGCCTCCTCCGCCGCCATCCCCGCCGCCGGCTGAGTCGTGTCCGGCGGGTCAGCTTCGCGACAGTCTCGGCAACTGCGTCCCCGACCCCTTCGGTTTTCCGACCAACCTGCCGACGCCTCCGGCTCCTACACCAACGCCGGCGCCGCCCGGCACCATACGGCCGGCCGATCCTCCGACTGCGCCGGTGGTGTCGGTAAGGAGGGCCTACACGCTGCCATTCACCGTGTCGGAGACCGGCTCTTCAGAGAAGTCCTACGAGTTCAGCGTAGCCTCCACGACCGACGTCAGCGTCAGTCTCACGGGGATGGACCGGGACATCGACTGCAGCGTGAACGGTTTCCGCTGCACGAACCGCGGCGGCACGGCGAACGACTCCTGGAGCGGCACCCTGCAGGGCGGCACTCACACCGTGAGCGTGTACCCCTACAACGCCGATTCCGGCAGTTGGACGCTGAGCGTCAGCGGCACATCCGCGTCACCGCCTCCGGCGCCGACACCCACACCGTCTCCTCCGGGATCGCCGCAGCCCACGTGCCCATCGGGCTACGCCTACGTCGCGTCGGCGAGCCGCTGCGAACGGCCGCAGTCGTTCCGCATGCAGGCGATAGAAACCGGCATATCCAGCCGGCAGTCCTACTCCTTCACGCTGCGCTCCGGCTCCAGCGTCACGGTCTCCCTGACCGGTCTGACGCGCGACTTCGACTGCACGGTCGGAAACAGCAACTGCACCAACAACTGGGGAAGCGAGGACGATTCGTGGAGCGGCACGCTGAGAGCCGGCACACACGCGGTGCTCGTCTACCCGTACGGCGGCGGTGGGCCGGGGGACTACACTCTCACCGTGGCCGTGAACGATGTGAACTTGGTCTCAGTGGTCTCACCCACCGGTTCCGGCCCGGAAGAGATCGTGTGCAAGGACGGCGACGGGAATGAGGTGAATTGTCCTACGCCTGATCAGGTTCTCGTCGTTGTCGGTGAGGATCCCGGTCCCCCGCCCGGGACCGGGCCCGGCGAAGGAGATCCGCCGCCAAACCCGAATCCGAACCCGGACCCGAACCCGGGTCCCACCACGCCCACAAGTAGCGTCATCGGCAGCCTGCAGAACGTGGTGGAGGCTACGAAGCTCGACTGCCGTGGTATGAACTTCGAGGTGAACGAGCGCCTTGGAACCGAGCATGGCGGCACGAACACCACCCGAACCGGCCACTCCGGGATCGACATGAACACGAAGGGGGTCCGCAGCAAGTTCTACGCCCCGGTGAGCGGTACGCTCAGTTACGATGACCAGGACAGGAACGTCGACGACGACGGCAACGTCACGTGGGGCTCTGGCTGCGGCCACTACGCGAAGATCCTGAGGTCCGACCGCACCTACGTGATCATCTGCCACCTCGACCCCGCCCAGGATGTGACCCCGGGGACCATCTCGGCTGGCGACCTGATAGGCAAGGACGGCCAGACCGGCCACAACAGTGGCCCTCACCTCCACTTGGCCTACAAGCGCAGCGTAAGGGACATTCTCAACCCGTTCGACCTTTGGGGCGGCAACAGCTCCGTGGAGAACGAGGGCTTCAGCTTCGACGACAGCGATCCGACGACATGTGAGGAGCCAGAATGATCCGCCTGCTGAGCCTGGTACTGCTGATTGCCGTCGCGGCGCCCGTCGCTGCGGACGAAGTGAAGCTGCCTCCCGGCAAGGTCACCGGAGGCTTTGTCGAGAACGACGGCGCCACCGTCCTGTTGAGCGGCGACTCGATTCTCCGGATCGCCCCGGGCGGGAAGGTCGAGACCTTCGAGACCCCCGACAACATTCAGGTGCAGACGCTACAGCGGCTGAAGCACGGGCAGATACTCCTGGTCGGCAAGAAGCCCGGACCGCCCGGCGACGACATGTACACGGAACCGGTTCGCGACATCGTCAAGTTGAGGGCTGGCAAGGTCGTCAGCCTCTGGCGCTGGGCACAGGACTGCCCGGAAAAGCACCGGGACAACCATGGCTGCACCCTCGCGGGCTCCTCGAACCCGCACTTCACAGCCGACGGCAAGGTGTGGGGCGACATCTGGCCTGCGGGGAGGAAGGGAGCGGCGTTCACGTCTGGCCGCACCAGGAAGAACGGAAAGCCCCGCACCGAGATCGTCGAGTTCGATACCCCCGACATGAGCGAGAGCCCCATCGGGGCGCCGCACTCCTTCCGGTTCCTCGATTCCGAGGGCCAAGTCATCATGGTGCGCTGGAGCGCCGGCGCGTACATCATCCACTTCTCGGACGATGGATCGCCGTACACGGTTCCGATCCTTCAGGATGAGGCTACTTCCAGGGCTATCAACTGGCAGAGCGACGACCGGCTCCTTTGGACGCAGCGGAGTAGTGGCGGTGTCTGGCGCGCCTGGCACCTCTGGGACCTCGGCCTGTCGGGCCTGCCCCCGGAGCCCTTCTGGGAAGTCGAGGCGAAGGACGGGTGGAGACCTTATCGGCGCGGCGTTGTCCGCATGGTCGAAAGCGATCTGGGTTACCGTATCGAGCACCTCTGGCGTGAGCCCTGGACCGGGCTTGAGGAGTATCACGTCTCCGGCTGGCAGCCGGGATCACCGCCGTCTCGTCACTGGGTCAGCCCGAACGGTCGGCACGCCGCTGTCCTCGAAGCCCGTCAGCTGGAAGAAGACGAAGGCGGCGGCGTAGCGTTCAGCGTCCGGCGCGTTGGCATGCACTGGAAGCCGCGGCTGCTTCCGCCGATCGAGGCGGCGGAGCCATCGGCGGATGACAACGCAGAGCCGGCCAAGAAGCAAGAGCCTCCAGCCGGTCGCTGAACCCGGCCGGGGGATCACCGCCTTGCGAATGCACTGGCCTGAACGCGGGGGCGCGGGCGCACGGGTGCTCCGAGGCGCGCCGGGCAAGCGCTGCGTTTAATCATCCCGAGCAGCAAGTGGAGAATCCGGAACCGGCGAACTCGAGCGCCTCTTGTTTGAGGCCAATCTGCCGCCGCCTACCCCGAAGGACTACTACGGTGTCGGCATATACGGGATCATCGAGCTCCGGGCCGGTGGAAGGGTCCGGCAGTTGTGGGAGTGGAGCGAGTATCCGACGGACGGCTCGGTCCGCGTCGGCACAGGAGACTGGCTCCTCTTTGAGGTTTCCCCCGACGGAAAGCTCTGGGGCGTAGTGAGGGGGGTGCTGGCGCGGCGGGGAGGAGAGCCCTTTTGCGGGAGATCCAGCGGGTTTGACATCACACTGGGCAGCACGAGGAAGAACGCGGTTTGGCGTGGTGCGAGGAACGCGCGAACGGTTTCGCTTCGCTTCGACGAAGTAGACACGCTGTGGAACGAGGAGTACTGGCCCGGCTGGGAGATTCTGGACTCAGAAGGTCCGGTCATCGTGCTTTCCTGGAGGGGAGAAGACTTCATCGCTCATTGCGCGGAGGAGTGCAGCTACACGGTGCCTCTCTTCGCTCGCCGAGAGGAGCAGCGGTCCGTTTGGCAGGCAGCCGACAGGGTCCTCTGGTCGTCGACGGAGGGCGTTCTGCGCGCCGATCACCTCTGGGACTTCGGTTTGTCGGGGCGGTCCGCCACCGAGACGGTCTGGGAGGTTGACCGGACGGACGGGTGGAATCCTCATCCGGAGCGCGGCGTCTTTCGCGTCGTGCAGGGAGAACGGGGCTACCGCCTTGAGCACCTGTGGCGGGAGCCGTGGACCGGCTTGGAGGAGCATTACGTCTCCGACTGGCAGCCGGGGACTGCTCCGCCATCTAGTGCCTGGGTCAGCCCGAACGGACGGCACGCCGCCCTTCTCGAAACCCGCCAGCTAGAAGAAGACGAAGGCGACGGCGTAGCGTTCAGCGCCAGGAGCGCTGCCATGCGGTGGGAGCCGCGACCCCTTCCGCCGATTGAGGCGGCTGAGCCCCCGGCGGATGACAACGGCGAGTCGGCCAAGCAGCAAAACCCTCCCGCCGATCGCTGAACCTGCCTCTGGAGAGTCAGCCGCGGCGGATGCGCTCGATGTCGCCCTCCAGGCGCTCAGCCAAACGCCGTAGCTCGACGCGGTAGTTCTCTTCCTCCTCGAGCCGCCTGGCCGGATCCGCGGCGAGGTTCTTGCGGTGGAGGATCTCGAGTTCGGCCACCTTCGCCTGGTGGCGGCTGCGGGCGTCTTCGATCCGCCGCCGCTGATCTTCGTCGAGAGCGTCCTGCCGGGGCGCCGCGATGCCCCGGTTCTCGAGTTTCTCAAGCGCTCTCTCGTAGGCCGACTTCACCGGCTCACCGTTCGTACTCGCCCCAGACCGCGCGGAGGCGATCCGAGATCTCGCCAAGGGTGGCCCGCTGCCGGACGCAGTCGAGGATGCGGGGAACGAGGTTGTCTTCGCCCGCCGCCGCCTGCTGGAGCCGGTCCAGGGCCGCGGTCGCGGCGCTCGCGTCGCGCTCTTCGCGGACCTTCCGCACCCGTTCGACCTGCCGGGCTTCGGCGGCCGGGTCGACGGCCAGGAACGTGGCCTCCTCGTCTTCCTCCTGGGTGTAGGCGTTGACGCCGACGATCACCTCGTCCCTGGACTCGACCGCCAACTGGTGGCGGTAGGCGGCGTTGGCGATCTCGTTCTGCTGGTAGCCCGACTCGATCGCCTGGGCGGCGCCCCCGAGCTCTTCGATCTGCTCGATCATGTTGCGGGCCTTGGCCCCGAGTTCCCCGGTGAGCGCCTCGATCGCCCATGAGCCGCCGAGCGGGTCGGCGACGTCGGCGACTCCGGTCTCGTGGGCGACGATCTGCTGGCTGCGCAGCGCCACCCGCGCGGAGGTTTCGGTCGGCAGGCCGAGGGCCTCGTCGGCCCCGTTCGTATGCAGCGACTGGGTGCCTCCGCAGACGGCGGCCAGCGCCTGGATCGCCACGCGGGCGACGTTGTTCTCGGGTTGCTGCGCGGTCAGGGTCGAGCCGCCGGTCTGGGTATGGAAGCGCAGCCAGCAGGAGCGTTCGTTGCGTGGCTCGTAGCGCTCGCGGACCAGTTCGGCCCAGAGGCGGCGGGCGGCCCGGAACTTGGCGACTTCCTCGAGGAAGTTGTTGTGGGCGTTGAAGAAGAAGGAGAGCCGCGGGGCGAAGCTGTCGATCTCGAGCCCGCGCGCCAGCACCAGGTCCACGTAGCAGAGGGCGTTGGCGAGGGTGAATGCGATCTCCTGGGCGGCGGTGGAGCCCGCTTCGCGGATGTGGTAACCCGAGATCGAAACGGGATTCCAGCGCGGAACGTGCTCGGAGCAGAAGACGATCAGGTCGGTGACCAGGCGCAGGGAGTGGGGCGGCGGGTAGATGTGGGTGCCGCGGGCGATGTACTCCTTCAGGATGTCGTTCTGGACCGTACCGCCGACGTTTCCCCAGGGCGTACCCTGCTCCTCCGCGACCGCCAGATACATGGAGAGGAGGATCGACGCCGTCGAGTTGATCGTCATCGAGGTCGTGACCTGACCGAGCGGGATGCCGTCGAACAGGGTCCTCATGTCCTCGACGCTGTCGATCGCGACACCGACGCGCCCCACCTCGCCGCGGGCGGCCCGGGCATCCGAGTCGTAGCCGATCTGGGTAGGGAGGTCGAAGGCCACCGAGAGGCCGGTCGTGCCCTGCTCCAGGAGGTAGCGGTACCGGCGGTTCGACTCGGTGGCGCTGGCGTAGCCGGCGTACTGGCGCATCGTCCACAGTCGCTTGCGGTACATGTCCTGGTAGAGGCCGCGCGTGAACGGGAACTCGCCGGGCGCGGCCTGAGCCCCGTTCTCCCCCGGCAGGTCGTCCGGCTCAAAGAACGGCGGCAGATCGATACCCGAACTCGTGGCGCGGTTCCTGGTCACGGCAGAGGAGCTTATCGCCGCCCCGAATCCGCAGGATCCAGTGCTTCTCTCCGAAGGCGCTCCGCATTTATCGATAAAGCGCTATAGAACGATGAATGCCCATATCTAGTGGCGACCGGGGTCTCCTGGGGCTACATGAAGTGGTTTTCGCGGCGATTCTGCTTGCGCCGGAGGGGTGTTCCGAGCTACAGTTCGCCATTCACCGCTTATGCGCAC
>JAPVWO010000244.1 GCA_027493375.1 Candidatus Multivorans thiocomprendens | reverse complement strand
GTTGAAGATGATGGTCGCGCCGTCGTCGAAGTGCCTGGCGACCTCAAGCGGCTGGACCCTGCCGGCGTCGTTCGCGTACTCACGGGAGGCAACGTCGCCATCGGCACGAACCAGCTTGATGTCGCGATGACCGGCCGAGTGGGTGCCGAGCACGACATCGAGGTCGCTCACCGAGAGGAGCCCGGCGTAGTACACCGGCGCGTCGCGCCGGATGTGAAGAAACCGCTGCTCGTAGTAGTCGTTCTCGAACTCCGCCGGCGGCAGCGGATCGAGGAGCCAGGCGTACCAGTCGCGGTCGTGACGTCCGACCGCCCGCGGACGGGCGCTCGGACCGTGACGCTGGTGACGCGCGGACGCGCCGCCAGGGTTCGCCGATCCCGGCCCGGTGGGGTCCGTCGTCATCTCGGCGCTCCGTGCGTCTTGGCCCATCGTGATTCGTTCTCGCGCATTGGCTCCGGCAATCGGGTCGCGGCTTGACACCCAAGGCCCGCATCTCTACCATACTGGACTCAGTCGGTCCCAATTTCGCAACGCAGGAGCCAATGTCATGGGTAGAGCGGAGAACAGCGAGCCTGAAGTCAATCGTCCCGGCACGCCGATGTCGCTGACGGACGAAGACATCACCACTGTCCGGGTCGACCGCCGCTCGTTCCTTTCTCGCGCAGTCGCGGTCGGATCGCTCGCGGCGGCCGCCGTCGTGACGACGGCCTGCCCCGGCGGGACCGACTCCGACGGCGGGGGCGACGCCGGTGCCCCGGCCGACTCCGACCAGGCGACCGATTCCGACAGCCAGCAGTAGGAGCGCTCGCGGCGCCGCCCGGGGCATGTCCCTGCGCAGGGCGATCTTCTGGATCCATCTGGCGGTCGGCGTCGCCGCCGCCGTCGTCATCCTCATGCTGGCCGTGACCGGCGTGATCCTCACCTACGAGGCGCAGCTCAACGAGTGGGCGCTGCGCGACTATCGCGCCGACCCGTACTCCCCGGGCGTCGCGCCGCTCGGGCTCGACGACTTGATCGCGCGCGTCTCCGGCGGGACGTCAGCCGCTCTCGTCACTTCCGCTGCGTTGCACAGGGATCCGCGAGAGCCAGCGGTCGTCGGGCTCGACAATGGAGCCACCGTCTATGTCGACCGCTTCACCGGCGAGCGGCTGGGCAACGGCGACACGCGGACGCGACGCTTCCTCCGCAGCGTCATGTACTGGCACCGGTGGTTCGCCCTCGACGGGGAGTACCGCATCATCGGTCGGACGGTGGTGGCAGTCACCAACCTCGGGTTCCTGTTCCTGTTCGTCAGCGGGATCTACCTCTGGTGGCCGTCGACCCGCAGCCGCGCCGCCTGGAAACACGGCCTGTTGTTTCGCCCCCGCCTCAGGGGACGGGCGCGCGACTTCAACTGGCACAAGGTGATCGGCTTCTGGTCGGCCGTTCCACTCGTCATCATCGTATTCAGCGGGGCCACCATCTCGTATCAATGGGCCGCCGACCTCGTCCATCGGCTGGCGGGCGACACGCCACCGTTTCAGCAGTCGCCACGGCCGTGGCAGTCGGAGGCGCGGGAGACCCCATCCGTCGCGCCGGACCCGGCGACCCGGTTTGTCGAACTGCAGGCGCTGGCCGCGAAGGCAAGCGCCGGGACGCCGGGATGGCGGACGCTCACGATCGACCTTCCCGAGTCGGTTCACGATCCCGTCGCGGTCACGGTCGACCGCGGAACGGGCCGCCAGCCGTCGAAGCGCGAGGACCTGCTGTTCGACCGGGCGACCGGCGAACTGGTCGGGCGCGCCGGCTATCCGACCTTCACGCGCGGCTTCAAGATTCGCCGTTGGTTGCGGTTTGCCCACACCGGAGAGGTTTACGGCGTGGTCGGGCAGACGATCGCCGGCGTTGTGTCGATCGGCGTCGCCGTCCTGGTCTGGACCGGTCTCGCGATGAGCTGGCGCCGTTTCTTCGGCCGCGCCGGCCGGACCTGACGGCCCTCACTCGCGGCTGCCCCTCGGCGAGCGCCCGGAACAACGGTGAAGATCCGTGTCCTGTAGTGCTGATTACTTGCATTGAAAATACGGATTCTCGTCGTTCCTGAGCTAGAATCGGTGCATGCAGTACCCAAGAAACGCGGAGTCGCGTCTCAGGCGCCTGAGTGAGACCTTCCCCGCCGTCGTGATGACGGGCGCCCGGCAGGCCGGCAAGACGACCCTGCTGCGGATGGCCTTCCCCGACCACGACTACGTGTCTCTCGACCTGCCCGCCGCCGCCAACCAGGCCGAACGGAACCCCGACACGTTCCTGGACGTCCACCCGGAGCCGGTAGTGATCGACGAAGTCCAGTACGCGCCCGGTCTGTTCCGGCATCTGAAGGCAGCCATCGACCAGCGCCGGCACGAGATGGGCCGCTACCTTCTGACCGGCAGCCAGCACTTCAGCCTGATGAAGGACGTGTCGGACAGCCTCGCCGGGCGATGCGGCCTGCTCGAACTGGAGAACCTCGCCCTGGACGAGATCGAGACGCTGACGCCAATAGGCGACGCGCCGCTCGATATCGCCCGACTCCTCGTGCGAGGCCAGTTTCCGGAACTCTGGCGAGCGCCCGACCTGGCCGCCGGAGAGTTCTACGCCTCCTATCTGGCCACGTACATCGAGCGCGACGTCCGTCAGCTCCTCAACGTTCAGAGCCTTCAGAGCTTCGAGCGTTTCCTTCGGGTTCTCGCCGCGCGCTCGGCCACTCAGGTGCACAAGTCGAATCTCGCCAGCCAGGTCGGCATCTCGGTCGGCACGGTCACGAACTGGCTGAGCGTCCTCGAGGCGTCCGGGCAGATCGCGCTGCTCGAACCGTGGCACACCAACCTCGGGAAGCGGGTAGCCAGGACGCCGCGGGTCTACTTCCGGGACACGGGCCTGCTGTGCTTCCTGCTGAATCTGGACGATCCGGGCCTTCTGCTTCGCTCGCCCTTTCTGGGCGGAGTGTGGGAGACCTTCGTGTTCGCGGAGCTCCGCAAGACAAGGGAGGTCGCCGGCCGCCCGTTCCACATCTGGACCTACCGGGATCACGGCCAACGCGAAATCGACTTCGTGCTCGAGCGCGCCGGCGAGCTCAGCTTCGTCGAGTGCAAATGGGAAGAAACGCCCGGACCCGGCGAAGCGAGAACGATCCGCAAGGTGTCAGCCGACCTGGCGGCAACGGACGGGCCCTGGCGCGCAGGGAGTCACTACGTCGTGAGCCGGCCGCGGGCGAGCTACGACATCAGCCCCGGAATCCGAGCCATCGGAGTGCGCGACCTGCATACGGTCACCCGCTAGCTGTAGTGCACCGGTCAGCGACCGCCTCCAGCGTCTCGTCCCTCCTCCTCACTCTTCGCTTTCCGCAGTTCGTCCAGGTAGTCCGAGTTAGCCGGGATGGCCTCGTGACGTGGCCGAAGACGTGCCGTAGCGGCTCCAGGAGGTTCCGGCAAAGCGCCTTCCCCGCCTTGACGGCCAGTTCGGCGTCCTCCGGCACGTTCGGAATGCCGTGAACCGAGGCGATCTCCGAGTACAGGAAATCCCGCATGAAGTAGTGCTTCGAGAGCCGCTCCCGGCCGAAGTCGTCGAGCGCGTTCAGAACTCTGTAGCCTCCGACGACCCTGGGATCGGCCTTGATCCTTGAACAGCAAGCAGTGCCCTTCGGACTGTCCTTACCGCACTCCTCATCGGCAAGTCTTGAACACGTCCGGGTCTTCTGTTCTTCGGCGAATTCCCTCAGTGTGAACTTCGTCATCGCCTTCATGTGCAGGTCTCCACCGCGCTCCTCAGCGCCTTTTCAGTTACCTCGACCGACGCAGCGACGCCTAAAGTCGCTGCGAACCGTGCTGTACGTCGTAGGTCAGCCCGCTCGGCACCGACCTCTAGCCCAGTCGGGGCAGGAGGGGTCACCTCCCAGGTGCCTCTGAACGAGCGACGGCCGACGACCTTGCATCAACCGACGCCGAACCCGAGAGAGTGAAGCGGAGTGAGCCTATCTCGGGCGATATCCCATGAGGTCCGAAGAGCGCGGGAGAGAGTCGAGTCATGGCGGAAAACTCCAGTAAACACGGGAACCTTTGAGAGTTTGCGAAGCGTTATCAAAGGCGACGGGAGCGAGTGACAGCGCACGGCAGTTGAGGCGGGATTGGGGGACACAGTGAGGGAATGTGATACGAGCGTCTCTGCTACCATCCCGCCATGCCACTCACCCAGAGACAAGTCGACGCCATCAGACCCACCGGCAAGCCCTTCAAGAGGTACGACCGAGACGGCCTCATGGTCAGAATCACCGCCGCCGGCAAGGCCCGATGGGTCTGGAGAGGCGTCGTCAAGGGAAAGCGGATCGAGGTCGGCATGGGATCGACGCGGTTCCGATCGCTCAAGCAAGCTAGAGAGGTCGCCTTCGAGCATACGAGGACGGCGAGACTGGGAGGCGATCCCAGGGCACCCGTCACCACCGATGCCCCGACCTTCAGGGAAGCCGCGACGCTCTATCTCGAGATCCAGTCGCCCGACTGGGGAGAGGAGCACTCCCGCCACGTCAGACGGCTGCTGGAGCGCCATGCGTTCCCGGGACTCGGGGATCTTCTCGTCAACGAGATCCGGACCGCCGACCTGATGCGGGTCCTGGTGCCGCTGTGGCGCCGTCAGCGGCCGACCGGCCTGCGGCTGAGGCAGAGGATCGCCGGCGTCATGGCGTGGAGCGTGGCGGCGGGCTACCGGGCCGACGACCCGACGAGCACCCTCTCGGCGGTGTTGCCGGCCGGCCGGAGAAAGCGGAAGCACCATCGCTACCTGCCGGCCGAGGAGCTGCGCGAGGCGCTGGTCAAGGTGCAGGACTCCGGGGCATGGATCGGGACGCGGCTGGCGCTTCGCTTTCTGGCGCTGACGGCGGCGCGCAGCGGCGAGGTTCGCGGCGCGAGGTGGAGGGAGATCGATACGGACTCCGCCACGTGGACCGTTCCCGCCTCGCGGATGAAGTCCCGCAAAGAGCACCGGGTTCCCCTCTCCACCGCCGCCCTTGTGGTCCTGGACCGGGCGGACCGGTTGCGCGGGAGGGGTCGAGGGCTCGTCTTTCCCGGTATCCAGGGGAAGATGGTCGGGGCGGCGGTGTTCGGCCGGCTGCTGAACGACCTCGGGATCGATTGCAGCCCTCACGGCTTCCGCAGCTCGTTCCGTTCCTGGTGCTCCGACGAGGGGATCGACCGGGAGGTGGCGGAGCAGGCCCTCGCTCACGCGGTCGGCAGCCAGGTCGAGCAGTGCTACGCCCGCAGCGACGTGCTGGAGCGCCGTCGCGAGGTCATGGAGGCTTGGGGAGCGTTCCTGGTCCAGTAGCGGGCGCACCCGACACGCACGGCCCAGAATCCCCGTTGCCGACTCGCCATCGACCTCCGCCAGGGAGCGGATTTGGAGGATCCGAAGCCGCTTTCAGCGGACGAATCGACGCCTGCCCGACACCTCACGCCCGCTGTCTCGCGCCCCAGGCTTTCGCGTAACTCCGGGTCGCTCCAGGATCCGCACCAGAAGGTGAAAAGGACAGCACCCCCTTTGTGCCGTTCTTCGGGCCTACCTTGTTGCCTTGTCCTCTTTCGAGGACACCTGCCGAATGCCCTTGAAACACAAGGCGTTTCTCGGGCTCCGTTCCGAGAAAGCGCCCTCTAGGGCGCACCGACCCGACCGCTCCAGGCGATCGGGTTGGGACGTGAGCGACCCCCCCTTTCAGCCGCCTGGAGCGGCACGAAAGGGTCTCCCATGTTGCAACTCATGTTGCAGCCACGGGAGGGTCGCTCACGTCCAGAACTGATCCCTGCGGGAAGGCTCGGAGGCCCGGAAAGTCCAACTGCGGCCCTACGATGTCAATGGCAGCCCCGTCGCAGTATGCTCCCCCGTCTTCCAACCACCCGAGTTGAGGGCGCGAGCGTGACGGACGCACAGATGATCCAGCCTCTCGTAAGGCGACTGATGCGGACACTTCTGGAGGACTGCCCGACTCTCCTCGACGGGAGCGACAGGCAGCAACTGATGGACTGGGAGTTCTGCAAGCAAGGCCTGGGCCTGAGCATCGCCAATCACCCGCTCTTGAGGCCCGCCGGACGCGGTATCGAGATCAGAGGTCACAATCGATACTGGGCGCATAGGTATGGGTGCTTTCACGTATGCAGCCAATGGTGGAAGGACGACCACATCTCGAACGCCCAAGCGCTGCTGAATTTCGTCGAGCACCTCACCAAACAGAAGGCCAAGCATCCGGACGTCGCGAAGCTACAGGCACATCGCGGTGCCTTCGAGAAGTACCTTCGGTCTTCGCATTAAGCGCCGCGGCGCCAGCCGCGTCCCGGCCGGATTCCCGCCGCCGTCAATCGTCCGGTGCTTCGGGTCGCCGCCCTCGCGCATCCTCTAGCGTTCTGCGCAACCGAGGAGGTCTTCCGCTCCAACCTTCCGACCACCAGAGTCGGAACACCCAGACTACAGCTGAGACGCAGATGAGCCCCATAGCCAGCATGAGCGCCGCGGCCCAATCCGCCGGAACGGTGGTCAACGCTCCCGCGGCCTGCGCCGCCTCCCCCGCAGCTCGAGCTCCACGCCAAACGTAGCCCGCGAGCCACACCACGACGCCCGCGAGCAGAAGATAGGTGAAAAGGAAGAAGAAGGTGCCGAGAGCGCCTTTCGCAAGCTCCCCCAGCAAGCCCCGCAGGCCCCTCCCGCTCGGTTCTTCCATCCAACGACGCACACGTTCCGTCAAAGCCCTGGGTCCCACGCCGGCCCCTTTCTGTCATGCCTCGCCTTGGCTGACGCCGGGGAAGAGGCGAAACTGCTACGTGTTGTCACGGTTGCCGGAAAGCGCCTCGAAGGAGGTGGTCAGTCTACGACAAGCCGAGCCACCGCGAACCTGGTGCAACAGTGGTTGGTGGGGAAGTCGTAGAAGGCCAGGAGTTTCTTGCGGTCGTTCACTAGGCGGTTCGTCGCCTTCGGGTGCTTGGCCTCGTAGGTCTCGCGGAACGAGTCGAATGCCTCGGTCCGCCTTCGCGGGCCTCGACCATCCAGATCTGTGCAGGGCCTTGCTTCGGCTTCGCCTGGACGACCTGGGCAGGTAGTGAGGACGTTCCTCGTCTTTCGCACGCAGCACCGCTGCGCCCGGGAGCCGCCGCGGATCTCCTCCAGCGCTTCCCAGAAGGGCGATTGGCGGCGAGATCTTGAGTGCCGGCAGAAGGAAAGCGTCCGAAACGGCACTCTCGGACTTCCTCGTGAAGCTTCAGCGGGCTGCGTCATACGACGATCGCTGATCGGCTTCGGCGTGACGTAGCTCCACCGTGGGTGGAGGTTCACGCGTCCAAGGCCGGGAAACGGATCAGAGGGCGGTTCGCCACTACCGGTTCGCAGGGCGGAAGCTGACAGCCCAAGCATCGATCTCATCGCGCCTTCCCGCCATGCCGGCTCGCCAACTCGCCGGCCCGCCTCGAGAGCCTGAGTGGCCCGAGCGCCCGGACCTCCTCGACTAGCTCGGGTCCGAGCTTCTCGAGGAACTCGGTCGCTTCTTCCCCGCCAAGGGAGCTTCCGCGCTCGGGATCAGCCATCGTGTCGATGAACTGAACGGCCTCAACGAGCCGGATTGCCCGTTCAGATACCTTGGTACCGATCTCCAGGGTGACTGCCGCCGGCTCGATAGAGCCTATGTTCGCGTACTTGAATGCCGTATCCAGAGCTCGGTGGACAGCCTGCAACGCTCGGTCCATCTCTTCCAAGGTTGCCGGCTCCAACGGCTTTGCGACAGCTGGCCTCATGCCCCTGAAGATGTGGGTGACGTCGTCTCTTGCCCGGTCGAGGTCAACGTGAACCACCCGCTTGTTACGCCACTGGCGGGCGAACTTGGCCGCCTCCTTGGCCTCTTCAACCAGGACCTTGAGCTTCGCTTTCTGCTGGTCCTCGAGCTCGTCGGCGCCGAACAGCCGTTGAAGCCAGAGCACGGACAGGCTCTCTTTCTCCCGTTCCCGCCCCGCAGTTGGCGGATCCGTGAGCCGAGCCACGCGAAGCAGCAGGTACTCCCACAGCACGTCCTGAGTTAGTCGCAGGAGCGGACCCACGACCAAGTTTAGGACTTCGAGGCGCTCGGCATCGAAGAACAGGTTCTCGTACACAGAAACCAAGCCAGCCGCGACGACCCACTCGTCCTCAAGCGCCTGGAGCACCTCGCTTCGTTTCGCCAGGCGGTCGGCAGCCTCCTTGACCTCCTCCAGGGTCTCGGTCTCCGGTGAGGGGCCGTGGTCCGTCTCAGTCATCTGGCGGCAGAGAGCCTACCCTTCGAGGGCGCTCGCCCTGGCAGGTCGGACAGCTCTCGCGGCTTACTGCCGAAGTTGGGGCAGTTCGCCTTCGGCGCAGGCCTCGAAGGGTAGGCACAGCGCGTCACCAGACCGAGAGACTCTCAGCACCGCTCTCCAGCTCGAAGGAGCTGTTAGAGATCCGGCCCCCGCCGGTCGCTGAGGGAGCTACGCGGCGAACGGGACCGCCTTGGGGGACAGCCGCGCGCCGTCCTTCCCCACAAGTACCTGGGTTCTCTACTACTTCGTCCGATTGAGAGTGAAAAGGAGTGGGCGCACCCCCTCACATCTCCCCTTAAGCGCGAACGTCACCTGGGAGGGGACCCCTCCTGCCTCAGACGGGCGGGTGCGTCCGACGCCGTCGCGGTACGGTTTACTCGGCCCCGGTGCTCGCTCCGCTCAGTGCGTCCGCCTCGAGGACCCGGGCGCCGCGGAGCGTGCCGCCCATGGAGTAGCCCAGCCACTTCGTGACCTCGGGACCCGGATGCTCCGAGTTGAGACGCACGATCCGCGCGTCATGGATCATCTCGAGCAGGATGACGACGTGGGTCTCGGTCTGCACGATCCGCTTGAAGTTGTTGTACAGACTCGGGAAGGTCGGGGCCGCGCCGGTGAAACCGACGAGACACCGCTCGCTCGTGGGGAGCGACTCCGGACCGTCGTAGGGGCCGGGCCCGTCGTGCTCGACCCACCACGCGGAGCCGTCGTTCGGCCGCAGGAAGTGGGCGAAGGTGGCCCTCATCCTCTCCTGGGCCGCCTCGGTCATCGGCGGCATCCGGCCGTTTGGAGGATCGATGATGATCGAGGTCGGGATCTGGCCGTCGACCCGGTAGGTGTCGGAACCGCGATCGATCCAGAACAGGTTGTAGCCGCCGACGTTGCCGGCGCCGAACTCGTTGCCGCCGCCGGCCGTGTGCTCCAGGCCGACGACCTTGGCGCCCCCTTCGGGCGGCGCCTCACGGTTCGCGTCCGACTTCGCCACCCCGCCCTCCTGGATCAGCCGCTCCTCCTCGGCGATCTCGGCGGCTTCTTCGGGTGTGAGATAGGCCCGCTCGCCGAGGCTCACGGGGCGCTCCAGCGGCGTCAGAGTGGCGGCGTCGTAGGTTCCGTTCAAGTCGGGCCGGCCGCTCGCCGTTCGCGGAATCCCGTCGTCCTGGGCCGAAAGAGCCGGGACAAGGGCGAGAAGGAGGACGGCTGCCGACAGCAAGCTCGCGGTGCGCTTCATTCTCAGGACCTCCGATTCAGGTTGAGATCGATGTCTCTAGTGTACGCCACTCAGCGTCGAGCGGCCACCTATAGAGCTGTCCAACGAGAAGTGATCGTGAGCGGGGGTGTGCAATCCAACGAGAAGTGATCGTGAGATGCGGCGATCGGGGATCATCGGAGGATGATCTT
>JAPVWO010000243.1 GCA_027493375.1 Candidatus Multivorans thiocomprendens | reverse complement strand
GCGGCCCCCACCAAGAGCACTCGAGCATGGTACAGGCGGTTTGCGCATCGGCAACGCCAACCGATTTCCTCAACTGGCGGGAGCCGGGAGCCGTGCCGGAGCGCCTGGGACAGACGTTTCTAGCCGGTCCGAGCGATTCACTCCGCGACCGCGCCCGGCAGGCCTCGCCGATCACGTACGCGCGAGGCGACGCGCCTCCGTTCCTTCTAATCCACGGAACGGCGGACCGGACCGTGCCGATCGGCCAGTCCGACCGATTCGCCAAGGCGCTGCGCGAAACCGGTGCCGAGCAAGTTCGCTACATGATCTTCGACGAAGAGACTCACGGGGTCTTCCAGCGGCAGCGGCTGCTGACCTACCCTGCCATGAAGGCGTTCTTTGCCGACGCGCTGGCGCAGTAGCTCGCAACCCAACCGAGGGCATTGCCGCCGGCATAGACTGCTCTCACTCGCGCGACCGGAGCGCTGCCAAGCTGAGGGTTCGCCCGGCCTCGGACCGGGCTCCGCGGCGCGGATTCCGCGGATTGGTATATCGTGACCCGCGAAAAACTCTCGTTCGGTCAGGGCTGACGCGGGTCGATTTTGACCTCCCGCCTCGCCAGGCGGGCCTTTTCGTAGGTTCCGATATGGCGAGGGCGCGGGCCCTCGGTCGAAATCCCTTCCGCAACCATGAGCTGCTCCAACGTCGCGATCACCAGCGGTGCTGGCTTGAAATTGCCCGGCCGGTAGCCCTCTGCGATGAACAGGGGCGTCCAGCCGTGCTTGTTGGGCCGCTTCCAAAGCCCGGGGTCGGCGCCGCTCTCGGCCAGCAAGTGAATCACTGTCGGAAAGCTCCCGTAGGCGGCGCCGTGCATCACGGTCTCGCCGTTGCTGTCCACCGCGTCAATGTCTGCGCCGAGCGAAAGTAGCAGCTGGGTCGCCTCGTAGGCCTCCTGCTCCGTGCCCGCCTCCTCCAGCGGTGCCGTCGTGCCAAGGCCCGCGGCCGCCATCAGGGGTGTTGTGCCCTCCACGTTCGGCAACATCGGATCAGCGCCCAGATCCAACAGGGTCTTCATCAACGGCACGTCCGCCTTGTCGGCCGCGAACAGGAACGGCGTCGCCCCCTGGATATTGATCTTCGGCGCTATGGGCTTGCCGTTCGACAGCCCGCGATTGACGTCCGCGCCCATTGCGACCAAGGCCCGCACGAATTGCAGGCTCGACAGGTTTCCGGAGCCTTCCGGCGCCGGGTCGCTGCCGTAGTCGCTGTTCTTCGGCTTGCGCACCCAGGTGATGGTGTGCAACGGGGTGTAGCCGGTACGCTCGTCATTCGGGTCGGCGCCGGCTTCCAGCAACGCCACCGCAAGCTCGAAGTGGCCGTTTTCGATCGCCAAGATCAGCGGGCTCATGCTGCTGGCGGCGTGTTGGTATTGCGGCCGCGCCCTGCGATGCAGGACCTCGTTGACGTCGTAGCCGGCCGCCATTAGCGCCCGCGCCACGTCGGCGTGCCCCTCGCGGACCGCGAAGAAGAACGGGTTAAATCCCGAGTCCAGCGTGGCCTTCAGGTCCGCGCCCCCGGCAATGAGAGCCTTCACAACCTGCTCGTGGCCCTCCGCCGAGGCCCACATCAGGGCCGTCTGCGCGTTCCGCTCGGTTGCGTTTGGATCGGCCCCGCGGGCCAGCAAGGCCTCGACCGCTTCCGAGTTTCCAGTCCGCGCCGCTGTCATGAGCGCGGTCTCTCCGCCATCACGAACCACGTTTGCATCCGCACCGGCTTCGAGCAGCAGCTTCACCAGCTCTCCGCTGCCGCTGCCACAGGCAAGGGAAATCGGCTGGACCCCGTAAGCGTTCTGCGCGCGGGCGTCCGCTCCCGCGGTGACCAGCGCCTGCGCCATGTCGAGGTTCCCCAAATAGGCCGCCCAGTGCAACGCCGTCGTGCCGTCAGAATCAGCCGCGTTGACGTTCGCGCCGCTGCCGAGCTGCGCCCGCACCGCCGCCGTGTCGCCTGCTTCAGCGGCGCTGACCAAGTCCGCGCCAGTCGCCGTCGTCCCAGCGAGCGCCAGCAGCACCGCCAACGCTCCGATTGCTTTCCAGCGCATGTGTCAAGCCTCCAACTGTTCGGTCCGGCTCCCGGGCCTAGACCGGCGCGGCCTCAAACAGGCCATCGATCTTCCCACTGCTGTCGCCGAAGGAATCCATGTAGACACCCACGCGTTCCAGCAGCGTCAGGTGCAGGTTGGCCATCGGCGCTGGCTGGTCGTAGACGATGTGCTGACCGCCGCGGACGGTGCCTCCGCCGCCGCCGGCGACGACGATCGGCAGGTTCACGTGGTCGTGGACGTTCGGATTGCCCATGCCGCTGCCATAGAGGTAGAGGGAGTTGTCGAGCAGGTTGCCGTCGCCCTCCGGCGCCGCGGCGAGCTTCTCCAGGAAGTAGGAGAACAGGGAGACGTGGAACTGGTTGATCTTCGCCAGCTTCGCCACCTTCTCGGGATCATTGCCGTGGTGCGAGGTCGGATGATGTGGATCCGGCACGCCGATCTCGGGGTAGGTCCGGTTGCTCGACTCGCGGGCGAGCTGGAAGGTGATGACCCGGGTCACGTCGGCCTGCAGCGCCAGCACCTGGAGATCGAACATCAGCCGGGCGTGGTCGGCGTAGGCGGCGGGCACGCCGGCCGGGCGGTCGACGTCGGGCAGCGCGCCTTCGTCGGACTGGGCTTCCGCCTTCTGGATGCGCCGCTCGACTTCGCGAACCGAGTCGAGGTACTCGCTGACCTTGACCCGGTCGCCGGGGCCCAGCATGCCCTGGAGCCGGGTGATGTCCTCGTGAACCCAGTCGAGCAGACTGGCCTTGCGCTTCAGCCCCTCGCGCCGCTCGGCTGCCGTACCGCCCTCGCCGAACAGCCGCTCGAACACGATCCGGGGATGGGCCTCGGCCGGCAGCGGCGTCGTCGGCGACGACCAGGAGAGGTTGTTCTGGTACACGCAGGCGTAGCCGTTGTCGCACTGGCCGACCATGTCCATCAGGTCCATCGCCAGTTCGAGTGATGGCAACTGGGTTTCCTGGCCGATCTGCTGAGCCGCGATCTGATCGACCGTCGTGCCGAGGTAGTAGTCCGTGCTCTCGGTCCACTTCGCCTTCGCCGCGCTCAGGAAGGCCGCGTTCGAGGTGGCGTGCGTCCCGGGATAGGCGTTCTTGAGTTCCAGGTTGCTGATCACCGAGATCTGCTTCCTGAAGCCCTCCAGCGGACTCAGCGACGGCGAGAGTTCACCGAGGGCCCCGCTGCCGCCGGCCGGACGCCAGCGCGTGATGTCGGAACCCATCGGGATGTACACGAAGCCCAGCCGGCGCACCGGCTTGGCCGCCGTCTTGGCCCAGGCGGTCATCGACGGCACCATTGCGTCGAGCAGGGGCAGGGCGATCGCCGCGCCCATGCCGCGCAGGAAGGTCCGGCGCGGTAGCGACTTCTTGGTCAGGATCATGACGATGCTCTCCTCATCACAAGGGGCTCCCCGGCACGGGGGAGGCCCTTCTCTTCAAGAAGGGGTCGCTGGCGACGACCGCCTGAATCAGGGACGACAGGCGGTAGTCGTCGGCCTCGTAGTTCTCGAGCGCGAAGCCGACCGGGTCCATCAGGCGGTGACAGCCCGAGCAGGCCGGGTTGTCGCGATGGGCGGACAGCCGCTCGCGCATCGGCAGTTCCTTGGCGATGATCTTCGCTTCCGGCAGGTCCGGCACATCGGGCGGCGGCGGAGGCGGCGGCACGCCAAGCAGGTTGCCCAGCACCCAGTTGCCCCGCACGACCGGCGAGGTGCGGGTGGCGAACGAGGTCACCGTCAGGATGCTGCCGTGGCGCAGCAGGCCGCCGCGCACGCTGTCGTCGCCGAGGTCCACCCGCCGGAAGCGGCTGCCGTAAACGTGCGGAATGCCGTAGTGCTTGGCCAGCCGCTCGTTGAGGAACGTATAGTCCGCCTGCACGAGGTCGAGGGCGCTGCGGTCCTCCCGCAGGATGCTGCCGACGAACAGTTCCGTCTCCCGGCGCATGGCCTGCCGCAGGTTGTCGTCGAAGTCCGGGAACAGGCGTTTGTCGGGCGTGACACCGTCCAGGTTTCGTAGATGGAGCCACTGGGCGGCGAAGTTCGTCACCAGGTTCTCGGCTCGCGAGTCGGCGAGCATCCGCTCGACCTGCTGTTCGAGCACGTCCGGCTCGCTCAGTCGGACGGCCGACGCGAGCTCCAGGAGTTCGTCGTCGGGGATGCTGCTCCACAGGAAGAAGGCGAGTCGCGACGCGAGCTCCACGTCGCTGACGCGGTACGGCGCCCCGGCTTCCACACCGGCCGGATCCCGTTCGATGCGGAACAGGAACTCCGGGCTGACCAGAACCGCCGCCAATCCCATCTCGATGCCGGCCTCGAACCCGTCCTCGGCCCTGGCCTGTTCGTAGAGCGCGAAGAGTCCGCGTACGTCCTCGCCGGTCACGGGCCGGCGGTACGCCCGGCGCATCACGTTGGCCAGGATCTCCCGCGCGCAGGGGTCCTCCTCGGCGACGTTCCGCGGCTGGCAGACGAAGATCCGCTGGCGACTCGGCGTGTCGCCGGCACCCAGCGGCAAGTACGGCCCGACGATCGAGACCGAAAAGACCGCCGGCTGCACCCGCGGGTGGCGGTAGTAGTTGAAATGCGACTCGTAGGGCTGCCGCGCCGTCTCGAGCAGTACCCAGGGCCGGGCCGGGAAGGTGACGCCAACGCCGTGCGGTCCCGCGGTGACGGGCACTCGTACGACCAGGTGATCGTCGACGTCGTCCTGCGACGGCTGGTAGTTCAGCGCCACGTCGCTCATCAGGTCCGGCGGCGCCACGGTGAACGTTTCGATCCGCTCCCGGTCGATCAGAAGCTCCAGGTCGTGCGGCTCGCGCAGACCCTCGACGTGCTCGTTGCGGTCACGCGCCAGCCGGATCGAGAACTCGTAGACACCGTCCGCCGGGAAGTTCCAGGTCGCGAGGATGCCGCCGCGGGTGCCGACCGGCAGGCCTTCGACGTGCTTCTCCTGGGTCAGATCGGGATCCGTCCGGAACGTGATGCCGACGGGTTCGGCGTACGAGCGGCCGACCGCCAGCCGGCTGATCTTCTCCGCCGCGCCGACGTAGCGTTCCAGCAGGGTCGGCGAGAGGTCGCCGACCGTCACGTTGTCGAATCCGAAACTGGCCGAGTCCACCGGCAACAGCGACGCGACGTCGACCTCCAGCGCCAGCAGGTCCCGCACGGCGTTGTGGTACTCGGTGCGGTTCAGCCGGCGGAACGTCTCCGTGCGGCCCGGGTCGGGCTGGTCGGCGGCGATCCGGTCGAGTTCGCCCTCGAGCGAGGACAGAGCCTCCCGGTACGCGTTCTCGTCGGGACGGCGCCGGCCCGGCGGCGGCATCTGGCGCGCGCGCAGCTTGCGGGCCACTTTCTCCCAGGTCGCGCGGTCAAGGCCCGTGTGCTGCTCGACCAGGGCGTCCAGTTCGAGCCCTGCCGTCTTCAGCCGGGCGTTGTGGCAACCCAGGCAGTGGCGCGAGATCAGGGCGCGGTGCGGCGCGTCGGCGTCGAAGGCCGGAACGGCCGCCGGCGTCGCGGGCGGACGGGCCGCCCCGGAGCCAACGGCCACCAGGAGCCAGCACACACACACGGAGGCCACCCGAATCGCCCGCTGGCGATATCCGAGGCTCAGTGGTGGCTGACGCATCTCCAACTCCCGGGCTGAAGATCAAACTTGCTGCGACGCTATGAGCGCCAGTGTAACAGCGTTAGTGGAGCCCACACGGCACGACTGGGCCATAGGATGCTCACTGGAGAACGGACCGTGGAGCCACACCGAACAGTCCCGCGAGCGTGGGCCACAGCAGCGATCTTCGCGCTGACGGCCGCTACCCAGGCCTCGGCGCAGACCGGCTGCGAGCACGCGCTGGCGGAGTGGCGTAGCCAGCGTCTGGCGACTCTCAAGGGCCCCGACGGCTGGTTGAACCTGGCAGGCCTCTACTGGCTCCAGGAGGGCCCCAACAGCTTCGGCGCCGCGGCCGACAACGACCTCGTGGCGCCCGAAGGCGCGGCGCCACCGAAGCTCGGCGACTTCCTGGTCGAGAACGGCACGGTGACCTTCAGGGCTGCACCGGGAGTAGACGTCTTCCTCGCTGAATCACCCGTCACCGAGATCCCGCTCGCCGACGATCGGGACAAGCAGGCCACCCTCCTCACGTCCGGCTCCCTCGCCTGGACCGTGATCCGGCGAATGGACCGGCTGGGCGTCCGCCTGCGCGACTACGACCATCCCGCCGTGGCGGCATTCGCCGGTATCGAGTCCTTTTCCTTCGACCCGAGCTGGCGCCTCGAGGCCCGCTTCGAGCCCTACCCGGAACCGCGGACGATCAGAGTGCCGACCGTCGTCGAAGGTCTCGGCTGGGAACCGACCGTCCCCGGCAAACTGGAGTTCGAGGCCCAAGGACATTCACTGTCGCTGGAGGCGTACCGATCCGACGACGGGTTCATGATCGTCTTCGCCGACGCGACGACCGGCGACACGACCTACCCCGCCGGCCGCTACCTGGCCGCAGCCCTGCCCGGCCCCGACGGCAACACCACGCTCGACTTCAACAAGGCCTACAACCCACCCTGTGTCTTCACCGAGTTCGCCACCTGCCCACTGGCGACGCCCCGCAACCGCCTGCAGGTCGCTGTCCATGCTGGCGAAAAGTACACGGAGAAGCCGTAGACCCACCTCGCCGCAGCTCCGGAATGCCGGCCAGCACCCTGGTGGCGCGTCCCGCGCCATCAGCGTCCCAGTCTGTGCGCCCGTCATCGGGTGCACAGTTGGCAGGCCGGCGCACCGACACGCGGCGACACCGAAACCGCGTTCCGAACCGGACGACGACGTCCAGCCGCGGCGTGGTCCGGAGGGGAGGGTCCCAGCGGGCTGGAGGCAAGTGACGCCCAACGCCCTCCCATCAACCAGCGCCGACGTGAAGCGCAGCCGACCGAAGCGAGCGCCCGACCTCTCCATCCACCAGGAAGGCGCGAGCGTCCGCCGGGACCCTCCCCTCCGGACCACGCCGCGGGCGGGTGCCACCGACGCCGCTACGCCGCCGGCCGGCTGCGGACGAGCCGCCCCGGCAGGGCGCCCGTGACCTCGTCGTTCTTGAGGACGACCTCGCCGGCACAGATCGTCGCGTCGTAGCCCCGCGGGCGTTGCATGTAGCGCTTCGCGTTCTCGGGCAGGTCGTAGACGAGGTACGGCGCCTCCGACGACAGGCGGTCGAAATCGATCACGCTGATGTCGGCGCGCTTCCCCGGCTCCAGAACGCCCCGGTCGGACAAGCCGTAGAGGGCGGCGTTGGCGCCGGTCTGCTTGTGGACGATCGTCTCCAGCTCGATCCGGTCGCCGCGGCTGCGGTCGCGGCCCCAGAAGGACAGGTTCCAGGTTGGCATGTGGGCGTCGCTGACAGCACCGACGTGAGCACCGGCGTCACTCAGGCCGTTGCAGGTCAGCGGGTGCCGCATCAGGGCGGCCATGTAGTCGAAGTTCCGCTTCGAGTAGCCGTCCAGGTAGAACAGCAGCAGAGTGCTGCCGTCGCCCTGGGTCAGAAGGTCGTAGAACGCCTCCGGCCCCGTCAGGCCGTTGCGCCTGGCATGTGCCGCGACGCTCGCCTCCTGATCCGGCTCATAGTTCGGTGGATCGCCGAGCACGTAGACCGCCTCCGGCTGGGAGTGCATCAACTCCAGGAGGCCCGGCAGCAGGCTGCCCGGCGTCGCGTCGACCAGGAACGGGTGATCCACGTCCTCGGGGCTGTTGCGCCGGGCGTCGTTCGTCATGTCCCAGTCGCTGGCGAGGATCTTGGCCCGCACCTCCGGATCGCGCATCCGCTCGAGCCGCTCCGGCATCGGCAGGTGACCGACCAGTTCACGGTAGGCGTAGTTCAGGACGTAGGGGTGAAGCGAACCCTCCAGGTTCATCAGCACCGTCGTGCCGCGGCCGCGGATCTGCGGGAAGACCCGGATCCCCTGGTAGCGGCGCGCCTCGAGCGCGGTCAATCCCTCCTGCGCCGCCTCGCCCGAGAGATAGGTCACCGTGATCCCGTCCTTGCGGCCGAGGCCGAGCAACCACTCGCGCTCGAACGGGCCGACGAACTGGAACACGCCGCCGCCGGCGTCGCTCATGCCGTTCGCGATCGCCTCGAGCTCCGGATAGCGGGCGAACGTCCCCGGGACCATCTCCCCCTCCTTCGTGCGGTGCGCCAGGAGCCGGTTCGAGGAGACGCCGAAGGCGCCCGCCCGGATGCTCTCCCGCACGAGACGCTCCATCTGGGCCAGTTCGTCATCCGTCGGCTGGATGTCCTCGGCGCCGCGCTCCCCCATCACGTAGGTGCGGAGCGCGCAATGGGGAACCTGGGTGATCACGTCCATGATCCGCGGCTTGTCGTCGATCGCGTCCAGGTACTCGGGGAATGTCTCCCACTTCCACTCCATTCCCGCCGACATGGCGATCGCCGGGATGTCCTCGACCGCGTCCATCAGGTCGAGCAGCCAGTCGCGGTCCTTCGGCTTCACCGGCGCGAAGCCCACGCCGCAGTTGCCCATGACGATCGTCGTCACGCCGTTCCAGCAGGACGGCGTCAGGTACGGGTCCCAGGACACCTGGGCGTCGAAGTGCGTGTGGATGTCGATCCAGCCGGGCACGACCAGCTTGCCTTCCGCGTCGATCTCGCGTCGCGCCTTGCCCACGCCCCCGTTGACGCTGGTGATCACCGCGCCGTCGATGGCGATGTCGCCCTGGAACTCCGGGGCGCCAGTGCCGTCGATGATGCGGCCGTTACGGATTGCGATGTCGTGCATGGTGGGTCCTCTTGTCAGGATCTCGGTTTCCAGGCCTCGGCGGCCCGCTCGTCTGGCTGGAATCTGAAGGCGATGTTAGCTGCCGCGAAGTCGCTGCCTTTCTGCGTGGACAGCCCGCTCCCAAAGCGCCAATGGAAACTCGCGGAACTTGGCTGATTCAAACCGCCACTTTGAATCAGCCAGGCGCCGAGCTAGACTCGGCTCCCGACCATGATCGACCGCGACCTTGCGCCCCGACTACTTCAGGCAGCGCGGCAGTTCCCCGCCGTCACGCTCACCGGTCCGCGCCAGAGCGGCAAGTCCACGCTCTGCGAAGCACTGTTTCCGGACCTGGCCTACGCGAACCTTGAAGCGCCGGACGTACGCGCCTTCGCCACCGGCGACCCGCGCGCCTTTCTCGCCCAGTTTCCCGATGGCGCCATAGTCGACGAAGTTCAGCGCGCACCGGATCTTCCGTCGTACCTTCAGGGTCTGATCGACGCCGATCCGCGGCCCGGGCGCTTCATCCTCACGGGCTCCCAGAATCTGGCTCTGCTCAAGACCGTGAGTCAGTCCCTGGCGGGTCGCTCCGCCGTGCTCCACCTGCTGCCCCTCACCAACAACGAGGTGCGGCGATTCGGACACCATCCGTTGACCTTGGAAGAGGTTCTCTTCACCGGCGGCTACCCCGCAATTCTGGACCGCCGGATCGACCCCGGAGACTGGCTCGCCGCCTATGTAGCCACCTACCTGGAACGAGACGCGCGCACGATCGGGAACATCAACGATCTTGATGCGTTTCAACGTTTCGTCGAGTTGTGCGCTGGCCGCACCGCGCAGTTACTCAACTACTCCTCGCTGGCGGCAGACTGCGGCGTCTCACAACCCACCGCCAAGGCCTGGCTCAACGTGCTCGAGGCCAGCTTTCTCGTCTTCCGGCTCCGCCCGTTCCACGCCAACCTCCGCAAGCGCCTGGTGAAGACGCCCAAGCTGCACTTCCAGGACCCCGGGTTGGCGTGCTGGCTGCTGGGGATCCGCTCCGCGGAGCAGTTGCGGACTCATCCACTCCGAAGTGCCCTGTTCGAAACGTGGATGGTCACGGAGATCGCGAAACACCGCACGAATCGGGGCGAGCGCGGAGGTCTGACCTTCTACCGGGACCGAAGTGGCGCGGAAGTCGACCTGGTCATCGAGCGTGGCGACCGGCTCACGGTGGTCGAAGCGAAGTCCTCGCAGACCGCTACGAACCGGCTGCTCGACGCCCCACGACGAGTCGGCGCGATCGTCCAGCAAACGGGCCGCCGCTGCGAGAAGATCGTGGTCTACGGGGGCGACCAGGTCCAGCAACGCTCGGACGCGCGTCTGGTGCCGTGGTCGAGGTTGCACGAGGAGGCGTGGGTCTAGGCTGGAACGACGCCGCAGGCTGGTGGCCGCCTGATCGACGGCGAGTCGCCCCTGCGGGTCTGGCGCGAGTACCGCGGTCTCTCGCAGGCCGCTCTGGCTCGCGCCGCGAACACCAGCCGCGTCCAGATCGTCGACATCCTCGAACCGCGGATCCGCCCGCAGCGGCGCCAGATCGGCATCGTTCTCGATCCAGTTCAGGAGCGAATACCCGTGAGTGATCGCCGAGCCGAGGTAGCCCAGTCCACGCTCCAAGTCACCGCAGGCGACCGCGAGGCAGGCGAGGTTGTAGAGTGCCACGGCATCCTCCGGATCCAGGGCCTCCGCCCGCGCGGCCCACTCGAGGGCCTCGTCGACCTTACCGTCGCGGGCAAGAGCGAACGCGCCGAAGTAGATCGCCCGCTGATCGTCGGGGTGACGCAACAGACGCCTTCGCACCCTGGCGATCGTGAGTTTCTCGAGTCGTGCCGCTTCCGCCTTCCGGCCGAGCCCCAGGAGCGCCGAGGCGCAGATGGAGCAGGAGGCGTAAGCCGTCGGATCGGCCTCGATCGCGCGGAAGAAGAACGTCACCGCCTCCTCCATCCGACCTTGGCCGAAGAGGTGACGGGCGAAGTTGCAACTCGCATCGAAGCTCAGCGGATCGAGTTCCAGGGCGCGCCGGAAGTGGACTTCGGCCTCCTCCAGCCCGCCATTCGTGCTGAGGGCCATGGCCCTCGCCGAGTGCGCCTCCGCGACTTCCGGCGCCAGTTCCAGGGCCCGCGAACTCGACTCGTCGGCCAGCCGCAGGTTCTCCGATCTCGGCTCGTGAGTCTGGTAGAGATACGCGGAGCAGTGGGCGGACGCCGCGTGAGCCAGGGCATACTCGGGATCGAGCTGGATCGCCTCCCCGAACAGCCGCCGCGCCTCGTAGTAGGTCCTCTTGCGCGCCTGGTGGTAGAGACTGCGCCCGCGCAGATAGAGGTCGTAGGCCTGGCTGGATGCGGTGCGCCGGGCCTCGTGGCGCGGCGCGTCCGGGGCGAGGCGTAGTTCGAGCGTTTCCGCGATGAGGGTCGCGGTCTGGTCCTGCAACGCGAAGAGGTGCCGCGATTGCCGCTGCCATTGCTCGGACCAGACCTGGAGCCCGGTCCGCGCGTCCGTCACTTCGACGCCGATGCGCAGTTCGTCGCCCTCCTTGCGGACCGTACCCTCCACCACCAGGTCGGCGCCGATCTGCCGTCCGACCTCGCGGGGATCGGCCAGCGCGTCGTACTGGAAGGACACGCCGCGGGCCACGACCCGGAGGCCGACGACATGCGCGAGCCGGTAAAGGATCTCCTCGGCCATCCCCTCGCAGAGATGAGCCTGGTCGCGCTGCGGGCTATGGTCGGCGAACGGCAGGACGGCGATCGAGATCCTCCGCTCTTCCTCCGGCTGCGAATCCGGGACCACGGAGGCGCCGTCCGGCACCGCCAGGTCTTCGATCACCGGGCCGACGAAGCGGAATCCGCGTCCGTAGACGGTGGTGATCCAGTCGGCGCTGCCGCCGCCGGCTCGGAGCACTTTCCGCACCTTGCTGACCGCACGGCTGATCGCCGCTTCCGACACGTAGGCGCCGTGCCAGATGTGCCGCAGCAGCTCCTCCTTGGACACCACCCGGTCCCTGTTGGCGACGAGGAAGGCCAGCAGTTCGAACACCTTGGGCTGAAGCCGAACCCGCTTCTCGGCCACCTCGAGGCCGTACTCTTCAGGCTTCAGAACGAACGGGCCAAGGTAGTAGATCACCGAAAACAGCCTACTACCGCGAAGCGCCTTGCTCGAGAATGTCCTGAGCTTGCTCCGGTTTTCGCGGACACTTCATCCTTGTAACAGGAGGAGGTACCCACGATGCCAAGATCAAGCCCACCGTACCCGGCCGAGTACCGGCAGCAGATGGTGGATCTGGTCCGGTCCGGGCGGAGCCCGGACCATCTAGCCCGCGAGTTTGAGCCTTCAGCGCAGTCGATCCGTAACTGGGTCAGGCAGGCGGATCGCGACGAGGGACGCCAGCGCGACGGCACGACTACAGCGGAGCGTGAAGAGTTGCGCCGGCTCCGGCGTGAGGTCCGCAGACTGCGCGAGGAGCGAGAGATCCTGGCACAAGCTACGGCTTGGTACGCTCGGGAGACGGGCCGGAAGAGGTCTTCCGGTTCATGAGCGCGTACCGGGCCGAGTTTCGCGTTTCGACCATGGCGCGCGTGCTCGGCGTCTCCACGAGCGGACACTACGCGCGGTGCAAGCGGATTCCGTTGGCCAGGACCCAGGCGGACGCTGCCCTGTCCGGGCGGATTCGGTCGATCCATGAAGCCACTCGGGGAACCTGCGGAGCTCCCCGGATCCAGGCGGAGTTGGCCGACGAAGGCGTCCTGGTGAGCCGCAAGCGGGTCGCGAGACTCATGCGAGAGTCGGGCCTGACCGGCGCAAGTCGCCGCAAGAAGCCGCAGACCACGCTCCAAGCCGCGGACCACGCTCCGTGACAAGAGGGCTCGCCCGGCGCCGGACCTGGTCAACCGGGAGTTCGAGGCCGAAGCGCCCGACCGCCCGTGGGTGGCCGACATCATCTACGTGCCGACTCTGCGCGGTTTCCTCTGCCTGGCCATCGTCCTGGACGTCTTCAGCCCCCGCATCGTCGGTTGGGCGATGGCTGGCCGCCCCGCGGGCCGAACTCGTCGTGGCCGCCCTGAACATGGCCGGCGCCCAGCGACGGCCGGGCAAGGGCGTCGTCCATCCCTCGGATGGAGGCAGCCAGCACAGTTCCCTTCAAGTTCGGGAAGCGCTGCCGCGAGGCCGGGACCAGGCTCTCCATGGGCTCGGTCGGAGACCGCCGCGACAACGCCATGGCCGAGAGCTTCTTCGCCAGCCTCGAAAGCGAACTGCTCGACCGAAGCGCCTTCCAGAAACTCGTCGAGGCAAGAAGGGAGCATACATTGTCAAAGCCTTGGCCAGGGATCGAGGATCCCGGAGTGTCGATTCCGCACTGGAGCGCCGCGAACGGTGCGCCCCTCAGTTGCGGATCGGGCCGGCCGCCGTGCGGATCCCGCTTGCCCCCTCGAAGCGGGAAAAGCCGGCCCCTCGCCCTATTAGTATTAGTCGACGGGGAGAGGGGCCGGCAGCAACAGCGAAGCATCGTTTGCCCCTCCGGCCGGGGAGTGGTATCGCCGTTGTACGCGGGCCAGGGCCGGCAGCTTGCCCCCTGGCGTCGCCGCGGGGGCGGTTCCAGGCCCATACCCCACGCGGATCCGGGCGATCGGCCGTTGTAGGGCCTCTCAGGGCTTCGGCCATGCTCTGACACGGACGGCCAGTAATGCACGTCGCCGGAGTCGTCCCGGGGCCAGCGGGAGCGCCTGTTTGTCGGTTCAAGGAATCGAGGAGAACCGGAACGTGTCCGATTGCGTCACGCCGGCGCCGTTCGTCGCTTCGAGCACGGCCCGATAGTTGTGGCCCGGAACATACGGAGTCGAGACCTTGCCCTTGCCCTTTGCCGGCACCTTCAAGTCGCCGAGGACAGACCACAGCTTGGTTTCCTCCCACGCGGTCAGGTCGACCAGGCTCAATCTCAACGTCTCGGTGTCGCTCGATATCCCGTTGTACCGGAACGTCATCGTGGAGTCGGCGGTGTTGTAGGTCAACTTCGTGAACGCGGGTTTCGTCGGACGTTTGCCGGCCGCCTTCGCCGGGGCCTTCACGTCGATCAGGTCAGTGACGGAGTGGCCGTACTGATTCTGCGCGGCCGCGAACAGTTGGTAGTCCTCGCCGAACTCGAACGGGAAAGCGACCTTGCCGTCGCTGTCCGCCCATGTCGTCTCGGAAATGACGCCGCCTGCGCCGCCTTGCGGGCCGGGGGAGCACGGGCACATGACAAGCTCCACCAGGATCTCGCCTTCGGTGTCCTGGCCGATCGCGACGTCGACGGTCAGGTCGGCCCCGTGGAACTCCGGCGTGCCAAGCGTCGGCTTCTCAGGTCGCCCAATCCCTACGGTCTCGACGTAATCGCCCGACAGCGTAGGGCCGTCATCGTTGACCGCGGCAACGCGGAAGAGCATCGGGCCAGGCACAACGTGCCGCGTGAACGTGTAGCTCCGGCGTCCCGTCGAATCGCCCCATTTGCACGGCCACCAAACGCCGGGATCCGTCGGGCAGACGTGTTCGCTGGGCAGCGATCCGCGCTCCTTCGCGCGGACCTCGACATGAAAACTCGATTCGTCGGTGGAGTTGTCGTTGAACTCCACGGTGATCTCCATCATCCCGTCCTCGGAGGGAGATCTCCGGGTGGTGACGGAGACCTCCGAGGGGGCGCGCGATAGGCGGTACTGGTAATCGGACAGGCTCGCCAGATCGGGAGCGGTTTCCTCGTGGAGCCGCGCCACGTCTGAGAACTCGGAGCCGAGCAGCCATGCATCGTACTGGTTCGCTTGCAGACCGAAATCGTCCTGCGCTCCGATCCACATATGGGCTTTCGAGAAGTACGGTACCCGCATCCAGTGCGCGCCCAGGTTGTAGCCCATGACGGTGATCGCTCCGGCGTTCTTGCCGTCCGGCAACAGCGTTCCGTCCGCGCCGGGGCAGCCGGGCGTCTGCGGGTCGGAGAGGCAGGTGTACTGGTCCGGGGCAACCGGCCACCAGGTCCCGTCGCCGAGCGGCAGGTGGTGGTCGCTGGCGCGAGGGTTCACCAGTGCGCCGTAGGCGTACTCGGCTCGCACCTCCGTTTCGTCGCGGATGCAGAAATCGTAGTTGTTGCACAGGTCGGCGCGCACGCTGGCCGGCATGTTGTCGATCTCGTGTTGCGAGAGACCGTGCGGTATCTCGCGCGAGTGGTGAGCGCCGAAGTTGTGGCCGAGCTCGTGAACGAACGTCCAGTTTGTGAAGCCTGGTCCGGCGACGGTCGGGTGATCGCAGACAACGTTGGTTGCGCCATAGGCGTAGGGGGCCATTGTCTGCGGCGTCATGCGCTTCGAGTAGAGCGAAGCCTCTCCGCAGATGCCGCCGACGACGGCGCGCCAGTGCAGCGTCAGCAAGTGAACTAGATCCGCGTCGTACTCGCGCCGGAGCGCGTGTAGCGCGTTCATGTGCTCCCGGTCGATGATTCCCAGATAGTCGAACTCAAGATCCAGCATCGAGTAGGTCGTGCCGTTCACGTCCACGGGCCAGGGATCCGGCTCGATTCCGACGACTCGGAGCCGGACGGGAATGTGGGTGTTCCGGTAGACCATGTTCGCGAAATCGACCAGCTTCTGCGCGGTCGCGGCGACCGTCACCGAACCGCCGAGGACGTTCGGGTCTTCGAGCGCGTCCTGGGCCGACCGCACATAGACGAACAGGATGTCGATTTCGTGCTCGCCGCCATTGGTCGAACGGCTGGCAACCCTCGCTGGCTGCGAGGGGCGGGGATCGTAGCGCGGCAACTGTGCGCCCGGCAGCAGGTCGCGCGCATGATCCTGGCACCAGTCTTCGCCCGGATCTACCGTGGCCTCGGGGGTGAGCACGCCGCGCCCGTCGGCGTCGGCAAGCAAGCTGTAGCGCACTCCCGAGACGGCGAACGAACCCATCGTGAAGCCGTCATGCACCGTGAACAGCGAGTGCTCGTGTCGCTCTCCATCGGTGGATCCGGACCAGGTGACGTTGCCATGTTCCCGATCCTCGAAGTGTCGCCGTTCAAGGATCGTCGGAGCGCCGCCGTCGCGGGTCGGGAGCACCAGGCGCAACGGCGCGGCGGCCAGCAAACCGGCGTCAAGCTGAACGCTGACCGCCGCAGGGTCGACAGTCGGGCCGATGCCGTCGCCGTCACCAGAACCAGAAAAGGCCCGGACGGATGCCGGGCCTTCGGAGTCGGTGAAGGAGAAAAGTTGCTGCGCGGCCGCGGTTGCCGGAAGGAGCGCAATGAAGACGAGTGACGAGAACAGCCTTTCTGCGCCCTGAGCTTGCCCCATCATCGGTAACCTCCCATTTCGTGATTGACCTTCAACCTCCGTGGTTCTCTCGGGATCTCTCGTGTGTGCAGGTGACAGACTATTGGCGGGCCGCAACCGATAGCTTGACCCGACCTGGGCCGAAATCTGACCGGATCCGAACCGACGGACGAACCGGAGAAGCCGATCCGACGGTACCGCCCCCGGTACGCCCGCGGTCGGCCGCTCCGCCACGTTGCCCGCGTCAGCTCCTTTCGGCAGCAGGCGTGGTTGGCCTAGGCCGGATGACGCCACGCAGACTCAGAAGTAGAGCTGGATCGCCTGGCCGTGCAGTTCGGCGAGCGTCGACCGCTTGCTGATCCACATCGGCTCGGCAAGTTCCGCTTCCCAGGCCGCCAGCGCCGCTCCGAGGCGTTCAACGACCTCCGGGTGCTGGTCGGCCACGTTCACCCGCTCGCCGACGTCCGCCTCGAGGTCGTGCAGCACGGTGATCTGGCCGTGGACCGACACCGCCGGGTAGTCCTCTTCGGGCAGCAAACGGCCGCCGCGGCTGAGCACGGAGGCCGGATCCTGGTCGGTCAGGTCGACCCGCCAGAGCTTCCACTTGCCCGAGCGGACGGCCGCGTTGGGCAGGGACCGCCAGAAGAGGTACTCGTGCGGCGCCCCTTCGACCTCGCCACGCAGGTACGGCAGGAGGTTGACACTGTCCTCGGTACCCGCGTCCGACCCGGCCGCCGCGGCCATCGTCGCGTACAGGTCGAGGACGCTCGCAGGCTGGCTGTAGACCTCGCCCCGGGGCAGACCCGCCGGCCACTTGACGAGGTACGGCACCCGGATGCCGCCGTCCAGGTGATAGCGCTTGCCGCCGGAAAGTGGTGAGTTCGTGCAGATGACGGCCGGCATGTAGTTGATGCAGCCGTTGTCGGAGATGAACACGACGAGCGTGTTCTCTTCGAGCCCATGCTCGCGGAGCGTCGCGGTGACGCGGCCAACCATGTCGTCGACGGACGAGACTGCGTGGCGCTCGATGAAGGAGACGGCGCGGTCCGCGAACACGTCGGTCAGGTACTCGTCGACTTCCACGACCTCGTAGCCGTCCAGGATCGCGCGCGGCCCGTCGCCTCGGTCGCCGACGACCGGCGCCGGCCGTATCGCGTTCGGTTCGGTCGTAACCGGCTGCCTCCGCGGCCAGCTATGGCCGTCCGGGTCGTTGGGGTCGAGGTAGCTCGTGCCGCCTCCCAGATGGCCGAAGAACTCGTCGAAACCCCGCTTCAGCGGGTGGTACTGCTCGCGGAAGCCCAGGTGCCACTGTCGATCCGTTGGCGCCGATGTCGCCGTAGCCGAGGTCGTCGGCGAGGACGACGATGACGTTGGGCGGGGGCTGCGCGGGCGCCGAATCCCCACCGGCCTCGGGATCCGGGCCGCAACCGACCATGACGACCGCGAGCGCGGGTGCAACAGCAGTCCACTGGCGGATCTTCATGTCGAGCTCCTCTCCCCTTGTGCCCCCACGTCGGCTACCTGCAGCTCCAATTCACCGCGTCGTTCACGTCGCCCTCGCCGCCGTACTTCGCCGTCTCCGGCCACGCGCAAAGCGGCCGCGTGAACGCCGGCTCCGGACCCGGCCGGCTGGCCTCGATCCGCTCGGGCGCGACGCCCTTCTCGGTCCAGGCAACCAGCGGATCGACATAGTCGGCGACCCAGGCGCCGGGGCCGCGGGAGCAATGGATCATGCCGGGCACCATGAACAGGCGGAAGAACTCGCCGGCTTCGTCCGCCCCGCCGCTTTCCTTCTCCACTTCGTGGAGGTAGTCGATCGCTCGCTGCGGGCGCAGGGGGTAGTCGTTCCAGCCCTGGTACATCAGCAGCTTGCCGCCGCGGGCCCGGAACGCCGAGAGGTCCGCCGTCAGCACGTCGAGCGGCGCGGTGGCGGCCGTGAGCAGATCCCGATCGGCGACCGGGTCGAACGTCTCGATGTCGAAGTCCGGCTCGAAGCGCATCAGGGCCGCGAGCAGCACGTCCATGCCGTCGATCAGCGACTGGTCCGGAGCCCCGCGCCGGGCGGTCGGCAGCATCCAGGCGGCCCAGTCGCCCGCGCCCTCGGCGCCGGGCGGCACTCCCGGCGAAAGGACGTTGCCGTCCGCGTCGACGACGTCCCCGTACATGTAGCGGGCGGTCTGGAGCTGGCCCGCGGTGAGGCAGTTCGCCGTCGAGTCCGGCGGGCACTGCAGGGCATTCAGATCGAACACGTCCGGGGTGCACTTCATCGGATCGTCGATCACGCCGTCGTCGACTCCGTCCAGCGCGTCGCACGCCTCGCGGGACGCCTTGCCGAGCAACTGGAAGGACTCCGCGGTCAGGGCGTGCTTCGCCTGCAGGCGGGCGCCTCCGATCATCCAGGGCACGAACTCCTGGAAGCGGAAGGCCGGCGCTCCGGCCAGGACGTAGGCGTAGTCGAGCAGGGCCTCGGGCTGCCGCACGTAGTCGCGGTCCTGGCCCTCGTGGCCGGTGTCCGTCGAGGCCATCGCGAAACCGCGGCCGAGCAGGCTCGTCGTGTCGCCGATGAATCCCGCGGCGCCGCCGACCGTGCTGAACATCATCCGGCCGTTCCAGTCGTCGGGCAGCGTGACCTCGAAGCGGATCGCCCGGTTGACGACGCCGCGCACGCGGCAGTGCGCCGGCGCCCGTTCTGAGGCCGCAACACGCATTCCGGGCTCGACCGCGTGATCGAGGTCGGTCAGAGCGACCAGGCCACGGCAGTCGCGGCCGGTGTCGTTGGCGGCGAGTGGAGCCGCGCCAACCACCAGGAGCAGCAGCGCGAGAGCGAAGAGTCGGGGCGTCACGTGGTGCTCCTCCAGGGAGACGTGTCGAAGATCAGGCCGCGGCAACGCCGGCGCGGGCGATGAGCGCCACCGTGCCGTCCGTCTTGGCGATCCACACGAACGCTGCGGTGCGTTCCGAGTCGTCCGGGTCCGGGCCGGTCACGACGCCATTGACGGTGATCGTGTCGCCCGGCCACACCGGGTTCGTGAACTTGAGGTCGAAGGAGCCACTCCGCCACCATGCCTCGCCGAAACGCTCTTCGAGAATGTGGCCGACGTAGCCCATCGTCATCCGGCCGCCGACCACGACGTCCTGGAAGCCGAGTTCGCGGGACGCCTCCTTGTCGGTGTGGTAGTGCGCGTTGCCGTGAAAGAACTGGCCGCACATCTCAAGTGAGATCGTGCGCTTCAGGCCGCCGAACCGTTCACCCTCCGGCACGTCGAAGCGTCGCGCCCCCGGCTTCTTCCGCGGATCGCGCAAGTCGACGTCGCCAACGTACTCCTGGTCGCGCAGGAAGCTCTGGTGATGGTGGGTCTCCAGGACCTGCCGGCCGTCACCGTCCCTGAGTCGGACCCGGTAGTCGACGACGACGCGGTTGCGCCGGTCGTAGATGTCGCAGATGTCGCCCCCGACGCTGTACGCCGCGCCCGCCTCCATCGGCGCCGAAAGCGCCCACTCCTCGCGCATCCAGAGATGGCCGGTCTGGTTGGCGAACGCGATCTCGCGGAAGTAGTCGCCATCCGGGCCGCTCGCGATCGTGGACGGCAGCAGGCCCGAAGTCGGCGGTTCGAGTTCCAGGCCACCGTAGTAGTCCGCGAGCACGGCGTCGTCCACGACGAAGGTCCCGCTGCTCAGCCGCTTTCCAACGTACGGCCCGTTTCCTTTCCCCCCGTCCATCCTCTTCTCCCCGTGTCTACTTCACCTGAACCAGTTCGATGCTCACGTTGTCGGGCGCCGCGAGGTAGCAGAGCAACACGCCGGGCGCGAACTCCCAGGGCTCGACTGCGAACTCCGCGCCCTTGCCTCGCAACTCCTCACAGTAGGCCAGAAGATCCCCGCCATAGGTGAAGCCGAAGTGATCCGTGCCCCATTCGTCGTGGCTGGAGTAGCCCTCGTACTCCCGCATCGGCCGGGTCGACGCCGGATCCTCTCCGGGCCGCTTGCCGCGCAGAAGCACCAGCACGCCACCGACCTCGACCCGGATCTGCGGGGCGCCTCGAACTTCGTGCTCGCCCGAGATCGTGGCGCCGAGCATGTCCCGATACCAGCGCGCGGAAGCGCGCGGGTCCTCGCAGATGATGTGGACGTGCTCGAAGGTCAACGACATCGAAGCGACTGGCTCGGTGAAAGCCGGAGCCTATCGCTCCAGGGCTGCACCCCGCCCCTCGACGAGCAGCGGCCACAGGCCGGCCCCACCGGAGCGAATCGCCATCTCGCCGACCCGCTGCTGCCAGTAGCCCTCGTCCCCGTCGGCGTCGCGCCAGGCCCAGAGCCGGCGGGTGAAGCGGTGCAGGTCGTGCTCGCGGGTGTAGCCGATCGCGCCGTGGAGCTGGTGCGCGATACGGGTGACCTCATAGCAGGCTTCGCTGGCGCGGGCCTTGGCACAGGCTACGACGAACGCGGCGTTCCTGTCCCCCTCCCCGTGAGTCGACTCGACCGCCAGAACTGCCGTATCCGAGGCGACGCCCACCACAGCCGCATGGCTGGCCATGATCGCCACCAACTGTTGCACTGCCTGGAAGCGGGCCAGCGGCCGCCCGAACTGGACCCGTCCCTGAACGTGCTCGATCGTCAGATCGAGGATGCGCTCCATGGCGCCGGCGATCATCGCGCTACGGGCGACCGCCATCACGGTGGAGGGAGACGGTTCCGAACTCAGGCCGCCCGACTGTCCCGGAGGGATCGGCGGTGGCTCCCGCAATCGCCCCACCGGTTCACCGGCACTGTTCGCGCCGCGCTCGGACTCGACTTCGCCGGCGGCGACCCAGCCGACGCGGTCCGCGGCGTCCGACACGGCCAGCGCCGAGATGTCGTCCGGCCAGGCCACCTCGAGTCGGGCCTCGGCGGTCACCATTCCCAATGGACCCGCGGGCGCATCGAGACCGGCGCCCGAGAGCAGCCATCGTCCGATCATCGTCTCGACCAATGGCAACGGCAGCGCGAAGGCGCCGGCCGTCCGCGCCACCGCCATCGCGTCGCCGAAGTCGACTCCGGCGCCTCCGGCATCTTCGGGCAGGAGCATGTCGACCAGGCCGTTCTCCTCGATCGCCCGCCAGTGATCCTCCGGGAAGCGGCCCTCCTCGACCGCCTCGAAGACGTCGTCCTCCGAGGCCGCCTCGAACACGCGTGCCGCCGTGTCCAGCAGAAGCTGCCTCACCGCCGTCCGAGCGCCCGACGACAGGCACTCGGACTGGTTCGCGGATCGGGGCGCGTCGCGTCGCCCGGGTTCGCTCATCGCAGCCTCAGTCCGCGGGCGACGATGCCGCGGAGGATCTCCGTCGCGCCGCCCTGGATCGTGTACGAGGGCGCGGCCAGGACCACCTGGTGCAGGATGTCGAGAACCGCCCGGTCGGACACGCCTTCATGGGCCACGACGCGGCGGACGATCTCCGGCACTTCCTGCTGAAAGTTGGTGCCCAGGTCCTTGACCAGGGCCGACTCCACGTTCGGCGTCTCCCCGGCCTCGAGGGCCGCGGCAACCGAGACCGAAGCGGCGCGGAGAGCCCAGAGCCGGCTGACGAGCAGCCCCACCCCGCGCCGCGCCGCCGGCGACGCGCTCCCATCCAGCGCATCGACCAGCGCGCGCAGCAGATGGAAGTTCGTCAGGAAGCGCTCCGGACCGCTCCGTTCGTAGGCCAGCTCGGACGTCACCTGCGCCCAACCGTCGCCAGGATTGCCGAGCAGACAGTCGTCCGGCACGAAGGTGTCCTCGAAGAAGACCTCGTTGAAGTCGTGGCGGCCCGGCAGGTCGATGATCGGCCGCACCGTGATCCCGTCCGAGTTCTTCAGATCGATGATGACCTGGCTCATGCCGGCGTGCCGCTTGTCCGACTTCGGCTCCGTGCGCACCAGGGCGACGCAGTACTCGGCCTCGTGCGCGTAGGAGGTCCAGATCTTCGAGCCGTTGAGACGCCAGCCGCCGTCCGCGCGCTCGGCGCGGGTGCGGATCGAGGCCAGGTCGGAACCGGAGTCGGGCTCGCTCATGCCGACCGCGAACGAGAGCTCGCCGCGGGCGATCGGCGGCAGGAAGCGCTGCTTCTGCTCCTCCGTGCCGTAGCGGAGGATGCTTGGGCCGATCTGGCGGTCGGCGAACCAGTGAAACGCGGTCGGCGCACAGGCTGCCAGCAGCTCCTCAGTCACGACGTAGCGCTCCAGGTAACTCCGCTCCGATCCGCCGTACTGGCGCGGCCACGTCATGCCGATGAAGCCCGCGCCGCCGAGCGCGCGGCTGAGCGCCGGGTTGCGGCCCCACCAGGAGAGTCCGTCCGCTAACCAGACGCCCTCGGCGCGCGTTTCTTCGAGTAGCACCCGAACCTCGGACCGGAGGTTCTCGGCCGCTTCCGGCAGGGCCGCGGGTAAGAAGCGGAGATGGACCGTGGGGGCCTTCACAGAGGGACGGCAGAGTAACAGCGACCTCCGAACCGTCAGGGAATAGGATGCCGGCAATGACCAAGACCAGGAAACGAAGCCGCTTCCTCTCCTTCCTGAAATGGACCGGCATCTCCGTGGCCGCGCTCGCCGGCCTGGCGCTGGTGCTGAACCTGACGACCGGGATGCACCTTCAGATCTCGGGCGGTTTGATGCCGCAACTCGATTTTCACCACGAGGACCGCCACTACCGGGCGATCGAGACGCACCGTGAACAGAGCCCGGATATCGCGCCAGTTGCCAGCCCCGCGCCGCCCGAGTCGGTGGCCGATGAACCCGGAGAAGCCGTTCTCGAAGCCGAACAGACCGAGGCGCCTGAATCCGGCCTGGACCCCGCAACTCCGTCACCGGGTTCCTGGCCCTACTACCGCGGCGTCGACATGGACGGCCGCTATCCCCAGCCGATCAACACGGCCTGGCCGAACGAAGGCCCGCCGGAACTCTGGCGCATTCCGGTCGGCGGCGGCTACGCGTCCTTTGTCGTCGGTGACGGCCTCGCCTACACGATCGAGCAGCGGCGGGAGCAGGAAGTCGTCGCCGCCTACGACCTGCTGACCGGCGTGGAACGCTGGAACGCAAGTTGGGACGCCCGTTTCCAGGAGAGCATGGGCGGCGACGGCCCCCGCGCGACCCCGGCCTTGTACGAGGGCACCCTGGTCGCACTCGGCGCCACCGGCGAACTGCACGCGCTCGACGCCGCTACCGGCGCTTCGATCTGGCGCACGAACATCCTCGAGGACTCGGGCGCCGCGAACCTGACCTGGGGCATGGCGGCCTCACCGGCGATTCTGGACGGAGCGGTCCTCACCGCGCCCGGCGGACCGAACGGCGCCGTGATCGCCTACGAGCTTGAGACCGGCGCGATTCGCTGGCGGGCGCTCAACGCCGAGGGCGCCTACACCGCGCCAACGGTCTTCACCCTGGACGGCATTTCCCAGATCGTCCTGATCGGCGCCGATCAGGTTGTCGGGCTCGCCACCGACGGCAGCGAGACCTACTGGAGCAGGCCCTGGGCGACGATGAACGGCATCAACGCCGCGCAGCCGCTCCAGGTGGCGCCGAACCGCATCTTCGTATCGTCCGGCTACGGTCACGGCGCCGCGGTGCTCGAAGTCGACGCGGACCTTGAAGGGAACACCGCGTCGGTCAGCGAGATCTGGTTCAACAACCGGATGAAGAACACCTTCTCGACCTCCGTGTTCCACGACGGCCACGTCTACGGCCTGGACAACGGCATCCTCGCCTGCGTCGACGCCGAAACCGGCGACCGCATGTGGAAGGGCGGCCGCTACGGCCACGGCCAGGTTCTGCTCGCCTCAGGCCACCTGTTGATCACCACGGAACGGGGTCAGCTCGTCCTGGTGCGTGCGACGCCCGAAAGCCACCAGGAAGTTGCCGCGCTGCCAGCCGTCTCGGGCCGCACCTGGAACAACCCCGCGGTCGCCGAGGGGATCCTGCTCGTGCGCAACGATCGCGAAGCCGTCGCGTTCGACATTCGGCCGCAGACGTAGACGCCAGCCGTCTGGCCCGCCAGACCTTAGTCCGTTTCACCCGCTGGGTCTTGTCCGTTTCACCCGCTGAACGCTGGCAGGCGGAGCCGCTACCTCGGAATCTCGACGACCAGGTACTCGCCCTCCCGGGTGACCGGGTACGTCTCGGCCGTGTAGGGACCCTTGACCATGCCCGGGACCGGGGCGTCGGGGTCGTCCGGCTGCGGCGAGGCGGCATCGGCAGCCTCGGCGATCTCCTCGCCGGGGACGGTCTCGACCTCGTAGCGGCGCACCCGCAGCCGCTCGGGCGCGCACCAGGACTGGCCGGTGCGGACGTGAAACTCCCAGCCGTGCCAGGGGCAACAGAGGATCTCGCGGCTCGGGCGGTACTCGAAGTCGCCCGGGCGTTCGGAACGGATCACGCCCCAGAGCTTGCCCTCGCAGAGCTTGCCGCCCTGATGCGGGCAGCGGTTGCGGAGCGCGAAGAACTCGCCGTCGAGGTTGAACACGCCGATCGAACGGCCGGCGACGGTGACCATCTTGCGCTCGCCCGATTCGATCTCGGAGGCCTCGGCGACGACGTACTTCATGCGCGGGCCGCCGGCGCAGACACGACCCGCCGCGGGCGCCCTACAGCCCGTAGAGGGCGCGGGCGTTCTCGCACTGGATGCCCTTGACGAGTTCCTCGTCGAGCCCCGACGGCAGCACGACGTCGGGGTTGTCCCCGTCCCAGTGCGGGTAGTCGCTGGCGATCAGAACGTGGCTTGCCAGGTCGCCGAAATGCTCGATCAGGTTCAGGAAGTCGCGTCGCCTGGGAGGCTCTTCGATCGGCTGGGTAGTCACGTAGACGTGCTCCGAGATCACTTCCGACGGCAGGCGCTCAAGGTGCGGCGCTTCCTCGCGCAGGAGGCTCCAGGCCGAGTCGAGGCGCCAGATCAGGGGAGGCAGCCAGGCGAAGCCGTTCTCGACGGAGATCATCCGCAGGCTCGGGAAGCGGTCGAAGACGCCCTCGACGACCATGCTCGTGATGTTCGCCTGCACGGCCTGGGGTGGGCTGGTGTGGTCCTCGATGTAGTACGAGGCGTGGCCGGCGCCGGTGATCGGGTGGCCGTAGGCGCCGAAGGCGTGCGAGGCGACGTGCATGCCCGTCTCGACGCAGGCTTCGTAGATCGGCCAGAACCTGCGGCGGCCCATCGGTTCCTGCAAGCGGCCCATGAACAGCACCTGGGCGAACCGCCCGTCGGCGCCGCGGCGCCGGATCTCCGCCGCCGCGGCGACGGGATCCTGAGGCGTGACGACGACCGAAGCCCGCAGCCGCGGTTCCGGATCGAGCCACTCCGCGATCTGCCAGTCGTTCGCCGCACGCGCAAGCGCCGCGCCGAGTTCCAGGTCGAGCGCCGAACTGACCGGCGACAACGGGTTCAGGATCGCGTACTCGACGTTGTAGGGATCGAGGAAGTCCTCCCGCGCGAAGCCGACTTCCGAACCGGGCGTGCGCCCGGACGGCGGCCGCGCCTCCTCGCGGTGATCCATGAAGCGCGGGTAGTAGCCGCTGTTCGGATGACGGATGCCGAACGTCTCGAGGTGGTTGCGCCAGCGCTTCGACAGGTACGGGTAGAGGTCCTTGATCGAGTCAAGCTCGTTGTGGAAGTCGCAGTCGATGATCGGCGGTCGGTCGGGCCCGGTTCCCGCCTTCAGGACCGGCGGCGTCGTGGACGGCTCATGCAGGGTTACGGTCATCTGGCTACCCTCCCATGCGGTAGAAGCTGCGCGCGTTCTCCGACCCGATCTTACGCCCTAGCGACTCCGGCAGCACCCGCGACAGCAGATCGCCGGCGTCGCAGGCGTGGACGTGGGGATAGTCGCTGGCGTACAGAAGCAGGTCTTCCGAGCCGAGCTGGTCGACGACATCGCCGAGATGCGCCGGATCCGGCGGCGAATCGAGCGGCTGGATGCCGACCCGGACGTGCTCGCGGAAGTAGTCCGACGGCGGGCGGCGCACCCAGGGCACCAGCCGCCGCAGATTCCGCCACTCCTTGTCCATCCGCCAGAGATGGGACGGAATCCAGGTGAAGCCGGATTCCAGGAAGACGACCCGAAGATCCGGACACGCGTCGAACACGCCTTCGACGATCATGCTCGTGAGCTGGGTCGCGAACACCTGCGCCATCGCCGTGTACTCCTCCAGAAAGAAGGACGGCCAGCCGGTGGGCGTCGGCGGCATGACGGGGGCGCCTCCGAAGTGGATCGCCGCCACCAGGCCGCTCTGCTCGATCGTCTTCCAGAGCGGGTGGTAGAGCCGGCTTCCGAGCGGGTGCTCGGTGCGCACGGGTATCAGGACCTGCACGAACCCAGGCCGGTCGGCGCAGCGCTCGATCTCCTCGGCCGCGGCGGCCGGCAACTGGATCGGCGCCACCACCGAACCGCGGAGCCGCGGTTCCTGCTCCAGCCACTCCCGGTACTGCCAGTCGTTCGTGGCGGTCGCTAGCGCCGCGGCGACGTCCGGGTTGTGGACGCTGTCGACAGCGTAGAGGCAGCTCGAGATCGCCAACTCGGCGCCGGCCTGCTCGAAGACGGCCTTCCGGAGTTCGGCCAAGCCGCCGCGACGGCCGGCGACGGGCGAGCGCGGCGGGTAGTACTCCTGGGAGGCGCCCTTGTCCACCGTGTTGTTGAAGTGCTCGACCCAGTGCTCCGGCAGCAGGGGGTAGAGGTCACGAAGGCGCGGATTGGGGATGTGAACGTCGGCGTCGATCATCGCTACGGGGGAACCGTCACGGCAGCGCCAGCGCGACGAGCTTCGGCGTCGTTTTCCGGGCCGCCAGTGCCGCGATCTGCTCGTCGGTGAGGTTCAGGCCAGGATCCTCCAGCAGCTCACCGATGTCGGCCAGGAACGAGCCGCCACCGACCGCGACGACGATGTACTGCCGCCCCCCCACCATGTAGGTGATCGGGTTGGAGTGGGCGGTATCCGGCAGCGGGACGTGACCGAGCAGCTCTCCGGTCCCCTTGTCGAAGACGTTGAGGCGCGGCGAGTTGTCGTCTCCCCGACCCTGGCCCTGGGTGACGAAGAGCAGCGACTTCGTGAGCATCGGCGCTCCGCGGCCGCCACCCAGCATCGGCGGATCGAGGCCGGCGAGCGCCGGATGGTCCTTCGGGCCGTGACCGTTCGGCGTCATCCACAGGTGCTCGCCCGTGTTGAGGTCGATCGCGGTCACCCGCCCCCAGGGCGGCTTGACGAGAGGCAGCCCCTGCGGACTGCCGGAGGGAGCGAAGAAGGAACCGACGTAGTTCAGGTTGGAACGCGCCGGATCGGGCTTGCTCAGCGGATGGACGCTGATCGTGGTCGACGACGGCACATAGAGGACGCCGGTCTCCGGATCGACCGCCGCGCCCGGCCAGTTCGCCCCGCCGCCCGCGCTCGGCAGCATGAGAACGCCTGTCCCCGTGCTCGGCGGCGTGAAGAGCGGCCCCATGCGGAAGTTGGACGCGATCTCCTTCGCCTCGGCCAGCAGCTCCGGCGTCAGGTCGATCAGGTCCTCCTCGCTGACCCCCTGGCGGTCGAAGGGTGGCGGTCTGGTCGGAAACGGCTGGGTCGGCGACGCCCGCTCGCCGGGCACGTCCGAATCCGGCACCGGCCGTTCCTCGATCGGCCACACCTCTTCCCCGGTAACCCGGTCGAAGACGTAGGTGAACGCCTGCTTCGAGACCTGCGCCAGCGCCTTGATCTCGCGACCGTCCACCGTGATGTCGACGAGTTGCGGCGGCGTCGGGAAGTCGTAGTCCCAGAGCCCGTGGTGCACGGCCTGGAAGTGCCACACCCGCTCGCCGGTGTCGGCGTCGAGGCAGACGATGCTCTCGGCGAAGAGGTTGTCTCCCAGCCGGTGGCCGCCGTAGAAGTCGTTCGTCGGCGTCGATACCGGCAGGTAGACGTAGCCGAGCTCCTCGTCGACGGTCATCATGTTCCAGACGTTCGTGTTGCCGCTGTACTTCCAGGAGTCGTTCTCCCAGGTGTCGACGCCGTACTCGCCCTCCTGCGGAATCGTGTGGAAGATCCACTTCAGCTCGCCGGTGCGCACGTCGTAGCCGCGGATGTGCCCCGGCGGCGCCGCCTGACGGCTAGGCCCGTCGCTGACGACGGAGCCCACGACAACCGTGTCGCCGACGACGGCCGGCGGCGAGCTGTGGGTGATCGCGCGCGGGTTGACCCGGCGTCCGAAGTCCACCTCGCCCCGTTCCGCCAGCAGGTCGACCTGGCCGTCGATCCCGAAGCCGCCGACGGGCTCCCCGGTCAAGCCGTCGATCGCGATCAGCCGGCGGTCGTGCGTGGGCAGGAAGACCCGGATCTCGTCACGGCTGCGACCATCCCGTTCGACCGGACCGCGCCAAGCGGCCACGCCGCGATGCTGGAAGCCGATGTTCGCCGGCCGGCCGGCGCGCCACGACTCGGGATCGTAGGTCCAGAGCGTCTCGCCGGTGGCCGCGTCGATGGCCGCCGCCTGGGCGACTTCGGTGGCGACGTAGAGCACTCCGCCCAGCATGATCGGGATCGGCTTGAACTGGCCGGGCTTGACCCGCTCGTTCGCTTCGGCCACGGCCGTCGACGGCGATTCCCACTCCCAGGCGATGTGAAGATCCCTGAAGTTCGACCGGTCGATCTGGTCGAGCGCCGAGTACTTCGTGTTGTCGGGGCCGCTGCCGAACGCGGGCCACTCGACCATGGTGCTCGCGTCCTGAGCTCCGGACGGCCAAGCCAGCCCAAGTCCAACTACCGTGAGCGCCGCCATCCCAAGCCAATGGCCGCACCGCTTTCCTGCCCGCATCCGACGACCCCTCCTGCTGGTGCCGCCGGAGCCTATCGCCCGTCCTCCGACCAGCGACGCAAAGCGGGTTATCGTTGCGCCCGCAACGCACAGCCAGGAGGGCCAACCATGCCAGCACTCGACGGTCTGCGCATTCTCGATCTGACGCAGTACGAAGCCGGAACTTCGTGTACCCAGGCCCTGGCCTGGCTGGGCGCCGACGTGGTCAAGGTGGAGCGTCCAGGCACCGGCGATCCGGGGCGCGGTCTCGCGGGTGGACGAAGTACCGATGACTCCGAGTACTTCCTCAACTGGAACAGCAACAAGCGCAGCATCGCGATCAACCTCGCCACCGACGAGGGCCGCGGGCTGCTGCTGAAGCTGGCGCCCCGGTTCGACATCCTGGTCGAGAACTTCGGTCCCGGCGTGGTCGAGAAGCTGCGTCTCGACTACGACTCGGTGCGCGAGGTCCACCCCGAGGTCATCTACGGCCGGATCAAGGGCTTCGGCAACAGCGGTCCGTACAGCGACTACAAGTGCTTCGACCCGGTAGCGCAGGCCGCCGGCGGCGCCATGTCGATCACCGGGGACCCGGACGGGCCGCCGCTCCGTCCCGGCACGACGATCGGCGACTGCGGCACCGGGGTGCTGATGGCGCTGGCCCTGTGCGCGGCTCACGCCAACAAGCTGCGCACCGGCAAGGGTCAACTCGTCGAGATGTCGATGCAGGAGGGAGTGACCTGGTTCATGCGCACCGCGGTCGCGATGAACGGCGAGTTCGGCACGAAGGCGGCCCCGCGCAGCGGCTCGGGCCGCGGCGCGATGATGAACATGTACCCGTGCAAGCCGTTCGGCCCGAACGACTACGTCTACATGCTGGCGGTCACGGACCGGATGTGGCGAGCGCTGTGTCAGGCGATCGATCGACCGGACCTGGCCGAGGACAACCGCTACGCCACGCCGAAGCTCCGGCACGACAACGCCGACGAACTGTTAGAAGCGATCGCCGAGTGGACCGCCCACCGCACGAAGCACGAAGCGATGGCCATCCTCGGCGCGGCCGGCGTGCCGGCGAGCGCCGTGCTCGACACCCTCGACCTGTTCTCCGACCCGCACCTTGTGGAGCGCGGCTTCGTCCGCACGGTCGAGCACGAGTCCAGGGGGCCGGTCCGGGTTCTCGGATCGCCGATGAACCTGAGCGACAGCCAAGTCGAGATCGAGGCGGCGCCGCTGCTTGGCCGCCACACGGACAGCGTCCTGGCCGGCGAACTGAACCTCTCCCAACCTGAAATCGACCGGCTGCGCGCGGACGGCGTGCTGGGCGCAGTGCCCGCTCCCGCCACCGACGGCCAGGAGACCGCTACCAGATGACGACCACCACCGGCGCCGCCCTGATCGCCCCGGCATGGTGCACGGCATCGCGGGCCTCGCCAACGCGGAGAAGAACTGCTGGCCGATGGTGCTGCTCGGCGGCGCCAACGACCGCTACCAGAATGGCCGGGGCGCCTTCCAGGAGTGCCCCCAGGTCGAGGCGGCGCGGCCGTTCTCGAAGTACTCGGCGGAGATCGACGCTGCTCACCGGGCGCCGTTCTACGTGGAGCAGGCCGTCCGCACGTCGATCTACGGCCGTCCCGGCGCCTCCTACCTGAACCTGACGAACGACGTCCTGACCGCCCAGGTCGACGAGGAGGAAGTCGAGTTCCCGCCCCGCTGCCCGGAGGCGCCGACTTCACTCGCCGATCCTCGGGACGTCGAGCGCGCGGTCGCGGTCCTGCGCGAGGCGAAGAACCCGTTGGTCATCGTGGGAAAGGGCGCCGCCTACGCGCGCGCCGAGAGCGAGGTGCGCCGCTTCGTCCAGCGCACGAACCTCCCCGTGCTGCCGACGCCGATGGGCAAGGGCGTCGTCTCCGACGACGATCCCCACCTGGTCGCCCCGGCGCGCTCCTTCGCACTGCAGAACGCGGACGTCATCCTCCTGATCGGCGCCCGTCTCAACTGGATCCTTCACTTCGGGATGCCGCCGCGGTTCAAGAAGGGCGTCCGGGTGCTCCAGATCGACCTCAACGCGGAGGAGATCGGGACCAACGTGCCGACGGAGGTCGGCATGGTCGGTGACGCGCGGGCGGTGACCGCCCAACTCAACGAGGCGCTCGACGCCGAACCTTTCAGCCTCTCCGCCGACAACGAGTGGCTGGCCAGCCTGCGCGAGAGCGCGAGCCAGAACCAGGCCGCCGTCCAGGCGATGCTCGAGGACGACAGCGAGCCGATGGGCTACTACCGCGCCCTGCGCGAGATCGCCGACCGCCTCGAGCCGCAGGACATGCTGATCGCCGAAGGCGCGAACACGATGGACATCTCGCGCACCGTGCTGCCGAACATGGAGCCGCGCAAGCGGCTCGACGCCGGCACCTTCGGCACGATGGGTGTCGGCACGGGACTCGCGATCGCGGCGGCCGCGGTCCATCCGGACCGGCGCACGATCTGCGTCCAGGGCGACTCCGCGTTCGGCTTCTCCGGCATGGAGGTCGAGGTCGCCTGCCGCTACGGCATGCCGATCACCTTCGTCGTCATCAACAACAACGGCATCGGCGGCGGCGTCAGCGAGTACATCCCCGGCAAGCCCCTGCCCACGTCCACCTACACCCTGGGCGCCCGCTACGAACGCGTGATCGAGGCCTTCGGCGGCAAGGGCTACCTGGTCGAGAAGGTGGCGGACCTGGGTCCGACGCTCGACAAGGCGCTCGCCTCCGACCGGCCCGCCCTGGTCAACGTGCTGATCGACCCGAAGGCCTCGCGAAAGCCGCAGAAGTTCGCCTGGCTCACCCGCTGACCGGCGGCTCCTGAACCCGACACACGACGACAGGAGATCCGCACTCATGGGCATCAAGATCGGCGACGTATCGATCACACCGATCATCGAGATCGACTACCCGGTGCCGGCGTCCTTCCTGCTGCCGGACGCCACGCCGGAGAACCTCGCGCCGGATCTGGACTGGCTCGAACCGCACTTCGTGACGCCCGGCGGCGAGCGGCTCAAGATGATCATCCAGGCCTTCCTCGTCGAATCGCGAGGGCTCAGGATCGTCGTCGACACCTGCGTCGGCAACGACAAGAAGCGCGCCCTGCGGGCCTGGAACGAGCTCGACGGACCGTTCCTCCAGGAGATCCGCGACGCCGGCTTCCCTCGCGAGAAGGTCGACCTCGTCGTCTGCACCCATCTCCACATCGACCACGTGGGCTGGAACACGATGAAGGTCGACGGCGAGTGGGCGCCCACCTTCCCCAACGCCCGCTACGTCATGGTGCGGCCCGAGTTCGAGTACTGGCGGGACGAGGGCCAGGCCAACTGGGGCGACGTCTTCGGCGACTCGGTTGCGCCGGTGTTCGAGGCCGGTCTGGTCGACCTCGTCGACTGCGACCACCAAATCAACCCCGAGCTCCAGTTCTTCCCCACGCCCGGCCACACGCCGGGCCACTGCAGCATCGCCGTGTCGTCGGGTAACGAGGAGGGCGTGATCGCGGGCGACGTGATGCACCACCCCTCGCAGTGCACGCACCCGGAGTGGTGCTCGATCGCCGATATCGACCGCGACGTCGCAATCGCCACGCGCCGGAGCTTCTGCGAGCGCTTCAGCGACACGGGAATCCCGATCGTCGGCGCCCACTGGCCGTTGTCCAGCCCGGTGAGGATCACCGCCCACGGCGACGTCTGGAGGACGGCGGTTTGAGCAAAGGGAGTCCGCTACTCCGCTACACTCCCCGCCCGTCATGGCTCACGCCCGCAAGTTCCTGGTCCTGACAGGCATCGTCGCGGCCCTCGCGCTCGTCTCGTGCGCGGCCGGGGAGACCGGACCGCCGTTCCGCGAAGTCGCCGGCACGAGACTGTTGATGGCCTCGGTCATGGAACCGGCCGCCGACCACCTCTGGGCTTCGGTCGGCTGGATCATCACGCCCGAGGGCGAGGAGTACATACGACCGGAGACCGATGAGGAGTGGACCCTCGTTCGCAACGCCGCGGTCACGGTCGCCGAGTCGGGCAACCTGATGATGATGGACCGGCGCAAGATGGACGACGAGGACTGGATCGCCTGGTGCCGGGATCTGATCGACGCCGGCGACGCGGCGATGCAGGCGGCAGACGCCCGCGACGTCCAGGGCATCTTCGACACCGGCGAGCAGGTCTACTTCGCCTGCGCCGGCTGCCACGCGCAGTACTGGGCCAACGACCCGAACCAGTTCCGGCAGTAGGCCCGACCGCGTTGCGGCGCGCCCTCACACTGCTCCACCGCTGGCTCGGCATTGCCGGCAACCTGCTGTTCGTGGCGTGGTTCGCGTCCGCGCTGGTCATGATGTACGCGCGGATGCCGGCGCTCGACCCCGGCGAGCGGACTCTTCTCCGCCGGCTCGTCGCTCGCCCCGGCGACGAAACGCCTCAGGCGCACTCCGCGGAGACTTGCGGCGCGCCTGAGGCGTCAGGAAGGTTGACGGAGAGCAGAACCGAGCCCCGGCGTAGCGAGCATCCGCCCGCGACTCCAGAGACCGGCCCTGCGCGCCGGATGCCGGCGAGGACGCCGGCACACCGAGTGACCTACCGGGGCGGCTCGGTCGGGTCGCGGCCGTCGCGCGGCGCGCCGGTACCCGAGGAACCCATGAAGATCTTGCTGCCGTCCTCGAAGGTCACGTCACGGCCGTTCGCGCGTCGCGAGCGGTCCTTGCTCTGGTAGCCGTCGACGATGATGACTGTGCCGGGCTGGAGGTCGTCCCGGGAGAGGCCGCGACGCAGCAGGGTGTTGGGCGTGCCGCCCTCGACCATCCAGACGTGCTGCGTGCCGTCTTCCTCGGTGTGCTCGATGTGAATCCAGGTGTGCGGATTGACCCACTCGACCTTGACGACCGGGCCCTTCAGCAGCAGGGGACGGTTGGGATCGAACTCGGCGCCGAACGCGTGGTGCGCCGCCAGGGGCACCGCCACCGCGATGGCCGCGACGACGAGGCTGATCCCCGTGATGATCATGGCTCGCTTACTCATGGCTGTCTCTCACTCCTCGGTTGTTGTGTAAGTGGGTGATCCGTGGGTTTCTCGTTCAGTTGGAAGCGTGCGCGACACGCTTTCCAGCGGAAAGCTGAACCGCATTCTAACAGGATCGGCAAATCCTCACTCTCCTGAGTCCGCGCCTCCGGCCAGAGCGTCCGCCTCCAGCAGACGAGCGCCGCGCATGATGTTGCCGAGGGCGTAGTTGCCCTCGTGACAGGCGTACTCATAGAGGAGGGCGTCGCTCCGGGGCCAGGCGTACTCACCGCTCCACGGCGCCGTCCACACGTTCGGGTCCTCCACCGTGAACTCGTAGCGCAAGTGGTCCCGGCCCATCGGCGTGAACCGTTCAACGACGTGCAGATCGCGGGTCGCCGAACGAAGCGCCGGCCGGTCCGCGAAGTTCGTCGTGTCGACGACCAGCGTGTCGCCTTCCCACCATCCGATCGAATCGCCCATCCACCGCCGCTCGGACGCGGGCACGTGCTCGCCGCCGATACGGACAACGCGGGCGTCATGGACCATCTCGACCAGGATCATCACGTGATCCCCGGTCTGGACGATCCGCTTCAGGTTGTTGTAGAGCGCCGGCAGCATCGGCGGCCCGCCGGTCGAACTGAAGCCCAGCAGGCAGCGTTCCGCCAACGGCCGCAACTCCGGATCGTCGTAGGGCCCGGGCCCTTCGCGCTCGAGCCACCAAGCCTCCCCGGTGTTGGCGCGGAAGAACCCCCGCCGGGCGGCGAAGCGCTCCCGGGCCGCCTCGGTCAACGGCGGGTGGCGGCCGTTCTTCGGGTCGATGATGATCGAGGTGCGGAACCTGCCGTCGACCTCGAAGACGTCCGTTCCCCGGTCGATCCAGAACGCGTTGTAGCCGCCGACGTTGCCGGCCGCTCCGGGGGAACCGTCGCCACCCTCCGGAGGCGCCTCGCGGTTGGGGTCGCTGACGCGGGCCTCCGCCTGCATGCGCTCGCGCTCGCGCTCGGCGATCTCGTCGGCCTCCTCCCTGGTCAGGTATAGGTTGTCGCCGAACGCCCGCGGCCTCGCCAGCGGCGTCAGGGTGCCGACGTTGTAGTGGCCCGAAATGTCCGGCCGGCCGGAGGAAGTCCGCGGAATCTCCTCGTCGCCCGCGGCTACCAGGGGAGCAGCCGCCACGGCCAGAACCGCGGCGGCGGACACGATCAACCTGCGATCAAGCATCGGCTCAGCTCCTTTCGCCGGGCGGCGCCAAGCCGCGCCGGAACTCCGGCTGCTAGTCGACCAGCTTCATCCGCGGCAACGGGTTCCGCCGGTACTCGCCGTACATCAGCTCTTCCACGAACTCGACGCAGCGGAAGTCCATCAGCCGGGCGTTCGGCTCCATGCGCCGGTAGAGCGGCATCTCGATCGTCCACGGCTCTGTGTAAGTCATCGGGTCCGTGAGCGTCGCCTCGTAGTGCATGTGGTTGGGGCCGGCCAGCGTGTAGCGCTCCTCCACCTGCAACTGGTTGCTGTAGTGGTTGCCCGAGCGGTCAAGCCAGCCGCCGCAGCCGGCCATGTCTTCCGGACGCTCAGCGCAGTCCTTGGCCAGCAGGCCGCTGACGTCCACGACGAGGGTATCGCCCTCCCAGCGGCCGTAGGACGTCCCCATCCAACTGTCGACCTGCGAAGGCTTCGGCTCCTCCATGTAGATGTCGCGGACCGCGCCGGCGTACTGGTAGGCGATGAAGACCGCGTTCTCGCTGTGGAAGATCTGGAACGGCTGCGGCATGTAGGTCGCCCGCGGCACGCCCGGGAGGTAGCAGTAGATCTCCTGGTCACGCGTGGACCAATTCGCCATGTTCTCCATCTTCGTCGCGGCCGCTGCGTCCGTGTACGGGATCTTCCCGCCGCCCTTGATCACGCCCATGCCCGGCGGCACCGAGCCGACCGCGCCGAAGTTGAGCACCTCGGCCGCCGGCAGCGGACCGTGCGGACCTTCGCGCAACTGCATCGCGGCGCGCGCCATGTGCAGCTCGAGGTCGTAGTTCGCTTCGTTCAGGGCCTGCCAGATGCCGTTCAGATCCGGATGGCCGTCCGACAGCCGGTTCGGCTCGAAGTCCTGGGCCGCGAGCGGCGCCACCGCCACGGCGAATACCGCGGCCATGGCCACGGCAAATCGAGAAGACACGCTTGTTCCGAGTTTCATGACGTTGGCCATACTCCTCTTCGGCAGACGCCGAGTTGTCTGAACGGAATGAAGGCGAACCCTGTCACCTTAGGCGAATGGGGTCAACCCCGAACCGGTCCGCCCGTACAGCCTCCCCGTGCCGCCAACGACTACTGTCGCCCGTGCTTCTCGACGTACTGCTGCTCCAGGTACCGCGCGCCGCGGAGCGTGTTGCCCATCGAGTAGTTCCCCTCCTGGCACGCGAACTCGTAGAGGAGATCGTCGGTGCGCGGCCAGGGCAGCGACCCGCTGTAAGGGGCGGTGAACTCCGGGTCGTTGACCGTGTACTCGTAGAACAGGGTGTCCTTGTCCTGAAAGCGTAGGCGCTCGACGACATGGGCCCCTTCCCGGTGGAAGCCCCAGTCGCCCAGCAGGTTCCTCGTCTCGATCACCAGGGTGTCGCCTTCCCACCGGCCAATCGAGTCGCCCGCGTAGGAGCGGTAGTCCTCCGGAATGGGTTCAGCCCCAAGCCGCACGATCCGGGCCCAGTGCATCCACTCGATCAGGATGACGACGTGGCTGTCGGTCTGGACGATCGTCTTCAGATTGTTGTAGGCCCTCGGGCCGATCGGCATCGTCGAGCCCTGGTGGAAGACGCAGCGGTTGCCGAGCGTGAGCGATTCCGGTCCGTCGTAGGGATCGTCCCCGTTCTCCAGCCACCAGGCCGTGCCCGTGTTCTCGTAGCCGAAGGGCGGCAGCGTGTCGAAGCGCGCCTGACCCGCCTCGGTTCGCGGCGGCAACCGGCCGTTCGGCGGATCCGTGATGACGGAGGTCCGGTACTTGCCGTCGACCTTGAAGGCGGCGGTGCCGCGGTCGAGCCAGAAGGCGTTGTAGGCACCGACGCCCCGGTAGCCCTCCTCCGAGCGGCCGGCGATCACGTCCCGGTCGGGATCGCGGATCTCCAGATCGCGAGCGTTGGACGCCGCCATGCCGTCGGCGATCGCTTCCGCCTCCTCTTCGGTGAAGTACTGCCGATCGCCGAACCGCGGATCGCGCTCGAGCGGCGTCAGGAAGGAGACGTCGTAGTTGCCCGAGAAGTCCGGCCTGCCGCCCGGCGTGCGGGGAATGTCCTCCGCGAGGAGGCAGGGCGCAAGGAGCAGGCTCGCGGCTGCACACAGGGAGAGGGCACGGGTCTTCATTCTCGACCTCCTGGTACGCGCTGTTGGTGGGGTGGAACGAGCGTAACGCACCCTGCCGGCGTCAGGGCAGCGCGAACACGAACAGCGTGTTGTTCGAGCTCGGCCGGAGTTGCGCCGTCAGCCGCCGGAACGTGCTCGTCGTACCGCCCTCGGCGCCTGTACCGACGGCCACGTACTGGCGGCCGTCGACCTCGTAGCTGATCGGGAAACCGGTCACCGAAGAGCCGAGGTTGATCTCCCAGAGCACGTCGCCGGTCTCCTGGTCCAGCGCCCAGAAGCGGCCCCCGACGTCGCCGCCGAAGACGAGACCGCCGCCGGTCGCGGCGAGCGACATCGTCACCGGCAGCCGCTCGTGGAGCCACAGCGTCTCGCCGGTCTCTGCGGAGATCGCGTAGACGGTGCCGAGCGTCTCCTTGCCGGGCGCGAACTGGGTGTCGTTCACCAGGGCGTAGTGCATGGCGCCGCGGCCGACGCGGGTCGTCATCTGCGAGCAGAGATTCCGGAGCGGGTAGTACATCGCGTTCGTCAGCGGGCTGTAGGCGCCGGCTTCCCAGTCCTTGCCGCCGAGGAGCGACGGACAGATCAGGCGCTCCTGCTCCAGCTCGGTGAAGACGACCTCCGGGTTCTCGACCACCTGGCCCGTCTCGCCGTCGATCCGTTCGATCACGTTCTGGGGCACGGTGGGGCGAGCCCACAGGAACTCGCCGGTCTCCCGGTCGAGGGTGTAGACCAGGCCCGTCTTTCCCGGCACTCCGGTCACCACCTTGCGCGTCTCCCCCGCCTCGATCCGCGGGTTGCGCCACGCGACGGCCGCCGCGTCCGGCGCGACTGCCGTATCGACCAGCAGCCGCTCGAACGGATGGTCCAGATCCCAGTGGTCGTTCAGGTGCTGGTAGTACCAGCGCACCTCGCCGGTCGCGACCTCGAGAGCCAGGGTCGAGTTGTGGTAGAGGTGCCGCTTCTCGTGGCCGCCGAGCAGGAACTTCGGCGCCGGCGAGGTGACCGACGTGCCGACGAGAAGCAGCTCCAGTTCCGGGTCGTAGCTCGGCGCCATCCAGGATCCGACGTGATGCCGGTTCTCGTAAGGCAGGTCGCCCCACGTCTCGTTGCCGGACTCGCCGGGTCCCGGGATCAGCGGCCGGCGCCACAGCTCCTCGCCCGTCGCCGCGTCGTGGGCGGCGATGAAGCACGCCTCGGGCCCCCGGTGCGGGCGGCAGCTTCGCCCCGAAATCACGCGGCCGGCGGCGATGATCGGTCCGGTCGAGTGCCGCGCCGGCTCCGTTTCGTAGTCGACGATCTGCGTCTCCCAGGCCAGTTCGCCGGTCACCGCGTCCAGCGCGTAGACGTAGCCGTCGTTCGCCGTGTCGATGATCAGACCGCCATGGATCGCGATGCTCCGGTTGACCGTCTCCAGGCCGCCGACGTAGGTCGCGATGCCCTTCGGGATCGGCCGCCTGTACTCCCATAGGAGATCCCCCGTCGCCGCGTCGATCGCCTGGGTGACGCTGCTCGGATTCGGGTAGTACATGACGCCGTCGTAGACCAGCGGCGTCCCCTGCTGGCTGCCCTCTTCGAGTCCGCGCGACCAGGCGAGGGTCAACTCGCCCACATTTTCCCGGTCGATCTGGTCGAGCGGGCTGTATGCCCAGCCGTCCTGGGTGCGCCGCCAGTGCAGCCAGTCGCCGGGGGCGGGATCCTCGAGCATCGCGTCGGTGACCGGGACGAAGTCCCCATCGGCCTGTGCGTGCAGGAGCGGCCCGACGGCGGCCAGCAGGACCACGACAACCGTCGCGAATCGAAGGGCGGGCTCTCGACTCATACTCGAACTCCGTGGTCAGGGCCTCTTGCGGGTGGCGAGCGGCGAGCGTAGCGCAGGGAGCGGCGCTATCCTCGCGCGATGCCCGCGACGGACAACGGCCGGATCGTGATCACCGGGCTCGGCGCCGTGACCCCTGTCGGCAACGACGTCGACACGTTCTGGCGCCGGATGAAGGCCGGCGACTCGGGCGCCGGCCCGATCACCGCCTTCGACACGGACGGGTTCAAGGTGAAGATCGCCTGCGAGGTGCGCGACTTCGAGCCCAGGGAATGGCTCGAGAGCAAGGCGGCGCGGCGGCTCGCCCGCGCCACTCACTTCGCGGTCGCTTCGGCCAAGCAGGCGGTGGCCGACGCCGGCCTTGCGATCGACTCCGCCGCAGCCCACCGCTACGGCATCACCTTCAACACCGGTGGCGGCGGTCTGGCCAGCATGGAAAGCGGCACGCGCAGACTCGTCGCGCGGGGACCCCAGCAGGCGAATCCGTTCCTGGTCACCGACGTGATGCCGAACGCCGTGTCCTGTCTCATCTCGATCGAACTCGGGATCACGGGGCCGACCACGACGTCGACCCTGGCCTGCGCGAGCGGAAACTACGCCCTGCTGGAGGCGTACCGCCTGCTGCGCTCGGGCGAGGTCGACGCGGTCATCGCCGGCGGCACCGAAGCCGGCATCACCCCGCTCATCATCGCGACGTTCTCGCGCCTGCAGGCGCTCTCGACCCGCAACGACGACCCGAAGGCGGCAAGCCGCCCGTTCGACGCCGACCGCGACGGTTTCGTGTTCGGAGAGGGCGGCGTCGCGTTCGTCATCGAGACCGAGCGACACGCCGAGCGACGAGGCGCCCGCATCTACGCCGAGGTTCGCGGCGGCGCGGTCACCGCCGATGCCCACCACCTGACCGCGCCCCGGCCCGGCGGCTCCGGCGCGGCCGCCGCCATGACCCGGGCGCTGGAGTCGGGCGGCACGGATCCCGGCGAAGTCGACGCCGTGTTCGCCCACGGCACGGCGACGCCTCTCGGCGACGTCGCCGAGACTCTGGCGATCAAGACCGCCCTCGGTGAGCGTGCCCGGCACGTCGCGGTGACAGCTACCAAGTCCCAGGTCGGCCACATGCTGGGCGCCGCCGGAGCCGTCTCGGCTCTGGCCGCTGTCAAGACGATCGAGGAAGGCACGATCTGCCCGACGATCAACCTCGAACGACCCGATCCCGACTGCGACCTGGACTACGTTCCGAACCGGGCCAGGGCCCACCCCACCCGCGCGGCGCTCGTCAACGCCTTCGGCTTCGGCGGCCAGAACGTCGTCCTCGTGCTGGCCGGCGTGAACCTGAGTCCGGGCTCACTGACTTGACAACACCCGGTCCCGTACCGCCGCCAGCACGCGCCGCAGCGCCCGGGGCGCCGCGGAGTCGACCACCCAGGCCGGGAGCCGGCCGCCCGGGTCGGTCAGCAGCCGGTAGACGACGACCGTCCGCCCGGAGTCAAGTGGAATCAGGGTCCAGGAACCTCTGCTCTCCCGCACGTTTCCGGAGCCCTCGACGTAGGTCCAACGGGCCTGCCAGCCGGTACCGACACGGGCTTCGACGGTCCCGGTCTCCACGCGCACCGTGTAGCGCCGATCCTCGACCGGGAACGGCATGTCCAGGACCTGCCGGTTCAGGTAGACGCCCGGCGAGACCGGCTCGACGTCCGATTCGAGGATGCGCGGCATGAACTGGTCGAAGTCGGCAGCCGCGTCGATGACGTTCCGCACCGCACCCAGGGGTGCTTCGATCACTCCGAGACCGCAGCCCTCCCGGATGCGGCCGCCGGCGGCACGTCTCGACACGCGCCACCTTCCAGCCGCCGGCAAGTCCCATGTCAGAGGACTGCTGCTGAGACGTTTCTCTGGCGTTGACGCGAGATCGACCTCACACGGGTCCATCGCCTGCGCCGGAGCCATGACCAGCGCCAGACAAACCGCAAGCGCGCCGGCCGCCCTCTTCATGCCGTCGGGACTCTACTGCGGCTCTGAGTCGCGACCATGAGTCGTTCCCGCCCGTTCATCGGTTCTTCGGATCCCGCCGAGTACCGACATACGGCGTAGCGTTCGATCATGTTACCGTTGTACGAGCATGAACGAAATCACACTCTCTCCGAAACCCGTCACGCTCTCCCCCAAGTACCAGGTCGTCATCCCGCTTGAGATCCGCACCGCTCTGCGGCTCAAGCCAGGCCAGAAGATCCAGGCGATTCGCGTCGGTGAGACGATCAGTCTCATCCCGGTCAAACCGATGGAGGAGTATCGAGGGTTCCTCAAGGGAATCGACACCACCGTCGAACGTGAACCGGATCGAGAACTGTGAACGTCGTCGACTCGTCGGGGTGGCTCGAGTACCTGGCGGACTCTGAACGCGCAGACCTGTTCGAGGAGCCCATTCTCGATACAAGTACTCTCCTCGTGCCGACCATCTGCCTCTACGAGGTGTTCAGGGTCACCTGCCGACAGCGCACGGACGTCGAGGCCCGGCAGGCCGTTGCGAGCATGCAGCAGGGCCGGGTCGTCGCCTTGTCCGCCGAACTCGCCCTCCACGCAGCCCAGTTGTCCCTCCGGTACTCCCTGCCGATGGCCGACGCCTCGATCCTGGCGACCGCCCGGTCCGAAGGCGCGGAACTCTGGACCCAGGACGCGGACTTCAAGGGTCTGCCGAACGTGCGCTACTTCCCCGGGTAGCAGGTCGCCCTCTACGACGAACCCCTTCGCTCTGCCCGCAGCCGGTTGAAGTAGTCGGTCGCCGCCGCCTTCACCTTCGGCGCCAGGAGCAGCGTCGCGATCAGGTTCGGCACCGCCATCATGGCCAGGGCGGTGTCGATCAGGTTGATCACCGTGCTGGCGGTGAAGATTGCACCGACGAAGATGCCCAAGAGATAAAGCCAGGTGTAGAGCCCGTCCCGCCTGGCGCCGAACAGGTAGGCGAAACAGCGCTTGCCGTAGTACGAGTAGCTGACCATTGTGGAGATCGCGAACATCATCACGATCAGCACCAGCAGGGCGCGACCCGGTGCACCCAGGGCGCTTTGGACCGCGTCGGCGGTGAGCGACACGCCGGTGATCTCGCCGACGGTCTCGAGGCCGCTGGAGAGGATGACGAAGGCGGTGAGAGAGCAGACGACGATCGTGTCGATGAAGGGACCGAGCATCGCCACCAGGCCCTCCCGGACGGGTTCGTTGGTCCTCGCCGCGCCGTGCGCGAGCGGCGCCGTGCCGAGTCCGGCTTCGTTCGAGAAGGCGGCGCGGCGAACACCGATCATCATCGCCTGCTGGAAGCCGATCCCCATCGCGCCGCCGGCCGCGGCGGTGCCGGTGAATGCCTCGCGGAAGATGCGGCCGAACACCTCCACGGCGATGTCGGAGCGCACGAACAGGACGCAAAGCGCCATGCCCAGGTACAGGACGCACATGACCGGCACGAACCGTCCCGTCACCGCGCCGATCCGTTCGACGCCGCCGAACGCGACCAGCGCGACCAGGGCCACGCAGCCCACGCCGGTCAGGATCGGATCGAGTCCGAACTGCGCGTTCAGGAGCTCCGCCACCTGGTTGCTCTGGAACATCGGCAGGCAACCGAACAGGCCGAAGGTGCAGAACATGATCGCCAGCGGCCGGAACTTCTTCCCGAGGCCGAGTTCGATCGTGTACATCGTGCCGCCGAGGAGCGCGCCCCGTTCGTCCCGGCCGCGGTAGATCTGCGACAGCGTGCAGGAGAAGAACTTGGTGCCCATGCCGACGACGGCCGCCACCCACATCCAGAACACCGCGCCGGCGCCGCCCTGGGTGACCGCGATCGCGACACCGCCGATGTTGCCGACCCCGATCGTGGCCGCCAGCGCCGTCGACAGGGCCTGGAAGTGGCTGATGTGCCCCGGATCGTCGGGCGAGTCGTACTTGCCCAGGGTCACCGCGGTGGCGTGCCCCATGTGGAGCAACGGCCGCAGGCGCACGTAGAGGCAGAAGAAGGCGCCCGAGCCGATCAGGAGGACGACCAGGGGCATGCCCCAGGCGTAGCCGACGGCGGTTTCCAGGAACCGGTCGAGCGCGGCCAGCATCGGGATCAGGCCGTCACGGCCGCTGCGCCGGGCTTCACTGGCTCACCGTTTCCAGACTCACCGGATCCCGCTCGGGCAGCATGGTGACGCCGCCGCCGATCTTTCCGGCCACCTCGGCCATCGTGGCGCGGCCGTCGGCGTCGCCCGGCTCGATCGCCTCCCAGTCGCCGACGATCAGCATGACCAGCCTGTCGGGCAGGAGGTGCCGCTCCGCCACGCGCTTGACGTCTTCCGGCGTCACCGCCTCGACGTTCTCGCGGTAGGTCCGCCAGTAGTCGTGGGGGCGGCCCAGGAACTCGTCCTGGGCGAAGATGGAAGCGATGGCCTCGGCCGATTCGAAGTTGCTCGGGAAGGTCTCGATCGCGGCCGCCTTGACCGTCTGGAGTTCATCCTCGGGGACGAGTTCCGTTCGCATCCGATCGACCTCCTCGAGCGCGATGCTGGCCGCGAAGGCGACCGTCTCGCTCTTCGACTGGAAGGTGATGCCAAGGTTGCCGGGCCAGTAGCTGCCGATGCCGAAGTTGGAGTAGGCCCCGTAGGCCAACCCCTCGTCCGAGCGGATCCGCTTCATCAGCCGGGTGGTGAAGCCGCCGTTGCCAAGCACCCCGTCCATCATCGACAGCGCGAAGTGGTCGGGATGGCCCCAGTCCTCGCGCTGGAAGGTGCGGTGGCCAATCTGCACGCGCCCCTGCGGGATGTCCTGCTGGGCCACGTAAACGCCGGGCGCGGGCTCGTACGCCTCGGCCTGGGGCGGCCACGGCGCCTGTCCGCGGCCCTCTTCCCCGAAGCGGTCGAGCAGCGCCGAGAGCTTGGCCGCGAGTTCGTCGCTGTCGAAGTCGCCGGCGGCCGCCACGACCATGTGGCCGGGATGGACGTAGCGCCGGTGGAACGCCACCAGGTCGTCGCGTCCGACCGTCTCCAGCGACGCCGCGGTGACGAATCGCGATTCCACGTGGTCCGGCCCGTAGAGCAGCCACTGGCCCTCCCGTCCCGCGACATCCACCGGATCGTCGTTGCGCTGCTTGAGGCTCTCCAGCTCGTTCTCCTTCGCCAGGTCCAGCCGGTCGCCGTCGAAGCGGGGTTCGGTGAGCATCGAGAAGAAGAGGTCGAGGCACTCGTCGAGCACCGTCGTCAGGCAGTTCATCGACATCCCGGCGCTCGTGCTGCCGATGAACGCCGAGAAGTTGCCGGCAACCGCCTCGACCGCCTCGTCGAAGGCCTTCGCCTCCAGTTCGCCGGCGCCGCCCGTCCGCATCAGCTCGCCGGTCAGGGCAGCCAGCCCCGTCTGCTCGACCGGTTCCAGGTAGGAACCGATCCGAAACCGCACCGCGATGTCGACCAACGGCAGCGAACGGTCCGGAACCAGGTAGGCGGGAACGCCCCCCGCCAGCTCGCGGCGAAAACCGTCCGCGTCCGGCAACTCGAAGTCCAGGGGACCGTAGGTCAGTGCACTCGGGTGCGCGACGATCTCGGCGTTGCCCTGGGCCCCGACCGACGACGCCAGTCCGAGGCACGGAACGACGAGGATCGCAAGCCTCACAAGAACGCGTCCGCTCACTGTTCACCTCCTTCGCCATCTTCTTCCCCAAGTTCAGCCTGCAGTTCGGCCAGCCGCTCCTCGATCACGCCGCGCATCCAGTCGAGCGCGGGACGCATCTCTTCCGGCACCTGGGCCGACTGGGCCTCCATCTGCTGCAGGACCATCTCCAGTTGGGCCGGATCCTCGATCTGCGCGATGGCCTCGGCCTGGGACATGAGAGCCGTCCGCATCTCCGGCGGCAGGGCCTCGAGTTCGGACGGGGTCTCCGTCGCTTCGGTTCCCTCCTTGCGGTAGTACAGGCTCACCAGACGCTTCGAAGGCTCGAAGTACTTCGCCGCCACGCGCTGCACGTCCTCCGCGGTGACTTCGTTGGTCCGCTCCGCGACCGTGTTCAGGTAGCGCCAGTCGCCGAGCGCGTCCATGACCGCCAACTGGATCATCAGGAAGAACGGATCCCGGAGTTGCCGGTAGGTGTCGGCCGACACCCGGTTCTTCACCTTGGCCAGTTCGTCGTCCGGCACCGGCTCGGCGATCAGTTCGGCGACGATCCCGTCCCAGGCGGCAAGGAGCTGCTCGGGCGTCGCGTCGCCCTTCGTCTCCGCGCGCAGGTTGAAGACGCCGGCGTACTTCCTCGCCTCGTAGAAGGCGCTGGCGCTGGACGCGATCTCGGCGCCCTCCACGATCTGCTCGTAGAGACGCCCGGTGCGGCCGTTCAAGACACCCGCGACGACGTCGAGCGCGTAGCCGTCGCCGTGGCCGAACGGCACCGCGTGGTAGCGCACCTGGAGCTGGGGCTGGCAGTCGCACTCGCCCGTCATCCGCTTCTCGGCCAGTTGCTCGGCCTCGAGAGTGACGACGTCCGGCGCAGGCCGCTCGGCCCGCGGGAGCCGGCCGAAGTAGCGCTCCGCCAGTTCCCGCACTTCGGCCGAATCGAAGTTGCCGACCAGCACGGCGCTCAGGTTGTTTGGCGCGTAGTAGGTGGCGAAGAACTCGTCGGCCTGGGACTTGCTGATCACCTCCAGGTCCGAAGCCCAGCCGATGACCGGCCAACTGTACGGGTGGGACTGCCAGAACATGGCGTCCGCCTGCTCGTCGTAGCGGCCGGTCGGCGTCGACTCCGTGCGCAGGCGCCTCTCTTCGTACACGACGTCGCGTTCGGCGTAGAACTCGCGGAACACCGGATTCAGCAGGCGATCCGACTCGAGCCAGAACCAGAGCTCCATCCGGTTCGCCGGCAACTGGTTGATGTAGACCGTGAAGTCGTTGCTGGTGAAGGCGTTCAGGCTCGTTCCGCCGCCGTCCGTGTAGACCTTGTCCAGCTCGTCCTTGACCATGAGCTCCCGCTGCTCCTCCACGAGCTGCTGGAACTCCGCGCGGAGCGCGTTCAGGGTGTCGGTGCGGTGGGCGGGATCGTACGGATCGTCGATCTCGCCCAGCCGGTAGCGGCGGCGTTGCTCCCGCAGTTCGGCGCGGATCTTCTCCTGGACCGCCTCCTGCTCCGCGACGACCTCGAGGTCGCGTTCGATGTCCTTCGTGCCGATCGTGTGCGTGCCCTTGAACATCATGTGCTCGAAGAAGTGGGCGAGGCCGGTGATCCCCGGCCGTTCGTTGGCGGAACCGACGTGAGCCACCCAGGCCGCCGCCACCGTCGTCAGTTCCGGGCGGCTCACGAGCAGGAAGCGCATGCCGTTGTCGAGTTCGAACTCCTCGACCGGCACGGCGGCCGCGGTCGGCGCGCTCTGGGCCGCGCCGCCGGCCGGCCAGGCGAACGCCGCCGCCAACAGGGCGAGCAGAGCGATCCACATCGCCGCGGCGCCGCCCCTTCTTCCTTCCCGAGGGGCACTGCTTCGTTGAGGCCAGATCACAGGCGAGTCTCCTTTCCGGTCCCCTGCACCGGAGACCGTGTCAGCGGGACCGGCAGACTCTACCGCCTGCGGCCCGGGCCGGCCGCGCAGCGAAGTGTCCTGGACGGTTGACATTCGGGCCTCCATGTTTCTATTGTTAGCACTCGCCCGGAGCGAGTGCTAACAGGCGCTTCGCCCGGCCACACAGACCACATCCACCGACACCAACCCAAGAGGAGGAGATCGCTGGTGAGTGTACGTCCGCTTCATGACCGGGTACTCGTCAAGAGGCTCGAGGAGGAGGAGCAGATCCGGGGAGGCATCATCATCCCGGACGCTGCGAAGGAGAAGCCGCAGGAGGCCGAGGTCGTCGCCGTCGGCCCCGGCAAGCTGCAGGAAAACGGCGAGCGTTCCGCGCTCGACGTCAGCGTTGGTGACCGCGTGCTGATCGGAAAGTACTCCGGCAGCGACATCAAGATCGACGACGAAGACATGGTCATCCTGCGCGAGGACGAGATCCTCGCGGTCGTGGGATAGGCCGGAACTGGAGAGCAGATACATGGCAAAGCAGATCGTCTACTCCGAGGACGCGCGCGGCGCGGTCCTGCGCGGAGTCAACAAGCTCGCCGACGCCGTCAAGGTGACGCTCGGCCCCAAGGGCCGCAACGTCGTCCTCGAGAAGTCGTTCGGCTCCCCCACGATCACCAAGGACGGCGTCACCGTCGCCAAGGAGATCGAACTGAAGGACGGCCTCGAGAACATGGGCGCGCAGATGGTGCGCGAGGTGGCCTCGAAGACCTCCGACGTTGCCGGTGACGGCACGACGACCGCGACGGTCCTGGCGCAGGCGATCCTGCGCGAGGGCGCGAAGAACGTGACCGCCGGCGCCAATCCGATGGAGCTGAAGCGCGGCATCGAGTTCGCGGTGGGCGCCGCCGTCGACGCCATCCACGCCCTCGCCAAGGACGTCAAGGACAGCGAGGAGATCGCCAACGTCGGCACGATTTCCGCGAACAACGACGCCGAGATCGGCCAGATCATCGCCGAGGCGATGGACAAGGTCGGCAAGGACGGCGTGATCACGGTCGAGGAGGCCAAGGGCCTGCAGACCGAGCTCGAGGTCGTCGAGGGCATGCAGTTCGACCGCGGTTACCTGTCGCCCTACTTCGTGAGCGACGCCGACCGCATGGAGTGCGTGCTCGAGAACTGCGTCGTGCTCCTGCACGAGAAGAAGATCAGCTCGATGAAGGACCTGCTTCCGGTCCTCGAGCAGGTCGCCAAGCAGGGCAAGCCGATGCTGATCGTCGCCGAGGACATCGAGGGCGAGGCTCTGGCCACTCTGGTCGTCAACAAGCTGCGCGGCACGCTGCAGGCGGCCGCGGTCAAGGCGCCCGGTTTCGGCGACCGCCGCAAGGCCATGCTCGAGGACATCGCGATCCTCACCGGCGGCCGGGTGATCACCGAAGACCTCGGCATCAAGCTGGAGAACGTCCAGTGGCAGGACCTCGGCGAGGCGAAGAAGGTCGTCCTCTCCAAGGACGACACGACGATCGTCACCGAGTCCGGCGACACCGGCCGTCAGGCCGCGATCGCCGGCCGGGTCAAGCAGATCCGCAACCAGATCGAGGAGACGACCTCCGACTACGACCGCGAGAAGCTCCAGGAGCGGCTGGCGAAGCTGGTCGGCGGTGTCGCCGTGATCCGGGTGGGCGCCGCGACCGAGACCGAGATGAAGGAGAAGAAGGCGCGGGTCGAGGACGCGATGCACGCGACCAAGGCCGCCGTCGAGGAGGGCGTCGTCCCGGGCGGCGGCGTGGCTCTGCTTCGCGCGATCGAAGCGGTCGCCGGGCTGACCGAGAACGGCGACGTGGGCATCGGCATCTCGATCGTCAAGCGCGCGCTCGAGGAGCCGACCCGGCAGATCGCCGAGAACGCCGGCGTCGAGGGTTCGGTCATCGTCCGCGACGCGAAGGCGCAGACCGGTTCGGTCGGCTACAACGCGGCCAATGGCGAGATGGAAGACCTGATCGCCGCCGGCGTCATCGACCCGGCCAAGGTCACCACGACGGCGCTGCAGAACGCCGCGTCGATCGCCGGCCTCATGCTGACCACGGAGGCCCTCGTCTCCGAGATCAAGGAAGAGAAGCCGGACGCCCCGCCCGCCCCCGACATGGGCGGCATGGGCGGCATGATGTAGGCGATCGACCTCCAGGTCGACAGCCTGCCGAACGAATCAGGGCGGCCCTCCGGGGCCGCCCTCTTTGTCCAGGAACTCCTAAGGAGCAAGGGATTGCGGAGGTGCCGAACAGTCACTGCGGTGGACCCCGTCGAGCGATGCGGCCAACCCTCAAAGCAGAGTCGGCACAGCGCAGCGCCGCTTCGTTTCTCGCTGCCAAACCTGGCGGCGAACCCGCAGGCACCACAACCACGGAACGGTTCCGTCCTTCGCGTCGGAAGCCGAGCTCGATCGGAACCCCTTCTTTGACCTTGCGTCCTACGCTCTCCAGCGCCTCGCGATGTGAGGCGAATCTCACTTCGGCGCCCGCGATGGCCGTGAGGACATCAGACCGTCTGATACCGGCGACTTCAGCGGGGCTGCCCGGTACGACGTGCGCAACGGCAAGCAGCCCCGAACTCGAATCGACCTCGAATCCGATTCCCAGGTAACCTGGCTTCTCGGATGCCCCGACAGCCTGCACGGCGCCAAGACACAGACCGAGAACCAGCATAAGGCGCATCACGGGTCTTCCCATCTCCAATCTCCTATTGTTCTACTTGACTCTCGGCCCACGGTAAGACGCTGGCCGGGCTACACTCTTGATGCGTCGACGGGCACCACAGATACGTTCCGGGAGCCAGACCCCGGAGGACAATCTCGTCTCCGTCGTCCACGACAGCACGGCTGGCGAGACCCCTGAGACGGTCCAATTCGATTCCTGCTCCCGACTCAGTGACGAGGCGGCCACCCGACCGCTTCACTAACCGGAGACCACCCCTGCTGCGGCCCAGTTCCACGGCGATCACACCGCCGGGTGTCACGTTGCGTCGCACACCTGTCGCGCCGAACTCGTCTGCCCAAACGAAGATATCCACCGTCGAAACGGGCGGCGGAAGCCAGAACACACCCTGTCCGTCCGAAGACATAGGGGACCTCCCATCAACGGCCGACCCGGATCGGATCCACACAGCCGCCCCGCTTACCGGCGCACCGCCGGATCTGACTGCCACCCTGATCGCCTGCTGCTCTCGCAATCGCAACTCCAAGGCAGGGGGAGCAAGATCGGTGTCGACGCGGAACTCGACATCGCCGGACGCGCGCCTGCGTTCCCTCGTGCCGCTCACTTCGGCGACGGCCGTGTAGCTGCCGGCAGGCAACCCCTCGACAGCGAAAGTGCCGGACTCCTCGGATCGCGTCTGCCAGGGGCCTATGCCGACGGCTCCCTGCGGGAAGGTCCTCTCTGCACGCTCAATCGTGACCCGAACGCCGTCGACTCCACGGAGTCCATCCTCCTCGACGGCGACAACGCGACCGATCACACGACCTGCGGGCAGATCGATCTCCATGCGGGCAACACCGTCTTCGTCCGCCCTGGCCTCGATGAATCCAACGCGCTCGACAGTCTCCGAGTCGAGCCCCTGCCAACCCTGTTCCCAGGACCCCTCGCAGGGATCGCACAGGGGCGCAGCGGTGAGCTCCAGGAACCAGTCGCGTTCCTGCGGCAAGAATCCTTGAAAGACGCCGCCCTCCTGACTCCGCATTGCAACCCGCTGGACACCCCGCATGCCACCGAACCACAGCATGGCGCCCTCCACCGGGTCGCCATCGCGACGCAGGATTCCCTCTACCGGTAGCAACTCAAGATCCAGAACGGTGTAGTCCATGCCCAGGAACTCGATCCGTTCCTGGCGATACCGGTCCCCCTGTTGGCTCGTCACGTCAAGTTCGTAGTGACCGCGCGGAAGCCCCTCCCATGTGAAGAGACCACCTTCCCGTGACGCTCCTCGGATAGAGGAGCCGTAGTTGACGACCTGACTCTGGATGTTCAGCTCTACCGGTGTAGCGGCCACGGCGAGCCCCGTCAGCGAGGCTCCATGGGCACCCCTAAGCTCGACCGTCAGGCGGTTCGACGCCGCACTCTGAAGGTTGCCCAGGTCGACCCAATCCTCAAGAGACCGTATGTGGACCGGCCAACGGTCCAGCGGCGAGTTGACCAGCCTCAACGAAAAGCGTCCGGGGGACAGGCCTTCGAGCGTGAACGAACCTGTCAAGTCAGTCCACGTGGCCAACGGAATGCGCCCGTCATCTGCGGCGAGGAGTACCGCAGCCGGAGAGGAGGCTAGTCGCCCTGTTACCGTTGCGCCGATTCTCGGTTCGTCCAACTCGAAGGCCAGGTCCTCAAAGCCGTCTGTCACGGTCGCCGTCCACGCTTGGAAGGGGCCGAGCCAGACTCGGACGCGCGCCGTCTCACCGCCAGCAAACGGACATGTGACGATGAACTCTCTCTCACCTTCCGTCCATTGACCGTCGCAGGGACCGCGATAGACGCCGGGCGGCAGCCGCCTGCCCGGCGCCCACACGCGGCCGAGAACATAGAGGTTCTCGTTGGCCAGACGCTCCAATGCCCGGTGAGAACTGCGAACCCGTAGAACGATCCTGCGTTCTCGGAGCAGGAAGAGTGGTTCCAGCGCAGCCCCTGGCGGCACATGCACGGATGGCGACCAAGCCCCTTCGGCGGTCGCCCGAACCACTACCCCCACCTCAGACGCGGGAACCTCGACTTGCAGTCCCTCCAAGGCGATGTCCTTGGCGAGATGCCAGGAGGCGATTCCCTCGCGGGTGATCGGGTCGAGTGCCTCGAACGTCGCTGACCGTACGTCGGCCAACTCCCGGTGATCAACGACCTTCAGCTCCAACTTCATCTGCCCCATGGCGAGAGGAGCTAGCGAAGAGAGCATCAGGCACGACACGGATAGGGCCGCGGTTCTCACAGTTCGGGCGGCCCGAAGTCCCCGCAAGGACCGGTGATGGTCTCGCAGGTGACAATCGTCTTGCATTTGACGACCGGGCTTGTCGGGTCCTCCTCGCATTCCCTTGTGGAAGTCGTCATACAGCCACCCTGGCCCGTGTACGTACCCGCCGCCGAGCACCCGTTCTCGTTGCATTCGTAGTTGCAGTTAGCGGCAACGGCGAACTGAGCGGGCGTCAGGATCCCGAAGAACAGCAGGGACGGAACCACGCCACGCATCGGCGTGGACCTGTTGAAGAACACTCGCATAGGACCTCCTCTGGTCAGGTTGTTGCAACTCGTCAAGCCCGCAAGCTCGGTTACGGCGATAACGATAGCGAGCCCCCCGCGCGCATGGACATGCACGGGCGAACCGAAGACCGGACAAGAAACGACTCGAATCGGACAACAGCGAACTGGAGCCCCTCCAAGCCAGATCTGGTGATCGCCGCCAGTCTCACTAGGCGCTCCGGTGCCCGACGCTGGTATCGTCCGCCGGGCTAACTGTCGGTCTGGAAGACGACCTCCTCCCTCCCATGTCATCTCCCTCACGCGACCAACCTGTGTGGCTCTGGTGGAGCGGCGGGAAGGACTCATCATGGGCGCTGCACACGCTGCGCCGCGACCCGACGTGGGACGTACGCGGCCTGGTCGTGCTCATCAATCGGAGAAACGGCCGGGTAGCCATGCATGGAGTGCGTCGCCGCATGATCGAGGCACAGGCAGCCGCGGCCGGTCTGCCAGTCCGGTTTGTCCAGTTCGACTGGGCTGCTTCCCTCACCGAACACGACAGCGCCATTCAGGAGGCGCTCCTAGGCGTGTGCTCAACCGACGGTACGGAATTCGTGGCGTTCAGCGAGATCTTCTCGGTCCGGGCAAGGCGACGTCGTTCAGAGCTCCTGGAGCGAATCGGACTCCGTCCTCTGTTCCCTCTCTGGGGCCGCGACCCGGCAGAGCACGTTGCGGAGATCCTGGGCGCCGGCCTGAAGGCCCTCGTCTGCTCAGTGGAGACAGACCGAGTGCCGGCCCGCCATTCAGGTTGCCGTTTCGACGAGAACTTCGTGGCGGCCCTGCCCGATGATGTCGATCCCTGCGGCGAGTACGGCGAGTTTCACACCTTCGTCGAGTGGGCACCCGGATGGTCGTCGCAAGTTTCGGCGGTCTCCGGAAGCAGGATCGAGCGTTACGGCTTCGCCTTCGCGGAGATTGGGGAGCCGCCTCAAGAAGCGAAAGGGGAAACAGCAGTCCCTCCCAAGGCCGGCAACGACCCGTTCGACTACTACGCCAGGCTGAGGAGAGTTCGCGAGCACGTTGACCAACACCTGGAAGATCATCTGGACCTGCGCGCGCTGGCACCCGTCGCAGCCATGAGCGACGGGGGGTTCGGCAGGTTCTTTCGCGAAGCCACTGGCCAGTCATTCCACGATTGGCTGGTCGCGCGCCGCCTAGAACGAGCGGTCCTCCTCCTCCGCGAGCACAACGAACCGATCGCTCGAGTAGCCGAGGCCGTCGGCTTCGGCTCAGAACGTACGTTCCGAAGGCTGTTCCAGAGGCGATTCGGCTCTACTCCGTCTCGGTTCCGGTCGCAGGTGCGCGACGGACGCGCCTAAACTCCCTGGCCATCCAGGCGGTCACCATCCAGCAAGGCCCCGATCACCTCGTCCACGGCCACGCCCTCCGGCTCGCCGCGGAAGCCGGCGAGCCGCACGTAGGCCTCCGCCGCGGCCCGGTGGAATCCGTCCGGCAGCCCCGCCGCCTCCAGGGTCGAGGCGATCTCCTCCATCTCGCCGGCGAAACGCCAGGCCTTCGGAGCCGCCGTGGCCGCTGCGCGCTTGCTTCGCTTCTCCAGTCCCGGCTGGGAGCGGCTCCACTCCGCGAGCAGGCCTTGCTCCACTCCGTAGGCGCTGGCGGCGGCCCGCAGCGAAAGCAGTAGCGCCGCGCTGCCCTTGGTGAAGCCGGCGTAGCACATCTTGAGCGCCGAGGCGGCGCCGGCATCCGCGTCGAGATCGATCGCCTCGAGGGCCGAGTCCTCGAACAGAGCCGCCAGTTCCGGCGCGACGTCTCCTGAGAGATAGAGCCGCGTGGTCCCCGGCCGGACCGCCGGCGGCCCGACGATGCCGCCGTCCACGAAGCGCGCTCCGCCCGCCGCCGCGGCTTCCGCAATCCTGATCGCCGTGGCCGGCGACACCGCGTTCGCATCGAGATAGAGGCCGTCGAATCCGGTCGCGGCGACCGCCTCGGCCAGTGCCAGGGCGCCGTGGGGAGGGCAGACGGAGAGCACGGCGTCGGCCGCCGCGGTCACGGCTTCAAGCGTGCCCAGATCCTCGAAACCGGCGCCTGCGGCACGAGCGCGGGTCTCCCGGCTCCGGCCCCCGGACGCCCACACGACCCGGAGGGACTCGCGCACCGCCGCGCCGACGGTGACGCCCATCGCTCCTGGATGGAGCAGGCCGACGGTGGCAATGCTCAAGCTGCTGCTCGCCGAAGCTGACTCACGCCAGTCGACGCCATCTGGGCTGCCTGGCGCGACACCCCGGCCGCCCGCGGCGGCAGCCGGCGGGGGCGCCGGCGCACCCGGTGTGCGGGCAGGTCCGCCAGCGCGGCAACCACCGCTAGCCGCCCGAGGTCTCCGCCCTGGCGGCCGCCTCGGCTTCCGCGTCCTCCGCCCGGGCCCCGCGCAGCAGGTTCAGCATGCCGTAGTTCCCCTCGTGGCAGGCGTACTCGAACATGGGCAACGGATTCCTGCTCATCGGAATGACCGCCGTCCAGGGACCCGCGAAGGACTCCGGGTCGTCGATCGTGTACTCGTACACGAGGCGGTCCTCCCCAACCCGGGTGAACCTCTCGGTGAGACGCATGTTCGGGCCCGAACCCCGGAAACTCGTCTGATCGGTGAAGTTCGTCGTCACGACGACCAGGGTGTCGCCCTCCCAGTGGCCCCGCGAGTCGCCCCGCCACTGGCGCACGTCGTCCTGAAGGGTCGGCCGCCCGTCGAGAGGCACGACCCGCGAGTCGTGGACCATCTCGACCAGGAGCACGACCGTGTCCTCGGTCTGAAAGACTTGGACGTTGTTGTTGTAGGCGCTCGGGCTCATCGGCGGTCCGGCGTTGAAGCCCAGGATGCAGCGTTCGGCCACGCCCCGATCCTCCGGGCCGTGCGCCGGCCGGCGACGCGCCGCGGCGCGCTCCGCGACCCGCTGCTTCGCGACCTGGGTCAGTTCTGGAATCCGGCCGTCGGGAGGATCGACGATGAGCGAGGTGCGCCGGTCCTCGGTCAGCTTGTCCCCGTAGTCCCACCAGAACTGGTTGTAGGCGTTCGCGACATCGGCCTGGGCGGAGAGACCATCGCTCGTCCGCCGGTCCTTGTTCCGCCGCGCCAGCGTCCGCTGCTCGAACTCGGCGGCGGCCTCCGCGCTGCCGAAGCGTTCCTGCTCACCGAGTTCCTCCGGCCGCTCAAGCGGCGTGATCGTCCGGAAGTCCCAGATCCCGCGCAGATCCGGAGTTCCCCAAGGCGTTCGTTCCAGGCCGGATTCTCCGGCCTGCGCGACGAGCGGCGCCGACGCCAGGGCGACCACGGCAAAGAGGGCGATCGGCATCTTCTGCTTGCCCATGTCAGTTCTCCTCTGTGGTACCGGGACCAGTGTACTCGCCGGCCTGCGGTTGCCCGACGAATGCTGGCCGGTCCGGAGGGCGGCAGAACCAGATCGACGCCGCCCCCAGGACCGCGAGGCCGCCGAGGGTCCAGAGCGTGCCGGCATAGGAACCCGTGCGATCCGCCGCGGCTCCGGCCAGGATCGGTCCGAGAGCGCCGATGACGCCGATCAGACCGATCCGGATGCCGGTCGCTCCCACGAACGCTGCCCGGCCGAAGAACAAGCCGAACACGACCACTTCGCTCGTGTAGGCAGTGCCGTAGGCAACGCCGATCGCGAAGACGCAGGGATACGCCACCGCCGCGGAGCTCGCGGACACGAATACCCACAGAGCCACCGCGTTGACCAGCAGGGCCAGCGCGAGGACCCGCATCGGCGACATGAAGTCGCCCAGCGAACCGGTCAGGCGGCCGAACAGGCTGGCGCCCACCCGTACGCCCAGGATCGTCGATGCGGCAAGTGTCGTGAATCCGAGGTCTTCCAGATGAAGGCCGCCGTGGGCGGACACGACTCGCCACGGCACGGTGTTCGCCGCCGTCGCGAAAGTGGCGATCCAGAACTGGGGAGTGCGCAGAGCCCACATGAGGGCACCCTTCGGCATCTCGCCGGCCGCTTCGGCGCCGCTCCCCACCAGCGATGACTCCGCCCGGCGGCCCGGCCCGACCGGAGTCGGATCGTCAGGATCCTGCGGCGGCAGCCCGTCACGACGCTGACCAATGTCGCTCGGCTGGTTCCGGATGAAGAGCACGGCGATCGCCGCGACGAGCAGGGAGATCCCGGTGACGATCTGCCAGCCGACGCGCCAGTCCCACGCCTCGAGCACGAGCCCGGCCGCCGGCGGCCATAGAAAGCCGACGACTCCGGCACCCGACAGGATGATCGCCGTCGCCCGCGCCCGGTACCTGCGGAACCAGAAGACCGGCATCGCCTGGGCGGGCAACAGCGTCGAGAAACCGATCCCGATGCCGCCGACGAGCGAATAGCCGAGGTAGATCTCGGTCGCGCTCGAGGCCTGGCTCACTACCCAGAAGCCGCTGGCGGCGCACAGCGCGCCCGCGGTCACCGTGGCCCGGATACCCCAGCGGCGGATGACCGCCGCCGCGACCGGACTGACCAGGCCGTACGTGAACGTGAACGCCCCGAACATCTGGCCGATCTGCTGGCGGGTCAGCTCCAGATCGGCGATCAACGACGACGCGAAGATGCCCAGGCCGTAGTACGCCGGCGCGATGCCCAGGCCGTAAGTCAGGAAGCCGATGCCGACCATCGGCCAGCCGTAGAACTTCCGTCGGGTTTCGCTCGGACGTGTCAATCCGCCAGCCCTCCGGTCCCGGCCGCTCTCGGTGTCCTGGTCACAATCCTCTCGGGATGTCGTCAAGCAGCCACCTTGGCCCGCAAGCAGGACCCGCGACGACTCAGGCGACCGGCACACCGTCCGGCTCGCCAAGAAGGTCGGAGAGCGTCCCGGACCCTGGCGCAGACCTGCACAGGAACCCGGCGAGACGCGGGAGGAGCGAATCGACGCTCCGCTTGCCCCGCGCGACCTCGGCTGCCCATCCAGCGACCCTCCCCCCGATAGTGCTTGACGCGGCCTCTCGGGCCGTCCGAGCCCCGCGTCAACCGTACGCCATCATGTCCAGATAGACCTGCTCAAGGTCGGCGGCGTCAAGCGCTCGCCGATCCAGCACTGTCCGCATAGTTCCCTGGCGCATGATGCCAACCCGATCGCAGAGCTGCTGAGCGCGAAAGATGTCGTGGGTGCATATCAGAATCGCGACGCCCTGCTCACGCATGCCGTCGAGGAGTACGAGCAGATCGGCCGCCGCCTTCGGATCCAGCCCCGACGTCGGTTCGTCGAGGAGAACGGCAGGCGCCTGACGCACTATCGAAACGGCGATTCCCGCCTTCTGCCGCATTCCCTTCGAGAAGCCGGAAACGCGTCGATCGAAGGCTTCTTCGGCAAGGCCCGCCCGCAGCAAGGCCTGGCGCACTCGCTCCCGTTCCACCCTTCGCCTCCGGCCCAATGAACTGAAGAACTCGACATTCTGGACGGCGGTCAACGTCGGATAGAGAGCGACGTTCTCAGGTATCAACTCTACATGGCGCTTCGCTCTGCGGGGCTCGACGGCAACCTCGACGCCACTGATCACCGCCTTGCCAGCGGTTGGCCGGATGAAGTCGAGAAAAAGGTTGATCGTCGTCGTCTTTCCCGCGCCGTTGGGCCCTAGGAGCCCGAAGATCTGGCCCGGTGGAATCTCGAAGCTCACTCGATCCACCGCCCGGATTCCGTCCCCAAAGTCTTTGGTCAGTTCGACTGCCTCGATCATCCTTCGTCCTCCCCGCGGCTACGCAGCAAGACCCGGCACTTGGCCTGAAGATCGCCTCGACCTACCGCCGACTCAGGCGAATGCTGGCCCAGATCACGGCCGCCAGCACCAGGAGCGCGGCAACGAGGAGAGTCGCCACCAGCCACGGGTTGTCGGAGGCCACCACATGCAGGCGCAGCGTCCTCTCCTCGCTCCGTAGCAGACGGTCCCCCGCGAGACTGCCGGCTCGAATCGTTCCCTCATAGTCACCCAGAATCACGTCCGGCGGAGTCCTCAACGTAACCACGGACATGCCCTCGGCACCCGGTTCAAGCGAGGGGAAGAGACCGGGCGCTAGCTGAGTTTCCCAACCGAACGGCACGCCCAGCGCAAGCTCGACCTGCTCGAGAGTTCGGCTACCCGAATTGACGACCCGAACGTCGAACTGGAGTTCGTCCCCCGGCGCCACCTCGTGGTAGAGGTTCTCTGCCTCTATCTGGAGTTCCGCGATGCCTCGCGGCACCACGGCGAGGTTCAACTCGCCCGCCGCCGTTCTCCCTGCCTCCCGCCCATCCCCAAGCTCGGGTTCCACAAGCACCGTGAACCGGAGGGCTCGATCCGGCCGTACGTCGGCCGTCGGCCGGGAAGGCATGGTGAGCGTCAACCGCAGGTCCCGGTCCGTCACTGCTTCCGGGAAGAATAGCTGGCTAAACGCCGCCCCCGTGTCCGGGTCGGCAAACTGAAACGCCACTTCCGCCGGCAGATCCTCCAAACCCAGGCCATACGTCGCGCTGTCGCCTTCGAAACGCTCCAGGCGCAGGTCGAAGACCGCTTCGCCGCCCAGCTCGGCGTCAAGGGTGATCTGGTCTGAGCGAATGATCACCGGCCCCTGCTCGTTCGCGCGTTTCCCCAGCAGCACCTGTCGGCCGTACACCGAATTGTTGTACCGGAACTCCACCAGGAGTTCTTGTACATCCGCCACGAGCAAGCCGAAGTCGATCGTTGCGGGTTCGTCGAAGCGTAGCAGCGGGACGCGATGCTCGTACGGCACGGAGACGATAGTCGGCTCGACCAGGACGCCCTCCCGGTACTCGCGGGGTGTCTTCAGACTCACGACGACATTCGAAACGCCTTCGACAGCAGGTAACTCGACCGACGACGTGCCGCCGTCCTGAACGGACGTCTCGGCACCGAAGGACCAGCGCGCCACCACGTCTAACTCCACGCGGACACCGCCGCTCTGGTCGTGGTACTTTCGAGCCTCGCGGAGCACAACCTCCGGGTCGGCGAGCACCAGAGTCAACCAGGCGCGCCGCATCTGAAGCTCCGCGAGGCGAAGGCGGGCTTCCTCGGCTTCAAGTTCGGAATCCGAGATCAGTCCGCTCGCCTGCAGTTCGATTGCGCGCTGCACGGTCCTCTCCGCTTCCTCGTGACCTATGCTGGCCTCAGCAAACTCGAGGCGGCGTTCCTCCGTGCTCGCAGCCGGCTGGGCCCGAGCGACAACCGCTTTCCCTGCCAGAAGGCCAAGAAACAGGAGCAGAACGAACCCCGGGAAACGAGCCGAGATCAGGCGGCAGCGGCGTAGCAGGCTGGCCAGCAAGTTGCTCATCGACAATCGTAGCGCTGAAACCGCAGAAAGGCGAACCCGCCCGCGACCGAGATGAAGAGAAGCATCCATAGCAAGTCCGGAAGCAACCGAACCGCAAGAAACCCGGGAGTGGGCGGACGGAAGGAAAACCCGGGAAAGGCATCCGGGGAGGTTTCTACCGCGGCGTAGTCGAGTTGGGTCAGCCCGCGCAGTGTGTACTCCTCGCCGTTCTCATCGGTATCGACCGCCTTGGCACTGCCTTCGCGGGCCTCTTTTCGACGCAGCTTCCGCTGGCCCAGCACAAAGGACGTAAAAGCCGGCTCGTACCGTGACACCTGCCGGAGAAACTCTCGCCGACCGCTCGCGCCCGCCAACGTAAGTGTGTCCAACGAAACGCCAAGCAACGAATGGGGAGACAAGGCACTCCAGCGGTCGATCCAACTCTCCTGCGCCGCCGCCTGTAGCAGGAACTGGCGACGAATCCCGGCGTAGCCCTCCTCCAACTCGGCCAGCGCCGCCTCCTGGTCCGCCCACATCGCCGCTTCCAGATCGGCAATCCGGCGCCGCTTCTCGGCAGGGGTGATTCCCGGCATCCTCACGATCCGCGTCAACGGCACGCTCGACACCATCAGCCGCTCGCGAAAGCCCTGCTCGTGAAGCGCCACGTTCCGCCGGAAATCCAGCTCCGATTGGAGCGGACGCACCAAAGGCGCCAGTACAACGACCAAGCCTGGCACACCGAAGGCCAACAGAGCCCACAGGCCGAACGCCCGCAGAAGGGCGGACTCCGGGGTCGACGCGCTCACCGAAACCGCCGTCCCGAGCAGCACGTTGAACAGGAGGAACGCTAGGATCACCGCCACAGCACTGACGACGACGAAACTCTGGGAGGACGCGATCGTCCCTTCAGCCGCCATCATGGCCAAAACGGCCAACGAGATCAGAGCCGCAAGCAGGAACGATCCGGCCACGACGCAGAACGAGGCGAGGACCTTGCCCGCCAAGAGCACCGCGCGACCAACCGGCCGGCCGACTAGCATCCGCAAAGTGCCGCCGGCCTTCTCCCCCACCACGATATCGTGACTGACGGCGAGTGCCATCAAGCTGTAGAAGAAGACGGCGACAGCGGCCCAGTCCAGCGGCGGCAAGCTGGCAAGCCACGAACGCTCCGCGACTCCAGCCTCCGGCACGTCTACAAGGTGAGGACGAACTACGGCAGCTTCGCGCCATTGCTCGCTCGGCATCCCGCGAAGAAAGCCCGCAGCCGGCGGCGGCCGCGGAATGACGACCTGATTGAGGTTGCTGGCACCGGCCGCAGCTCGAGCAACGGCGGTCCGGGTCAGACGCCGATCTCTCTCGTCGCCGATATGAACCAGAGCCGCGACGACCATGAGCAGCGAACCGCCGACGAACAGGACCGCCATCCGATAGCTCCGAAGATGCCGGACGAGTTCGTTGCGCATGACCGTCAGGAGCATGAAGGCCTTCTGAGGAGTTCGGACCGGCTACCGCACGTCAAGGCGGTCAAAGCGGAGCACCGCGCCAGAAAGAAACCCCGTGGCGACGACAAGAAGGGCCCCGATCGGCAGACTCGCGAAACGAAGCGACGCGCTCACCGAGAGCGGCTGGTAAACCGGCTCCGGAAGGCCGCTGATATCGAGCGGCGCTCCGAGGACAATCCGGTACTCCCGGTTCGGATATCTGGCAAGCTTCTCGTCCTGCCACGAAACGAAGGAACGTTCGGCCGCATCCACGGTCCGCAGGAACCGCTCGTGGTCGACGGTCGAAGTACCCGCTAGCAACCTTCCGGCGTCCAGGAAAGCCGTGACCGGCAAGACGGCGGCAAACCGCCGGTACTGCCGATACTCCTCAGCCATCGAGTTCCGGCGGTTCCTCAAGCGCTGGCGCCGACTCGCGTCAGCCTCCTCGTCCAGCGCGTACCGTTCCTGGAACTCCGCGGCCTCAAGGGGCGCCAAGCTGGCCGCGGTCCAGCTCGCCGCCTGCGGGTACAACGCCGCCGATAGGACCCAGGCAAGCACTCCGAGAACCAGGGAGGTCTCCCTCTGCCTGCAGACCACCGACAAGAACAGCGTGAGCGCCACCCAGCAGCACCCGTAAAGCGCGACCAGCCCGACGAAGAGGACCAACCGCCACCAGTCGCCAGCCTCAAACGCCAGGCCGCCGCCTACCGCCCAGAGGGACAGACCCAGCAATAGTAAAGCGCAAGGCGTTACGACAGTGATCACACCGCCGACGTACTCACCCAACAGCAGGCCTGGCCTCGGAAGTCCCTTCGCGAGTTGTTGCCGCAGCGTGCCCTTCGCCCGCTCTCCGTTGATCACGTGATGCGCCGAGAAGACAGCCAGGAAACCGACGAGCAACGCGAGAACCCGTGAGGGGTCCACGTTGAGATCATGCGCAAGGGACGTAAGCGGCCTGTCCCGGCGCGCCAACCCGATGTCGCCGAAACGCCCGGGAATCGTCGCGCTTGAACCCAGCCTTTCCCCCATCCCCTGACTCACGACGCTCAAGCGGGCGGGAGGCCTCTCCAGACCCAGCTCCAGGTCCGCGTAGGCCTGAACTCGTTCGGTCCTCAACTGCTGCTGAAGTCGACTCGTCTCATACAGGGCGCGCCTCTCCTCGTAGCTGTCCCAAGCGACCCAGAACGAGCCCGCGGCCATCGCGCCGCCAACCCCGGACGCGGCCAAGAACCAGCCGCTGAGAGCGTTCAGCCGACAGCGCTTCAGTACGACTCGCCACATCCTGCTGGACACCCGAGTTCCAGCCTACCAGAACTCCACGCCGCCGCTGACCGCGCGAAAACTCGACACTCCTCGGTCCCGGCCCGCGATTCGCTAGCGGGCGCTCGGTCGCCGTCCGCGGCCGGCTCGTCCTTTCAGCCCGTCGCGAAGGGGCCGCGATCACTCCGGCTTGCCAGAACGACCGCGGCCCGCCGGCCGCCGGCTCAGCGAAGCGCGATCAGTAGTCGCACTCCCACTCAGCGCACCAGTTGGGCCCAGCCGTGCAGCAGAGCCCCGGACCGCCGCACACCGCCGCACCGTTCGTCGACGTGCAGGACGACGCGCCAGCCATGGAGACGCCCCAGCCGAGCGTCGCAAGCGCGACGAAGGCCGCCAGAGACCATTTCTTCCAGTTCATCATGTCTTCTTCCTTTCCTCATTGGTTCGTTCGCTTCAGAGGACTTGAAATGCCGGTCCCACCGGCAGATCCGCCTACATAAGCCGCCCCCCCTTCATCGGATGCGCCGGAACACGCGCCAGGATCGCTTGAACTCAGCGCCCGTCCGGCACCTCTGGCAACCTCGCCATGTAGAGGCGCCTCATGTCCGTCAGGTAGGCAACCCCATCAACAAAAGAAAGGCTGTTGAATGACACGGAATCGGACGCAGGTGCCAGAACCACAAGGACCGCTCCGTTCGGCGCAAGTACGTGAATCTCCTTGCCCCCGACGAGACAGTAGATGCGGCCAGTCTCACCGTCCACGGCCAGACCGGTGACGACGGTAAAGGCGTTGACGCCGTCCGTGGTGAGATTGAAACCCACATACTCTCCCCAAGCCCCCCTGCCCTTCATCGAAACGTCCACGAGCTCTTCCACCCACTCGCCATCCAGCCTGACCTCGAACTCCAGTGCGCCCGTGGACGAGTACTTGCGTACGACGGGCGCCGCAGTGAACGCGACCGCGAGGCCGTCGCGCGGCGTCACGGCCGCGAGCACGCGGTTCAGCCGAACACGAAAACGCCGGTCTCGACAAAGGCTGTGCCGATCGCAGTCAGAGAACGCTTCCCCAGGCTCCAGGAGCTCGCCGAGACCCGCAAGTCTGTCACCACGCTCGGAGTAGCGGGTGAGCAGGCGCCCCAGCCGCGGCTGGTTCAGGTAGATCCTCTCCGAGGAATCACTGCTGTCCCATAAAGCGGGTTGAGAAAGAGTCTGAATCGTCCATTGCTGTATGCTTGGTCTTTGTCGGAAGTCCAACTACAGCAAGGAGATCCAGACCCATGGCGCATCATAGCACCGTTCTCGGACA